>NZ_CP025546.1:5200701-5506624 GCF_003614435.1 Mycobacterium paragordonae
TCACCCGCGACCGGGCGACCGCACAGGGTGTGTTGGCCGGCTGACGCCGCCGACGTTGCGCGCACGCCTCCATACTGCCTGCTGAATGACGATCGACGGCGTCGAGTGTGCGGTGGCCGCCTCGGGTGTCCGTACAACGCGGGAAATCCGCGATTTCACCACGGCAGCCGCACACTCGATGCGGTGAGGCGATTCAGCCCTGGGGTCGCTTACCCGCGGCGACCTCGTCGGGGTACTCGTCGTAGAACTTCACATAGCCCTCTTTGCGGCCGGCCAAGACGTACAGCGGGTCCTCGACGTCAGAACCGTAGGCCTGCTTGCGCAGCTCCACCTTGCGGCTCTTGAACGTCGTGGTGTGCTCGAGCGACTCCACCAACCTGACGAACAACGGCAGCGCATACGCGGGCAGCTTGTCGTACACCGCGCGGGCCAACGACTGGCCGTCGAATTCGGCACCCTCGCGCAGTTTGATCGCCGCCATGCCGGCCCGGCCGCCGGTGTTGGGCACCTCGACGCCGAACACGGTGCACTCTTCGACATTGGGATCGATCGCCACCGCGGCCTCGACCTGGGTGGTGGCCACGTTCTCGCCCTTCCAGCGGAACGTGTCGCCCAACCGGTCGACGAAGGCTGCGTGGAACAGGCCCTGCGGACTCATCACGTCGCCGGTGTTGAACCAGCAGTCGCCCTCTTTGAAGGCATTGCGCACCAATTTCTTTTCGGTGGCCGACTTGTCGGTGTACCCGTCGAACGGCTGCAACCGGTTGACCGGGCTCAGCAACAGGCCGGGTTCGCCGGCTGGCACCCGACGCACCCGTCCGTTGTCGTCGCGCACCGGCTCGCCGGAATCCGGGTCGTACTCGACGTAAGCCAGCGGCATCGGCGAAATCCCGGTGCTGCGAGGAACATTGAACACGTTGATGAACGCCGTGGTGCCTTCGCTGGCGGCGTAGAACTCGCAAACCCGGGAAATGCCAAAGCGTTTGGTGAAATCATCCCAGATATCCGGGCGCAGGCCGTTGCCGGCGATGACGCGGATCTTGTGTTTGCGGTCGGTCGGCTTGGCCGGCTGGTTGAGCAGGTAGCGGCAGACCTCGCCGATGTAGATGAACGCGGTGGCACGGTGTTCGATCACCTCGTCCCAGAACCGCGACGCGGAGAAGGACTTCCCCAGCGCCAGCGTCGCGCCGGAGTTGATCACCGACGACACCGCGACCGTCAGTGCGTTGTTGTGATACAGCGGCAGGCAGCTGTACAGCGTGTCCGAACTCTTCAACCGCAGCCCGAGCCCGCCGAAGGCGCCCAGCGCCTTGAGCCAGCGGTAGTGCGTCATGACGCTGGCCTTCGGATAGCCCGTGGTGCCGGAAGTGAAGATGTAGAACGCGGTGTCCTTGGCCCGCACCGCGGTCGATGACGCCGGGTTGGTGGCCGGGGCGGTGGTGGCGAAGCGCGCCAGGTCTTCGACGGTCAGCACGTCACCGACCGAGCCGCCGGATTCGCTTACAGCACTTACCAAGTCGGATTCGGCGATCAGCACCTTGGCGTCCAGCAGACCCAGACTGTGCGCCAGGACGTCGCCGCGCTGGTGATAGTTGAGCATGCCGGCGACCGCGCCGCACTTGACCACGGCCAGCATCGTCAGCACCGCGTTCGGCGAGTTGCGCAGCATGACGCCGACGACGTCGCCCGGCCCGACCCCGCGCGCGGCCAGCACGGCGGCATACCGGTTCGCGGTGGCGTTGGCCTCGCGGTAGGTCAGTTGTTGATCGCCGAACCGGAGGAAGATCCGGTCGGCGTAGCGAGCGGCCCGGTCCTGGAACACCGAGGCGATCGACGTCTTGGAGCTGGGCCGGGCCAGCAGGCCGCCGACCCCGCGCGCGATCGACGGCGTGTCGGCGATGAGGCCGGGCACCTGCATGGCGATATCGGTGAGCTTGACCCGTGCGCGTGCGCCTTGATCGGACACGTCATCCTCGCTTCGTTGAAAGCCGCTTCGCCCGTCAGCCGGGCGCGCACGCGTTGAGCGCATCGCCGACTTTATCGACCACGATCAGCCGGTCGACGGCGGCCTGTGAGATGTAGCCGCTGTCGATCAGTCCGTAAACCCAGGCGCGCACACCGTCGTAATGGCCCCAGGGGTCCAGCAGCACGATGGGCTTGTCGTGCACGCCCAGATACCCCTCGGTCCAGGCGCTCAGCAATTCGTCGAGAGTGCCCACGCCGCCCGGCAGCGCGATGAACGCGTCTGCCCGCTCCTCCATGACTTGCTTGCGCTCACGCAGGGTGTCGGTGACGATCAGCTCGTCCGAATCGTGATCGGCCAGTTCGCGTTCCAGCAGCATGGTGGGGATCACCCCGACGGTCCACCCGCCGTGGGCGCGGGCTGCCGACGCGACCGCTCCCATGGCGGACACATGGCCACCGCCCCACACCAGAGTCCAGCCCCGCTCGGCGATGGCCGCACCCAGTGACGCCGCGAGATCCAGCAACTCCGGGTGCGTCGGCGAAGCGGCGCAGTACACCGCGACCGTCCACTGGCCGCTGGTTGCGGGAGACATATCCGAAACGTAGACCAACCCTGCAGACGCTGCGTACCGAACGCGGGCCATAGACTCGCAATGGTGCCGATTCGTTGGAACGTCCCCCAGCACACGGCCGCTCTGCAGCGGCTCACCGCCGCGTTGGCCGACAAGGGTGGCGCGGTAGTACTCGGACCCGACGGCGTCGGCAAGTCGACCTTGGCGCGCTTGGCCGCCGAGGAGTTCTGTGCCCAACACCCGGCCACCACCACCCGTTGGGTCATCGGGACTCCGGCCGAGCGAGTCGTTCCGTTCGGCGCATTCGGGCATCTGATCGATATCGCCGACATCGGCAAACCGGCCGCATTGTTGCGCGCCGCCCGCATCTCGCTGACGCGCGCCGCGCAGCAGGGCGATCTGCTCCTCATCGTCGACGAGGCCCACGACCTCGACATCCTGTCGGCCACCCTGGTGTACCAGCTCGCCCTCACCCGGGCGGCGCGGATGGTCGTCACCGCCCGCGCCGACGCGGCCCCGCCGGCGATCGCGGCGTTGTGGACCGACGGTCTGCTGGACCGCATCGACCTGGAGCCTCCCACCGGGGCCACGACGGCGGCCGAGGTCGACGAGTTCCTCGCGGAGTTGCCAGGACCGGCGCGGGCAGTGGTCGAGTTCCTGTCGATCCTGGAGCCGCTGACGCTCGACGATCTGAACGTCCTGGCCGGTGACGGCGCAGTCAGTCAGGCCGAGGAGCTGGGGGCCGCGGAGACCCGGGTACGCAACCACGACGACCAGCGCCCGGTGGTCTACACCGCGCACCCGTTGTTCGCGGTGCGCGCGCGGGCGGCACTAGGCGCCGACGGGATACGACGACGGCGCACCGAGTTGGTGAAGCTGCTGGCGCAGCATCCGGCCGAGCACCTCAGCGACCGGCTGCGGTTGGCGTCCCTGGCGCTGGACTGCGACGCGCCGCAGCCGGTGGAAGAGGTGACCGAGGCCGCGCAGCAGGCGCTGCGCCTGGGTGATCTGCTGCTGGCCGAACGGTTGGCGCGCGCCGCCGTCGATCAGTCCGGCGGACTGGATGCCCGTCTGGTGCTGGGGCAGGCACTGGGATGGCAGGGACGCGGCCGCGAAGCAGGGGCGGTGCTGGCGGCGGTGGATCCGGCCGCACTGTCGGAGTCGGAGTTGATGGCGTGGGCGGTGCCGCGAGCCGCCAACCAGTTCTTCATGCTCGGTGAGCCGGAGAAGGCCACCGCGTTTCTCCAGACGACACGCAGCCGGCTCACCGACCCGGCGGCACGCGCCGTGCTGGACGGGTTGAGCGCCACATTCGCGATGAATGCCGGAAATCTGCAGCGCGCAATGACTTTGGCTACCGAGGTGCTGTCCGGATCCGCGGCGAGCGACATGGCGGTGTCCTGGGCGGCCAGCGCGGCCGCGTTGTCCTCGGCCCGGATGGGACGCTTCGGTGACGTCGAGCGGTTGGCCGGGCAGGCTGCGGCCGCCGAGCATCCGGGACTGTTGCGGTTCACGGTCGGCCTGGGCCAGGTCACCTCACTGCTGATGGCGGGCGAGGTGGACCAGGCGCAGACACTGGCCCAGCAATTCACCGACTTCGCCGAGTTGCAGCAGCCGGGCCGGGCGATCGGCGAGGTGCTGCTGGCCTATGTGCTGTTGACCAAGGGCGAATACGACGCCGCAGCAACGGTTTTGGAGCCTGCCGCGGCTGCGCTGGAACGTACCGGCTATTCGTGGGGTCCGTTGTCGCTGATGTTGTTGACGACGGCGATCGCCCGGCAGGGCGACATTCCGGGTTCGGCAAAGGCGTTGCGGCGCGCGGAATCTCGGCACGGAACCAAGTCGGCCCTGTTCGCCCCCGAACTCGGGATGGCGCGAGCCTGGACCCGGGCCACGGCGCGTGACCAGACCGGCGCGGTCACGGCGGCGCGCGAAGCGGCCCGCGCGGCCGAGCGGGCCGGACAGTCGGCGGTGGCACTGCTCGCCTGGCATGACGCCGTCCGGCTGGGTGACCGGCGAGCGGCGGACCCCGTCACTCGCCTGGCGTCTGCATTGGATTGCAATGTCGGTCATCTCATTGCCCGACACGCCGACGCCCTGATTGCCGGCGACGCCGGCGCATTGACGGCGATAGCTGAGGAGCTGGCCGTTATCGGCATGGGGGCAGCGGCCGCGGACGCGGCGGCGCAAGCCCGGCAATTCAGCCGTTAACCGCTCAGGTACCCGCGCAACATGTCGGCAGCGGCGGTGATCGCCGCGACCGGCACCCGCTCGTCACGCTTATGAGCGAGGTTGGGGTCGCCGGGCCCGTAGTTCAGCGCCGGGATGCCCCGGGCGGCGAACCGGGAGACGTCGGTCCAGCCGTACTTCGCCCGCACCTGCCCGCCGGCCGCTTCGACCAGAGACTTGGCTGCCGGCGCCGACAGACCCGGTAATGCTCCGGCCGCGGAGTCGGTCAGTTCGATCGACACGTCCAGCCCGTCGAGCACCTCGTGGACATGCCCTAGCGCGGCCTCGGGTGAGCGGTCCGGAGCGAAGCGGAAATTGACGGTCACCGAGGCGGCGTCGGGAATGACGTTGCCCGCCACGCCCCCGTCGATGCGCACGGCCGAAAGGCCCTCGCGGTACACGCAGCCGTCGATGTCGACGCTGCGCGCCGGGTAGCGGGCGAGCCGGTCCAGCACGGCGCCCAGCTTGTGAATTGCGTTGTCCCCCAGCCAGGATCGCGCGGAATGCGCGCGGGTGCCGGCGGCGCTGACCACCACCCGCAACGTGCCCTGGCAACCCGCCTCGATGAACCCGCCGGTGGGCTCGCCGAGGATCGCGACGTCGGCCGTCAGCCAGTCCGGCAGCTCGCGCTCCAGCCGACCCAAACCGTTTGCCGGGGATTCGATTTCCTCACAGTCGTAGAACACCAGGGTCAGGTCGTGCGCCGGATCGGCGACCGTGGCGGCCAGATGGAGGAAGACGGCGTCGCCGGACTTCATGTCCGAGGTACCGCAGCCGTGCAGTTCGCCGTTCTCGATCCGGCTGGGCAGGTTGTCGGCCACCGGAACGGTGTCCAGATGCCCGGCAAGCAACACCCGGGAAGGCTTGCCGCGGGCGGTGCGCGCCAGGACCGCGTTGCCATTGCGGATGATCTCGAACCCGGACGTCTGCGCCCGAAGGGCCGCCTCGACCTCGTCGGCAATGCGCGCCTCGTCCCGCGACTCGCTGGGGATGTCGACCAGCGCCGCGGTCAGCGTGACCGGGTCTCCGCGCAAATCCAGCACGGGTTCAGCCTAGTCCGGCGACCCGGGGGCACCTCCCACTTGTGGGGGAACGCGAAGCCAGCACCGCGGGGTCCTCCGGATGCGATTCTGCGTCTGTCCGCCGCTCCCAGTACCCTTGTCGGTCGTGACTGGAGCTGCAGGTATTGGCCTGGCGACCCTCGCTTCTGACGGATCTGTCCTCGACGCATGGTTTCCTGAACCCGAACTGACCGAATCGGAGACCACCGCGACGACGCGGCTGGCGCTGTCGGATCTGCCCGCCGTGCTGGGCGCGCTCGTCGGCCGCGACGACGACCGGCAGACCGAGACGATCGCGATCCGCACGGCCATCAGCTCGCTGGACGATGCGGCCGCCGACGCCTACGACGCCTACCTGCGCTTGCACCTGTTGTCGCACCGCCTGGTGGCGCCGCACGGGCTGAACGCCGGCGGCTTGTTCGGGGTATTGACCAATGTGGTGTGGACCAACCGTGGGCCCTGCGCGGTCGAAGGCTTCGAAGCGGTACGGGCGCGCCTGCGCCGACTCGGGCCGGTGACGGTCTACGGCGTCGACAAGTTCCCCCGGATGGTCGACTACGTATTGCCGTCGGGAGTGCGCATCGCCGACGCCGACCGCGTCCGGCTCGGCGCGCACCTGGCCCCGGGGACCACCGTCATGCACGAGGGCTTCGTCAACTTCAACGCCGGAACCCTGGGCACGTCCATGGTGGAGGGCCGCATCTCGGCGGGTGTCGTGGTGGGTGACGGCTCCGACGTCGGCGGTGGCGCCTCGATCATGGGCACGTTGTCCGGCGGTGGCGCACAAGTCATTTCGATCGGAAAACGTTGCCTACTGGGCGCCAACGCCGGACTGGGCATCTCACTCGGTGACGACTGCGTGGTGGAGGCGGGCCTGTACATCACCGCGGGCACCAAAGTCACCACGCCCGACGGCGAGTCAGTGAAGGCGCGGGACCTCTCCGGCGGTAACAACCTGCTGTTCCGCCGCAATTCGCTGACCGGTGCGGTCGAGGTGGTGTCCCGCGACGGTCAGGGCATCGAGCTCAACGCGGAGCTGCACGCCAACTGAGCCGGCTCTGCCAGCACCGCGCCGTTGGTTTCCGGCAGCAGATAGGTCGAGGCCAGGCTGATCAGCGCCAGCGTCGCCATCATGAGCCCGATCGCCCAGCTGCCGTAATCGGAGAGCAGTGGACCGGCGATCAGCGGTGGCACCGCACCGCCGAGGACGCCGGCGAGGTTGATCGACAGTGCGGTACCCGTGTAGCGGTAGCGGGTCGGGAACAGCTCGGGAACGAACGAGGTGACGGGTCCGAACACGGCGCCGTCGACGGCGAACAGCCCGGCGATCGCCACCGCGAACATGGTGACACTGCCCGAGTCGATGAGCGGCATCACCAGCAACGCCCAGGGCACGCCCACCGACCAGCACACCAGAATGACCCGGCGCCGCCCGAACCGGTCGCACAGGACAGAGGTGAGCATCGCGGACGCAATGCACGTCAAGCCACCCAGCGCACCGATCAGCAGGATGACGTTGCGCGAATAGCCCAGATGCGTATGGGCATAGGCGGTGAGGTAGGTGCTGGCCAGATACACGAGGCCGAAGCAGCCCAGCACACAGCCGGCAGCCAGGCCGATCTCGCGCCGTTGCAGGCGCAGCACCTCCGCGAATGGTGTTGTGGCGGTGACAGTTTCGGTAGCCCGCTGAGCGAAGACCGGGGTCTCCTTGATGTTCAGCCGCACGTACAGGGCGATCGCGATCAGTATCCCGCTGAACAGGAACGGGATTCGCCATCCCCACGTCATGAACGCCGAACTGCCTTCGCCGATGGTGAAATTCACGCCGAGGAAGGTCAGGCTGGTCAGCAACAGCGCGATGCCGCCGCCGATCACGGTGAACATGCCGTACCGGCCGCGCTGGCCGGCGGGAGCCGTCTCCGCGCTCAGCAAGGCCGATCCCGCCCACTCCCCGCCGACCGCGAAACCCTGCAGCAGTCGCAGGGTGATCAGGATCAGCGGAGCCGCCGCCCCCACCGTCGCGCTACCGGGCACCAAGCCGACCGTCACGGTGGACAGGGCCATGATCATAAGGGTGGCGACCAGAGTTCTCTTGCGGCCCAATCGGTCTCCGAAATGCCCGAAGACGGCGGCGCCGAGCGGCCGGGACAGAAAGGCCGTGGCGAATGTTCCCATCGACGCGACGGTGGCCATGGCCGGACTCAGGTTCGGATAGAAGACACTGGGAAACACCAGCGCCGCGGCCGTGCCGTAGATGAAGAAGTCGTAATACTCCACCGCCGAGCCGACTAGACAGGCGAGTGCCACCCGTCGCATGGGCGACGCGCAGGGATCAACGGCTGAGAGGCGCACAGCGACTGAGGGTATGGCCTCAAACCCGGCTGGCGCCGTGAAAAAGCTGCGAACATGCTGGGTCTTCCGGCACGGCGCGCGCTACCCCCACAGTCTGGGCGCTTTGTACACGTTGGTGGGGTCGTAGTCGATCCCGGCCGTCGACACGTCACCGACCGCGTGCAGTAGCCGCTGTAACTCGGCCAGACCGTCCGCGCCGACGCGTTCGGCGATCGCGCGGTCGAGTTCGGCCGCCGCGCGCCGGCGCGCGGTGACGTACTCGATCGCCTTCGGCGTCAGCACCACCACCTTCTCGCGTTGATCGGTGGGCGACACCTCGGTCTTTACATAGCCGTCGCGGCGCAGTTCGCCGACGAGCTTGCTGGCCGCCTGCCGCGAGACGTCGAATTGTCGCCCCATCTCCGAGATCGTCATCGGTCCGGGCTGGGCGAAGAGGGCGAACACGTAGTTCATCGCGAAACGCCGTTCCGGGAAACCCGCGGCTTGCATGTCGGCGTCGAGCCGGGTGACGTAGCTCCACCAGGCCATGCGCATGTTCTGCCCGAGTTCGGTCTGCGGAGACCTTGGCGCGGAAGGAAGCCCCTGCTCGTCAACCATCATTGACAAGCTACCGGAACGGGTTCTATCGTGGCGATTGTCAACCATGGTTGACTAGTATTAGAGAGAAGGGAGCACGAAATGTCGAAGATCCGTACCTTGTCGGCCGGGGTGCTGTGTGCCGCCGGACTGTCTTTGGCCGCCGGCCTGGCAGGTCCCGCGGTGGCCGCCGCCGCCCCCGGCCAGCCCAACATGGGTCCAATCCATTCACCGGTCGCACCGATGCGCCCGACGCCGCCGCCGACCCACCCGATCTACCACTACACCGACGATCTGACCCACCCGGTCTGGTCGGTCACCCACCCGTTCTGGGCGATGGTCCCCTAGTCACTGAGTCGCGAGTCACTGAGTCGCGCGAACTGCTGGCCAAGGCTGCGTGCGTCGACCCTGAAACTCAGCCTTCGGCCAGCAACTGCTTCTTGAGCACCTTGCCCAGCGCGTTACGGGGCAACGACTCGACAAAGCGCACCTCGCGTGGCCGCTTGTGCACCGAAAGCTGTTGTGCGACATAGTCGATCAGCTCGTCAGCCGCGGCGGAGCCGACCACGTACGCGACGATCCGCTGTCCCAGGTCCTCATCCGGCGGTCCGACCACCGCGACTTCGTCGACCCCGGGATGCCCGAGCAGCACGGTCTCGATTTCCCCGGCTCCGATTCGGTAGCCGCCGGACTTGATCAGGTCGACGGATTCGCGCCCGACGATACGGTGCATGCCACCCTCGTCGACGACCGCGACGTCGCCGGTGCGGTACCAGCCGTCCGGGTCGAAGGCCTCGGCGGTGGCCTCGGGCCGGTTCAGGTAGCCGTTGAACAACGTCGGTCCCCGCACCAGCAGCTTGCCGACGGTGTCCGCGTCGTGGGGAACGGGCTCGCCGTGATCGTCGATCAGCCGGGTCTGCACTCCCGCCAGCGGCAGACCCACCCAGCCCGGACGCCGTTCCCCGTCGGCGCGCGTCGACAGGGTGATAAGCGATTCCGAGGCGCCGTACCGTTCGATGGGCCGGTGCCCGGTCAACTGCTCGAGTCGCTCGAAGACCGGGACCGGCAGCGCCGCGCTGCCGGATACCAGCAAGCGGGCAGGCCGCAGCGCTTCGGCGGCCGCGGTATCGGCCACCACCCGCGACCACACCGTCGGAACCCCGAAGTACAGCGTCCCGCGCGCGCCGGCGTAGCCCGCCGGTGTGGGTTTTCCGGTGTGCACGAAGCGATTTCCCACCCGCAACGACCCGAGCATGCCGAGCACCAGACCGTGGATGTGATAGAGCGGCAGCCCGTGCACCAACACGTCGTCCGGCGTCCACTCCCAGGCGTCGGCCAGCGCGTCGAGGTCTGCGGCGATGGCCCGCCGGCTGACCATCACGCCCTTGGGCAATCCGGTGGTGCCCGACGTGTACACCACCATCGCCACCGAATCCGGTGACGGTTCGGCGTACCGGTGCCAGGATCGCGCGTGCAGGCGAACCGGAATGTGCGGCAGGCCTTCTGGATCCTCGGGTGTGGGTCCGAGCCACGCCTGGGCTCCGGAGTCGGTGAGCATGTGGCGGCGTTCGGCCACGCCGACGTCGGCGGGCACCGGGACGACGGGCACGCCGGCGATCAGGCACCCGGTGATCGCCAGCACGGTCGATGCGGTCGGCGTGGCCAGCACCGCCACCCTGCTGGCGCCGGCCACCCGTTCGGCCACCGAAGTCGCGGCACCGACCAGGTCGCTGCGGCTCAAGGTGAACCCGTCGATGCGGACCGCGTCGGGGATGTCGGTGGCGGTGACGGCCGAGGGATTCAGCGAGCTCAGCAACACGTCTGGGAGGCTACCCGTGCGGCGTGGGGAACAACGGACGCAGTGCCGCCGGCGGGCGGAACGGGGCCCAACTGCCGGCGGGTTGCGCCAGCCGGTCGGCGATCGCCCAGACGGTCGCCGGGTGGTGCCCGTACCCGATGTGGCTGCTGAGCACCTCGATGTTCTCCGCACGGTCGGAGGTGGCATCGACACACGTCTGCCACGCGACCATGCCGTCGTAGCGCGAGTAGATGGAAGTCGCGGGCACCTGCAGGGGCTCGTTCTCCATCGACAGCGGCAACTCATGCCGCTCCGCGTGCAGGCGCGCGAACAGGTTGAAGTGGCGCGCGGCCCGGGATTGACCCTCGTGCTGCATGCGGTACGGACTGCCGAGCGTGATCACCTGCCGTACCGCCGACGGACTGCGTCGGGCCAGCCGGCGCGCGAAGATGCCGCCCAGGCTCCAGCCGATCACGCTGACCGGAGTGTCATACCGCTCGTGCAGATCGTCGAGCAGCGCGGACATACCGGCAATCACCTTGGTCGTCGGCCCGACGTTCACGCCGAGCCCCCACCCGTGCGCCTGATACCCGAGCCGGGTCAGCAGGCGGCGCAGCGTCCAGGTGGTGCCGTCGCCGGCAAGCAGACCCGGCAACACCAGCACCGGATGACCGTCGCCCGCCGGTAGTTTGCGCCGCAGCGGCAGGGCGGCGACCAACTGGCCGTACTCGATCACGGCGCGCGGGACGTCGGTGAGCCACAGTCCCACTCCGGGAGCCACGGCGGTGGCGTGACCTGACCACGCGGGACGGTCCACGCCCGGGTCGGCGGGTTCGGCCAGCATGATCAAGCCTCCTCGTCCCAAACCTTCATCAGGGTGGCCAGGATCTCCTCGCCGCGGCCGAGGCCGGCGAGGTGACTCTCGCCGGGAAGGTGAAACAGCTCGGCGTTGGGCAGCCGCGACACGACATGCTCGCCGTGGAAGAACGGGATGATGTGGTCGTGGTCGCCGTGCCACCAGCGGACCGGCACCGTCACCTCGTCGAGCCGGAAGCCCCAGTCGCGGGCGAAGACGATCACGTCGTTGAACGGCGCCGCGAGCTGCTTGCGACTGCCGTTGAGCAGGTCGTCGAGGAACATCGCCTTGAATTCCGGCCGGGTGAGCAGATGACGGTCAGCTTCGGGCGAGAGCAGCGCGTAGACGTCGAGCGCCGGGGACGCGATCGGGCGGGCGGCCCGGATCATCAGGCTCGCCCCGAGCCGCAGCGGATTACCGCCCAGCTTCAGCAGCGGCGCGACCCGCAACCCGAGGTTCATCAGGCCGCCGCTGATCGCATCGGGCCCCTGGGTCGGCGCCACACCGCCGAGCACACCCGCCGCCACCACCCGGTCAGCCAGTCCGGCGGCGCACGCGAGGGCATACGGGCCCCCGCCGGACAGTCCGACGACGGCCATCTTGTCGATGCCCAGGGTGTCGGCGATGGCGCGCAGGTCATCGGCGAAGGCGGAGACGGCCTCGTACTGATACGGGGTCGACGAGCCGATACCGGGCCGGTCGACGCCGATCAGACGGACGTTGTGGTGGTCGGCGTAGACGCGGGCCTCGGTCGGGATCTGCCGGCGTGCGCCGGGTGTGCCGTGCAGCCAGAAAACCGCGCGCCCCTGCGGCGCGCCGAATTCGGCGAAGCCGATCTGCCGGTCCTCTCCGACGGCGATGCTTCCTTCGATCTTGGGACGGGCGATCGCGACAACCATGCCGTGCAGCTTGTCATGCGGACGGGCCGCGATGCACGCCTTTCGCGACGTTTCGGAACGTGATATCCGATACACTCCCGCATCGGATCGTGAATTTGCGCAGCTCAGAGGCGGTCAGTCGTTGGCCAGGTAAATGACGCGGTACCACCGCCGCGGTGGCTGCAGGCTGGAATCCGACTCGTCCAGCGGGGTGGCCGCCGCCAGCCGGATGTCCGTCAGCTGCGGGTTCTGCATGCGGATGTAGTCCTCCAGCTGGGCATCCCGCGCGTCCTCGCCGAGCGCACTGTCCGCGACGGCTCGGCCCTCGCACCTCTTCCACGTCACCCAGTCACGGTAGATCGGCTTCGCGACGGTCGATCGCCGACCGTGAAACTGGCTTCACGCTCGGCGACCACTGTGAAGCTGGCTTCACGCTGGGCGACAGGCACCTCAGCCGCCGAGCACCCGCTCGCCGATCACCCGTCGCTCCCGCAGGGCGGCCAGGTCGTCGTCGGACAGGCCCAGGCTGCGCAGGATCTCGTCGTTGTGCCGGCCCAACGTCGGCGCCCCGCTGCGGTGGTGCCGCGCCGGGCCGGGAGTGATGCGGAACGGCCAGCCGGGATATCGCCGCGGCCCGGTGACCGGGTGGGTGAACTCTTCGTAGAACCGCCGGGCGTCGAGTTGGGCGAAGTCGTACATCCGGTCGCCGGTGGCCAGCTGCTCGGCCGGGATGCCTTGCACCCGAAGCCCTTCGACGACGGCAGTGGCGCTCTGGGTGCGGGTCCAGCCGGCGACGAGCTCGTCGAACGTGTCGTGGTCGAGCGTGCCCTCATCGGGCAGCGACAGCGCGACCCACACGTCCTCGTCGACCGTCGGGTACACGCCCTGCAGGTAGCCGCTCATCCGGTTACCCGAACGAGGCCGGACGATGCCGTTCATCGAATACTCGATGACGGGTTCGGCGGTGACGCAGGCGGCGACCTCGATCTGGGCGATCTCGATCAGCTGGCCCTCGCCGGTGCGCCGGCGGTGCTCGAGAGCGGCCAGCAGCGCTACCGCGGCGTGCACACCGACGACGGGATCGGCCGGCCCCTGCAGGTTGCACGGCGGACCGTCGGGATAGCCCGTGGCAGCGGTCATCCCGGAGGTCTGTTCGATGTTGAGCGCCCACCCGACGTAGTCGCGCCAGGGCCCTTCCAGCCCGAAGCCGGGCATCCGCACCGCGATCACGTCCGGCTTGATCGCGAGCAGCGACTCGTAGTCCAGACCGAACTGTTCCACCACGCGCGGGGAGAAGTTCTCCACGACGACGTCGGCGTCCGCGGCCAACCGGCGCGCGATGTCGCGTCCGCGCTCAGAGGTGAGGTCCAGGGTGAGGTCTTTCTTGTTGAGGTTGGTCGCCTGCCACAGGGCGCTGCGCTCGTACCAGTCCTCGCCTTCGAAGGGATAGGCGCCCGAGTACCGGTGCCCGTCGGGGCGCTGGATCGACTCGACCTTGACGATGTCGGCGCCGAAGGCACCCAGGTAGCAGGTCAGGTAGGCGCCGGCCCAGAAGGTGCTCAGATCCAGCACCCGCAGTCCGGCAAACGGCATCGAACCCGTTGCCGGTGACCAGGATTCGGCACGGCCGGACCACCGGTCCCGGTCTCCGGGCCGCGGCGCCGGCCGTGGTTGTGCGGCAGGGGTTTTCGACATCCGGAACGGCGCGCCGGGACGCCGGAAACCGCCACTCTCGATGAAGAAGCCGCGCTTGGCGTACTGCGGGCAGTCCAGCACGGTGGCGCCGTCGTTGACCGGTGCGGCCGGGATACGCATCGCCTGACACAGCTCGACGGTGTCGGCGACGGTGCGCTCCACCAGCAGCGGCTCGGCCGCGGCGAAAAACTCGGCGCGTTCGGGACCGCCGAGCATGATCGCGATCTGGTGCTCGCCGTACTCGGGCAACCCGAGCATCGCGCACACATCGAGCCAGTGCTGCCCGGTCAGGCAGTTGATTCCCACCCACCCGTCGGCAGCCCGCACCACGCCCAGCATCGGTGCGGACCGGACATTCGGCGGTAGCCCCAGACTGCGCATCCGCTCGGACATCAGCATCGGGTACGGCAGCGTCGACAACAGCGACTCGAACTCGGACACGTCGACCACGCGGCCCGAGTCGTCGAGCCGTAAGGCCGTCAACGCGCCCAGCGCGGCGTAGGCGCCCGCGACGTACTCCGATATCCGGGCGCCGGCCTGTACCGGCGGGCGCTGCGGGTCGCGCGCACTGATCCAGCCGGACACCGCCTGCATGGTCAGCGGGGTGGCCGCCCGGTCCCGCCACGGCCCGGTCTGCCCGAACGGAGAAATGCTGACCTGCAGCAGGTTTGACGCCGTCAGTCCGGATGCCCGCAGCATGCCGGGCGCCAGGTTCTCGATCAGCACATGCGCGCCGGCGAGCAGCTCGCGGGCGGCCTCCTGTCCGTCCGGTGCTGTCAGATCCAGTGTCGCGCCGCGTTTGCCGGCGTTGAGGTACTCGAACAGGCCGCCTTGTTCGCCCGCCGCGCCGCCCGGGAACGGTCCCCAGCGACGCAGCGGATCACCCTCTGGCGGTTCGATTTTGATGACCTCGGCACCGAGGTCGACGAAAAGCTTTGCGGCGTAAGGCCCGGAGATTCCGGTGGCGATCTCGACGACGTGGAGCCCCGTGAGGGGTCCACTCACGCGGGAACCCCGATCGCCATCTGCTCCATGTACTGATACACCCCGCCGAGGCCGCCGCCCTCCCGGCCCAGACCACTGAGCTTGAAGCCGCCGAACGGCGCGGCACCGGGCCCGCACCCGTTGACCGCGACCTGCCCGGTCCGGATGCGGCGGGCGACACCGACCGCGCGATCCACGTCACCACCCCACACCGACCCGGACAGGCCGTAACTCGAGTTGTTGGCGATGGCGACCGCGTCGTCGTCGTCGCGGTAGCGCAGCACGCTCAGGACGGGGCCGAACACTTCTTCCTGGGCGATCACGGAGTCCGGCTGGACGCCGGTGAGGATGGTCGGCTCGAAGTAGAAGCCGGTGTCCAGTCCGGCCGGCCGGCCGCCGCCGGTGGCCAGCGTGGCGCCATCCCGCAGGGCCGCTGCGACGTGTGCCTCCACTCGGCCCCGCTGTGCGTCGCTGATCAATGGGCCCATCTGCACGTCGAGGTCGGTGGGGTCCCCGACCTGCACGGCCCGGGCCAACGCGACCAGCCGTTCGACGACGTCGTCGTGCAGCGAATCGGGCACCAACAGCCTGCTCTGCAGGATGCAGGCCTGCCCGGAATGCATTGAGCAACAGTCGAACAGCATCTGCTGCAGCATGTCGTCGGTGATCTCGGCGTCGTCGAGAACGATGCACGCGGACTTGCCACCGAGTTCCAGTAGCAGCCGCTTCATCGAGTCCCCGGCTGCGGACATGACCTGGCGGCCCACGACGGTGCTGCCGGTGAAGCTGACCATGTCTATCCGCGGATCGGTGGTGAGAAGTTGGGCCGCCTCGATTCCCGAGGGGGTGACGACATTGATCACTCCGGGTGGAAAGTCGGTGTGTTCGTCGATGATTCGCGCGAGGGCCAGGCCGGCCAGCGGTGTGAGTGGTGACGGCTTGAGGACGACGGTGTTGCCCGCGGTCAGCGCGTGGTTGAGCTTCATGACGTTGAGCAGGTGCGGGAAGTTCCATGGCGTCAGGACCGATACGACGCCGAGTGGCACGCGGCGCAGGACCGTCTTTCCGGCGCCGATCCCGGTGACCGTCTCATCGGCCAATTGGGTGGCGAGCTGGGCGGCGTGCATGGACATGAACGCGGCACCGTCGATCTGCATCATGCGTTCGTTGGCGGTGCAGCCCCATTCCACCTGGGACAGCGCGAAGAAGTCGTCGGCATATTTCAGCAGCGCGTCGCCGAGCTGGCTGAGGCAGTTCCCGCGCTGCTCCGCGTTCATGGTGGCCCACGGGCCGTCGTCGAATGCCCGGCGCGCGGCGTCGACCGCGTCACTGACCTGCCCGACGCTCGCGTCCGGCGCGGTGGCGATGACCTGTTCCGTGGACGGCGAGATGTCGTCGTAGCGGCCGTCTTCGGGTTCCACCCAACGGCCGTCGATGTAGAGCTGATAGGTGTCGATCAGTCCGGTGGGCGGTAGTTCGGCCATCTGCTTCCTCACCCCAAATGTCGGTCATCTATCAACCTGGTGTACACCCGCCACGACTCGCGGTCAATCATCCGGGCGATGAATTACGCGGTATTTCAATGCGTTGACGGTGTGTTGACATCGGTACGCGTCCCAGAGTAGACACGATCCACAGGACACTTCATAGCAATGTGTCGGATGGCAGGAGGCTCGCCGTGCTCACCGATGCTCCGCTGCACTCCCCCGATTTCTATGCCGGTGACCCTTATCCGGCGTACCGGGAGCTGCGCGCGACCTCGCCCGTGCACTGGAACGACGTCACCAAGTTCTGGGCCCTGCTGAAGTATGAGGACATCCGTTACGTCTCGAGCAACCCGGCGTTGTTCACCTCGACCAAGGGCATCTCGATACCGGATCCGAACGTGCCGAATCCGGTGCAGGAGGGCAACCTCATCTTCACGGACCCGCCGCGACACCGGCAGATGCGCAAGCTGATCAACTCGGGATTCACCCGGCGGCGCGTCGCGGTACTCGAACCGAAGATCCGCGAAATTGTGCGCGGCATCCTGGATCAGGTGGAACCCGGCTCCGTGCACGAGTTCGCCGAAGAGCTCGCGGCCCCGCTGCCCACCCGGATGATCGCCGAGCTGATCGGCGCCCCGGCAGAGGACTGGGAGCAATTCCGCGCCTGGTCGGATGCCGCCACCGGCACGGCTGATCCCGAGATCGAACTTGACGCCTTCGTGGCCATCGGTCAGCTGTTCGAATACTTTCAGAAGCTCATCGCCGTACGCCGGGTCGAACCGCGCGATGACCTGCTGTCGGTACTGGCCGAAGCCGAGATCGACGAACACCGACTCACCGACGAAGACCTGCTGAATTTCTCGTTCCTGCTCCTCGTCGCCGGAAACGAAACCACCCGCAACCTGATCGCCCTGGGCACCCTCGCGTTGATCGGGCACCCCGACCAATGCCGATTGCTGATCGAGGATCCGACGCTGATTCCCGGCGCGGTGGAGGAGATGCTGCGCTGGACCAGCCCGGTGGTCAGCATGTCGCGGGTGGCGACCGCCGATACCGAGATTCGCGGCCAGGCGATCCGCGAGGGCGAGGTGGTCACCATGCTCTACGGGTCGGCCAACCGCGACGAAGACGTCTTCGGCGCCGACTCCGAGGACTTCAAGGTGACGCGTCACCCCAACCCGCACATCGCGTTCGGGTGCGGCGAACACTCCTGCATCGGAGCGCAATTGGCGCGGCTGGAAGCGACGGTGTTCTTCCAGGAGTTGCTGACCCGGTTTCCCCGGCTCGAACTGGTCGGCGACGTCGACCGGATGAAGGCCACCATGGTGCCCGGGGTCAAGCGGATGCCCGTTCGGCTGGGGGTTTGAGCCGGTGCACCTCGAGTACACCCCCGAACAGGAGCAGTTGCGCGCGGAGATGCGCGCCACTCTGGAACGGGTGATGACGCCCGAACGCCTGGCGGCCATCGGCGACAACATCGAGGGCGGTCCCGCGGTGCGCGACACCGTCCGCGCGCTGGCGCAGGCCGATCTGCTCGGGGTCGGGTGGCCCAAAGAATATGGCGGACGCGGCTTTTCGGCGATCGAGCAATTCATCTTCTCCGAAGAGGCCCGCCGGGTGGGCGCGCCGATCCCGCTGGTGACGCTCAACACGGTGGGCCCGACGCTGATGCAGCAAGGTACCGAGGAACAGAAACAACGGTTCCTGCCGGCCATCCTGGACGGCAGCGTCGAGTTCGCCATCGGCTATTCCGAACCGGGAGCCGGCAGCGATCTCGCGTCGATCCGCACCACCGCCGTCCGCGACGGTGACGAGTACGTGATCAACGGCCAGAAGATGTTCACCAGCGGCGCCGCCTATGCCGACTACATCTGGCTCGCGGTCCGCACCGACCCGAATGTCAAGAAGCATAAAGGCATTTCGATCCTCATCGTGCCCACTTCGTCGCCGGGATTCTCCTGGCAACCCTTGCACACCATGCCCGGCATCTCCACCTTCTACACGTTCTACGACAACGTCCGGGTCCCGGTCAGCGCCCTCGTCGGCGAAGAGAACCAAGGGTGGCAGCTGATCACCACCCAGCTCAACTTCGAACGCGCCGCGCTGGGCAACCTCGGCGCGCTGGAGCCGCTGTTCGAAAAGACCCTGCGGTGGGCCACCGACACCGAACTCGACGGAGCCAGGGTGATCGACCAGCCCTGGGTGCAACAGGCATTGGCCCGGGTCGAAGCCCAGGTCGCCGCCTACAAACTGGTCAACCTGCGGGTGAACGCGGCCATGACCAAGGGTGTGCTGAATATGGGGGAGGCATCGGCGGCCAAAGTGTTCGGCACCGAGCTCACCCAGCAGGTCGCGCGGCAACTGCTGGAAGTGTTGGACGGCAACGGCATTCGTCGCGGCGCCCAGGCACCGCTGCGGGGTGCGCTGGAATCCGCGTACCGGCAGGCGGTCATCAACACGTTCGGTGGCGGCGCCAATGAAATTCAGCGTGACATCATCGCCATGGCCGGCCTGGGTATGCCGCGGGCCCCGCGTGATCTTCGAGCAACCGAGAAGTCAGGAGGAACTCAGTGACAGACGCTGAGCTACAAGCCAAGGTGCGGGCCCTGGTCGGCCAGCCCACTGGCGGCACCGGTAAGCCTCAGCTGGCGCCCGATCCGGTCAATCAGCCGATGATCCGGCACTGGGCGTATGCGCTCGCTGACTTCAATCCGGTCTACCTCGACCCGGATTTCGCGGCGACGTCGCGGTTCGGTGGCATCGTGTCGCCGCCGGTCATGCTGCAGACCTGGATCATGCCTTCCCCGAAGCTGGAGGGGATCGGGGATCGTGGCGGCGCCCCGATGGAGATCAAGTCCAATCCAACGGCTTTCCTGGACGAGGCCGGTTACACCAGCACGGTGGCCACCAACTCCGAATTCGAGATCGAACGTTATCCGCGGTTGGGCGACGTGATCAGTTCTACGGCGGTGTACGAGTCGGTCTCCGACGAGAAGACGACGGCGCTGGGCACCGGCTTCTTCCTCACCTGGCTGACCACCTACACCGACCAGCACGGTGAAGTGCTGGGACGGCAGCGCTTCCGGGTCCTCCGATTCAAGCCGGCCAACTGATGGCCACCCGTCTGCCGCCGACGATCAGCGCGGACACCGAGTTCTTCTGGAACGGGTTGCGGGACAACAAGTTGCTGATCCAGCGCTGCAAAGGCTGCGGCACCCTGCGCCACCCGCCGCGGCCGATGTGTCCGCACTGCCGCTCGCTGGAATGGGAGGCGGTCGAGTCGTCCGGCCGCGGCATCGTCTACAGCTATGTGATGCCGCACGAGCCCAAATTCCCGTTCTTCGAGTACCCCTACGTGGTCGCGCTGGTGGAACTCGAGGAGGGCATCCGGGTGGTGTCCAACCTGACCGACATCGATCCCGCCGACGTCACCGTCGGCATGCCCGTCGAGGTCTACTTCCAGAGTTTCGACGCGGCGGGCGAAGACCTGGTGCTGCACCAGTTCCGGCCGAGCGGCTAGCCATGGACTTCACCTTCACCGAAGAACAGGAAACGATCGCCAAGCTCGCCCGCGAGTTGTTCGAGCGTCGCGCCACCCCGGACCGGTTGGCCGAACTGGAAACCGGCGTCCGCTACGACGAGGCGCTTTGGAAGGAGCTGGCCGCCGTCGACCTGCTCGGCACCGCGCTGCCGGAATCTGTGGGCGGCAACGGCGGCGGCTTCGTGGAACTCGGGGTGCTGCTGGCCGAGGTCGGGTGGGGCGTGGCGGCGGTGCCGGCCTATGCGACCCTGGCGCTCGGTGCTGATCCCATTGCGCGGCTTGGCAATCCGGAGCAGCAGCACAGGTACCTCCCCGGCGTGGTGACCGGAGACCTTATCCTCACCGCGGGGCTGGCCGAACCAGGCCGCTCCGATCCGCGGTCTCCCGCCACCACCGCGCGGCGCGATGGCACGAATTGGCGCCTGGACGGCGCGAAGGAACTGGTGCCCGCCGCACAACTGGCCGACATCCTGCTGATTCCGGCCACGACAGAGGACGGCGAGGCAGCGATCTTCCTACTGGCGGCCGAGGCCGACGGTGTCGACATACGTCCGGTGCCGACCACCAGCCGCGAGCCACACGCCGACGTATTCCTGGCCGGCGCAGCGGTTTCCGGGCAGGACCGGCTCGATGGTGACATCGGGTCGCTCTACACCCGCGCCCTGGTCGCCCTGTGCGCCATTCAGCTCGGCGTCGTCGACCGGGCCCTGCACATCGCCGCCGGCTATACCAGCGAACGTGAGCAGTTCGGCCGGCCGATCGGCAGTTTTCAGGCCGTGCAGCAACGGATGGCCGACGCCTTCATCGATGTCGAGGCGATCCGGTGGACCACCTGGCATGCGGCGTGGCTCCTCGCCAACGGGCGTCCGGCCGACCGTGCGGCCCGGATCGCCAAATTCTGGGCGGCCGAAGCAGGCGCCCGGGTGGCCGCCACCGCCCAGCATGTGCACGGCGGCATCGGGATCGACACCACGTATCCCCTGCACCGCTATTTCCTGTGGGCCAAACACAACGAGCTCACCCTCGGCCCGGCGTCCCAGCAGCTTGCCCACCTGGGCGCGACGTATGGCGCGACGTATTCGGAAGGACCCGCATGACCACCACCGACAGCCGCACCAGCACTCTGAGATGGCAGGACATTTCCGAGGGCGACGAAGTCACCCCGATGGAAATCCCCATCACCACAACGATGATCGTCGCCGGCGCGATCGCCTCCCGGGACTTCATGCCCGTGCATCACGACCGCGACTACGCCAATAAGCAGGGGTCGCCGAACCTGTTCATGAACATCCTGACCAGCAACGGCTACTGCGTGCGGTTCCTCACCGACTGGGCCGGACCCGAGGCGATGGTCAAGAAGTTGTCGATTCGCCTTGGCGTGCCGTGCTTTCCGGATGACGCGCTGCGCTTCACCGGGACGGTGACCGGGAAAACCGAAGGGGCGGATGGCGAGAACTTCGTCGAAGTGACGTTCCAGGCCGCCAACAGCCTGGGCAACCACGTCTCCGGAACCGCGGTGGTCAGCCTGCTCGACGGGGCCGCCTGATGAGCAGTACTTTGCCGGGCGCGGCCGCCATCGTAGGAATCGGCCAGACCGAGTTCTCCAAGGAATCCGGGCGCAGCGAAATGCAATTGGCGTGCGAAGCGGTCAGCGCCGCGCTCGACGACGCCGGGCTGGCACCCAGCGATGTCGACGGCATGGTCACCTTCACCATGGACTCGAGCGACGAGATCGACATCGCCCGCAACGTCGGCATCGGCGACCTCAGCTTCTTCAGCCGCGTCCACCACGGCGGCGGCGCGGCGGCGGGCACCGTCGTCCATGCCGCGATGGCCGTCGCCACCGGCGTCGCCGACGTGGTGGTGTGCTGGCGTGCCTTCAACGAGCGCTCGGGTTTCCGCTTCGGCGGCAGCGGACGCACC
The DNA here is from genome assembly GCF_003614435.1 of Mycobacterium paragordonae. Taxonomy (NCBI): domain Bacteria; kingdom Bacillati; phylum Actinomycetota; class Actinomycetes; order Mycobacteriales; family Mycobacteriaceae; genus Mycobacterium; species Mycobacterium paragordonae. The sequence continues at coordinate 5,222,619 of NZ_CP025546.1, forward strand.
GACCTCGGGACTCCGTTGTTCATGGCGCATTACGCGCCGTTCGGATTGCTCACCCCGGCGGCGTGGGTGGCGATGCACGCACAGCGGTACATGTCTACCTACGGGGTCACCAACGAGGACTTCGGCCGCATCGCTGTAGTCGACCGGGCGCACGCCGCCCGCAACCCCGACGCGTGGTTCTATGAACGCCCGATCACCCTTGAGGACCACCAGAATTCGCGCTGGATCATCGAACCGGTGCTGCGCCTGCTGGACTGCTGCCAGGAGAGCGACGGCGGCGTCGCGATGGTGATCACCAGTGCCGAACGCGCAAAGGACCTGCGCCAGCCACCGGCCGTCATCACCGCTGCGGCGCAGGGCGCCGCCGCCAACGGCGAGATGATGACGAGTTACTACCGGAACGACATCACCGGACTCCCCGAGATGGGCGTCGTCGCCGAGCGGCTATGGCGCGATTCGGGTCTCAAACCGGCCGACATCCAAACCGCCTTCATCTACGACCATTTCACCCCGTTCGTGTTCACCCAACTGGAAGAACTCGGCTTCTGCGGCCGCGGCGAGGCCAAGGATTTCGCCACCATCGAAAGGCTCTCACTGGGTGGGGAATTCCCGATCAACACCAACGGCGGACTGCTCGGCGAGGCGTACATCCACGGCATGAACGGCATCACCGAAGGCGTTCGGCAGATCCGCGGCACCTCCTACAACCAGGTGCAGAATGTCGAACACGTGCTCGTCACCTCAGGTACCGGGGTGCCCACCAGCGGCCTGATCCTCGCCGGCGCCGACTAGGTGCGGTCATGACCCAGGCGAGCACTTCGGCTCCGGGGACCGATACCCGGGAGGTCATTCTCGACGCCGCATACGCCTGTTTCCGCAAGCAAGGGTTGCTCAAGACGACGATCGTGGACATCGCCAGGGAGGCCAATATCTCCCGCAGCACGATCTACGAGTATTTCCGGGACAAGGGCGCCATCCTGGAAGCCTGCGCCGAGCACGCCTCGGAGCAGTTCTACCGGGAGATGTCGCGGGCGATGGCCCGCGGCGGATCGTTGGAGGAAAAGCTCTCCAACGCAGCGGTGTTCGTCACCCAGGCCCGGCGCGCCATCGCCTCCGAGGAGTACTTCGACGAAGACGCGATCAGCCTGCTGCTGACCAAGGACGCGGCCGTGCTACTGCGCGAATGCATCGACTTCTTCGCGCCGTACTTCTCGGCCGCCAAGCTCACCGGGGAAGTGCGCAAGGATCTCGACGTCGAGTCGGCCGGTGAATGGTTCGCGCGAATTCTGTTCTCGCTGTTCAGCACCGCGTCGCCGATACGTGACATGGACGATCCCGGCGTGGTCGCTGAATTCGTCAGCGCGTTCGCGGTGCGCGGCTTCGCCGGTGACCGGCCGGTGCGCGGGTCGCTGCGAGCCCGCTGAAAGTGCTCGGCCGAGTGTGCGCACACTGCTTTCAGAGTGCGACCACTTGAGTCAGATCGCGCGTGCGGTAGCCGCACACTCGACAATGGCGTCCTCAACGCGCCGACAGCGCCCGTAGGAAGAAGCCCAGGTTCGCCGGCCGCTCGGCCAACCGCCGCATGAAGTAGCCGTACCACTGGGTGCCGAACGGCACATAGACCCGCACCTGGTTGCCGGCGGAAACCAACCGCCGCTGTTCGTCATCCCGGATCCCGTACAGCATCTGGTATTCGAAATCGTCGCCGTCACGGCCTGATTCGCGAGCCAAACCGGCTACCGCATCGATGATCGCCGGGTCATGTGAGGCCACCATCGGATACCCGCGGCCGGCCATAAGCACCCGCAGACATCGCAGATAGGAGTCGGTGACATCGGCGGCAGCCCGATAGGCCACCGAAGCCGGTTCGTCATACGCGCCCTTGCACAACCGGATCCGTGCTCCCACCGACGCCAACTCAGCGCAGTCACCATGTGTGCGTCGTAGATAGGCCTGCAACACCGTCCCCAGCCAGGGAAAGTCGACCCGCAGGTCACCCGAGATCGACAGCGTCGAATCGGTGGTGGTGTGATCCTCGGCGTCCACGGTGACCCACGCGCCGACCGCCTCGGCCCGCTCGCAGATGGTGCGGGCATTGTCCAGCGCGATCTTCTGGCCGTCGCGGTCCAGCGACTGCCCCAGCGCCGACAGTTTGAGCGACACCTCCAGTGGGCGTACCCCGTCGAACGCGCAGTCGTCGCGGCGTCCCAGCGCGTCGAGCAGATCGAGGTAAGCCTGCACGGTGGCCGCGGCGTCGTCGGCGTCGACGACGTTTTCGCCCAGGCAATCAATGCTGATGAAGCGGCCGGAATCACGCAGCGCGGCAACCACTTCCAGTACACCGCCCAACGTGTCCCCGGGCACGAACCGGCGCACCACCCGTCGCGTCAAGGCGGAGCGTTCCACGGCACGCCGCAACCCGTCGGCCCGGCTCGCCGCCAACATCGCCGGGCGCAGCGTGTGCGCGAATACTCCGGCCATCAGCCTGCCGCCATGTGCGGATAGGTGTGGTCGGTCGCCGGGACGAAGGTCTCCTTGATCGTGCGCGCCGACGTCCAGCGCATCAGGTTCATCGGCGAGCCCGCCTTGTCGTTGGTGCCGGAGCCACGTGAACCGCCGAACGGCTGGCGTCCCACGACGGCACCGGTCGGCTTGTCGTTGACGTAGAAGTTGCCCGCGGCGTATCGCAACCGGCGCTGTGCGGTCAGCACGGCTTGCCGGTCGTCGGCTATCACCGCGCCGGTCAACGCATAGCGCGAACCGGTGTCGATCACATCGAGTATCCGGTCGTACTGGTCGTCGGGGTACACATGCACCGCCAGCAACGGCCCGAAGTACTCGGTGGCGAACGCCTCGTCACTCGGGTCGTCGGACAGCAGCACGGTAGGTCGCACGAAATAGCCTTCGCTGTCGTCATATTCGCCGCCCACGGCGATCGTGACACCCGCGGCGCCCTTGGCCCGCTCGATGGCGTCGACGTTCTTGGTGAACGCGCGCCGGTCGATCAGGGCGCCCCCGAAGTTGGACAGGTCGGTGACGTCGCCGTAACTGAGCCCGGCGACCGTTCCCAGAAAGTCGTCACCCATTCGTTGCCAGACCGAATGGGCGATGAACGCCCGCGACGCCGCCGAGCACTTCTGGCCCTGGTAGTCGAACGCGCCGCGAATGAGCGCTGTAGTCAACACATCCGGCCGCGCCGAGGCGTGTGCGAGCACGAAATCCTTACCGCCCGTCTCCCCCACCAGACGCGGATAACTTTGGTATTGGCCGATATTCGCGCCGACCTGCTGCCACAAGTGCTGGAACGTCGCCGTCGATCCGGTGAAGTGGATGCCGGCCAACCGCGGATCGCGCAGCGCCACATCCGATACCGCCAGGCCGTCCCCGGTCAGCAAGTTAATCACGCCGGGCGGCAAGCCGGCCGCCTCGAGCAATTGCAGGGTCAGGTAGGCCGACAGCGTTTGGGTGATCGACGGCTTCCACACCACGGTGTTGCCCATCAGCGCCGGAGCCGTCGGCAGATTGGCGGCGATCGATGTGAAGTTGAACGGGGTGATCGCATACACGAAGCCGTCCAGCGGACGGTAGTCGCTGCGGTTCCACTCCCCCGGCCCGCTGATCGGCTGCTGAGCCAGGATCTGACGGGCGAACGCGACATTGAACCGCCAGAAGTCGATCTGCTCACACGGCGCATCGATCTCGGCCTGATACACCGACTTGGACTGACCCAGCATGGTGGCAGCGGCGATCTTCTCCCGCCACGGCCCGGCCAGCAGGTCGGCCGCCCGCAGGAACACCGCGGCGCGTTCGTCGAACGGCGTTTCCGCCCATGCGGCCCTGGCGGCACTGGCCGCCTCGATCGCGGCAACCGCGTCGGCGTGTCCGGCGTTGGTCAGTGTCCCCAACGTGGCGGCATGCCGATGCGGCTGTACCACCTCGATCCGCTCACCGTCGCCCATCCGGTGCTTCCCCGCGATCACGTGCGGCAGGTCGATGGGGTGGTCGGCCAGGGCCGTCAGTGCGGCGCGCAACCGAGTGCGTTCCGGCGAGTTCGGCGGGTAGTCGTGAACCGGCTCGTTGGCCGGCTGGGGTACCTGGGTGATCGCGTCCATTCCGTCAGGATCCCCGCGCGGAGTCGACGATCGGTTGGCTGATCGGACAACATCTATCGGGCGCGGTAGTAGAATCCGACAAATGACGGGCATTGGGCTCGGGCAGCTGCTCCTCGCGCTGGACGCGACGATGGTCAGCCTGGTGCAGGCGCCCCGCGGCCTGGATCTCCCCGTCTCCTCGGCCGCGTTGATCGACTCCGATGATGTGCGGCTGGGCCTGGCACGGGCCGCCGGTTCGGCCGACGTGTTCTTCTTCGTCGGGGTGACCGACGAAGACGCGGTGCGCTGGATCGGCAACCAGGTCGGCGTTCCGGTGGCGGTCTTCGTCAAGCAGCCCTCCGATGCGTTGGTGGCCAAGGCTGCACGGGCCGGTGCGGCGGTGGTGGCGGTGGAGCCCCAGGCTCGGTGGGAGCGGGTATATCAGCTGGTCAACCATGTCCTGGAGCACCACCGGGACCGTGCCGACTCCCAGGAGGACTCCGGCACCGATCTGTTCGGGTTGGCCCAGTCCCTGGCCGACCGCATCCACGGGATGGTCAGCATTGAAGACGCCCAGTCACATGTACTGGCCTATTCGGCCTCCAGTGACGAGGCCGACGAATTGCGGCGGCTCTCGATCCTGGGCCGCGCCGGGCCACCCGAACACCTGCAGTGGATCGGCCAATGGGGCATCTTCGACGCATTGCGGGCCGGCGGCGAAGTGATACGCGTCGACGAGCGTCCCGAGCTGGGACTACGTCCGCGACTGGCCATCGGCATCCATCGATCGCGCCCGCCGACTTTCGCCGGCACCATCTGGGTACAGCAGGGTTCGCAGCCACTGGCCGACGATGCCGAGGAGATGTTGCGCGGCGCCGCGGTGCTGGCCGCCCGGATCATGGCCCGGCTGGCGGCCCGGCCGTCCCCGCATGTCCGGCAGGTGCAGCAACTCCTCGGACTGGGCCAGGGCGACCCGGGCGACGTATCCGAGTGCGCGCGCGATCTCGGCTTGTCGATCGACGGAACAGGCGCGGTGATCGGTTGGGACACCATCGGCGACACGGACCGCCAGGCCCGCATAACCGACGTTGTTGCGTTGAGCGCCAGCGCTTTTCGGCACGACGCCCAGGTGGCATCGAACGGTACACGCAGCTACGTGTTGCTTCCGCAGATCTCCAAGACCCGGCCGGTCGCCTCCTGGGTGCGCGGCACGATCGGTGCGCTACGCACGGAGTTGAACGTCGAGTTGCGGGCGGCCATCGCCGCGCCGGTCCACGGCCTGGCCGCCGTCGCCGCGGCCCGCGCCGAAGTGGACCGGGTGCTGGACAGCGCCGAGCGCCATCCGGTCTCATTCGGCCAGGTGACGTCGCTGGCCGAGGCGCGGACCACGGTGCTGCTCGACGAGGTCGTCACCCTGATCGGGGCCGACGAGCGGCTGGTCGACCCGCGGGTACGCGAGCTCAAGACGCGGGATCCGATGCTGGCGGAGACGCTGAGCGCCTACCTGGACTGCTTCGGCGACATCGCCGCCGCGGCGAGCTGGCTGCAGGTGCATCCCAACACGGTCCGCTACCGGGTCCGCCGAATCGAACGGCTGATGTCCACCTCACTGGCCGATCCCGATGTGCGACTGGTCTTTTCGCTGAGCCTGCGGGCCATCGAGCGGCCCGCCGAGTCCGCGGCGGGAACAGTATTCCGAAATCGGCACGCGGAGTAGAGTTTGTGGCGCTGCGCCAGTGCACGCTGGTCGCGAACCGTGTGGAGGCCCTGTGACGGAACAACCGCCGAACTATCCGCCACCGCAATATCCTCCGCCGGTGCCGGGCAGCTACGGCGCATACGGTTATCCCCCGCCGCCCTACGCGCCGCCCAGGACGAACGCGCTGGCCATCGCGTCATTCGTCGCCGCGATCGCGGGGTTCTTCACCTGCGGCCTCGGAAACATTCTCGGGTTGATCTTCGGCGTGGTCGGGCTGGGTCAGATCAAACGGACCGGCGAAGGCGGCCGCGGCCTCGCGATCGCCGGCATCGTGGTCAGCGCGTTGACACTGGCATTCCTGGTCGCTGCCTTCATCTTCGGGTCGACCTACCGGCATGAACATGAAGAAGACAACTACAGTTCCCTGCGCACCTTGGTCAGCGCCCCGGCGTAGCCCGCGCCCCCGCAATAGTTATTATCAGGCTGAAGGTAACTGCAAGTGTTGCACCGCATTTGCGTGCGGTTAGGCTGCGTTGGTGGCCGATCATCCGTCGTCGTATCTGGTGCTGGCATCCCAGCGCAGCGGCAGCACGCTGCTGGTCGAATCGCTGCGTGCGACCGGCGTGGCCGGCGAGCCTCAGGAGTTCTTCCAATACCTGCCTACCACCAGCCAGTCTCCGCAGCCCCGTGAGTGGTTCGCCGGGGTCGAGGACGAGTCGATCCTGAAGTTGCTGGACCCGTTGGACGAGGGCAAGCCCGACCTCGCGCCGGCCGAGATCTGGCGGGACTACATCCGCACCGTCGGTCGCACACCGAACGGGGTCTGGGGCGGCAAGCTGATGTGGAATCAGACGCCGCTGCTGCTGGACCGGGTGGCGGGCCTGAAGGAGCGATCGGGCGACGGCCTGCTGGCCGGTATTCGCGACGTGGTCGGTGAGGATCCGCTGCTCATCCACATCCACCGTCCCGACGTCGTGTCCCAAGCGGTGTCGTTCTGGCGAGCCGTGCAGACCCGGGTCTGGCGCGGCAGGCCGGACCCGGTGCGCGACGCACGTGCCACCTACCATGCCGGCGCTATCGCGCACGTAGTGCGCATGCTGCAGGCACAGGAGGAGGGCTGGAAGAACTGGTTCGCCGAGGAGAATGTCACACCCATCGAGATCTCCTATCCGGTGTTGTGGCGCAACCTGACTGAAGTGGTCGGCGACATTCTCGAGCGGCTGGGCCTGGACCGCCGACTGGCCCCCGAGCCGGTGCTGCAGCGCCAGGCCGATCAGCGTTCCGACGAGTGGGTGGACCGCTATCGCGCGGACGCCGAAAGAGAGGGACTCCCAACGTGACCCGAGCCGACGACGACGCAGAACGAAGTGATGAGGAGGGGCGGCTCCGATGACCCAAGCGATAGACACCACCCACGTCGACGAACTCCGCCTGCTCGAAGCAGAGGCGGTCCACATCATCCGCGAAGTCGTCGCCGAGCTGGAGCGCCCGGTGCTGCTCTTCTCCGCCGGCAAGGATTCGATCGTGCTACTTCGCCTGGCGGAGAAGGCTTTTCGCCCGCTACCGTTGCCGTTCCCGGTGATGCACGTGGACACCGGGCACAACTTCCCCGAGGTGCTCGAATTCCGGGACCGCCGGGTGACCGGACAGGGACACAAGCTGATCGTCGCGTCGGTGCAGGAGTCCATCGACAAGGGCCGCGTGCCCGACCCCGGGCCGACCGCCTCGCGCAACCGGGCCCAGACCCGCACGCTGCTCGACGCGCTCGAAGAGGGCGGCTTCGACGCGGCTTTCGGCGGTGCCCGCCGCGATGAGGAACGCGCCCGCGCCAAGGAACGGATCCTGAGTTTCCGCGACGAGTTCGGCCAGTGGGATCCGCGCGCGCAACGCCCCGAGCCGTGGACGCTGTACAACGGCCGGATCAAGAAGGGCGAGCAGGTCCGGGTTTTCCCGCTGAGCAACTGGACCGAGATCGACGTCTGGCGCTACATCGAGCTGGAAAACCTTGAAATACCGTCGATTTACTACGCCCACGAACGTGAGGTGTTCGAACGCGACGGCATTCTGCTGGCCGTGTCGGAGTACGCCAGCCCGGCCGACGGCGAGAGTGCTGCCGTGGAGTGGGTGCGCTACCGAACCGTCGGGGACCTGACCATCACCGGGGCGGTGCGCTCCGAGGCCACCGACATCACCCGGGTCATCAGCGAGATCTCGGCGGCGACGGTGTCCGAGCGCGGCGAAACCCGCGCCGACGACCGCACGTCGGCCGCCGCGATGGAAGACCGCAAGCGAGAAGGGTACTTCTGATGACCGTCGAGGATCAGCTGGCACCGACCTCCGGCAAGACGCGACAACTGCTGCGCATCGCCACCGCGGGCTCGGTGGACGACGGCAAGAGCACGTTGATCGGCAGACTGCTGCACGACACCGACAGCCTGCCGTTGGACCACTTGGAGGCGGTCACCGACGAGGAGGGCATCGCCGACCTTGCGGCACTGTCCGACGGTCTGCGGGCCGAGCGCGAGCAGGGCATCACCATTGACGTCGCCTATCGCTTCTTCTCGACCGAGAACCGCAGCTACATCCTGGCCGACACCCCCGGCCACGAGCGCTACACCCGCAATATGTTCACCGGCGCTTCCAACGCGCACGTGGCGATCCTGCTGGTCGACGCGCGCGCCGGGGTGCTGCGCCAGACCCGCAGACATGCACGTATCGCAAAACTGTTGGGCATCAAGCACTTCGTGGCTACGGTCAACAAGATCGACCTGATCGACTTCGACCAGGAGGGTTTCGCCAGAGTCGAGGAAGAGCTGGGTCATGTCGCGGCGCGCCTCGGCGAGGTCGACCTGACGGTGATTCCGCTGGCCGCCAAGCTCGGTGACAACGTCGTGCACCGCTCCGATCGCACGCCGTGGTACACCGGGCCCACGCTGCTGGAGTATCTGGAGGCCGTGGAGCTGGTGGCCCCGCAGGCCCAGGCGTCATGGCTGCGGCTGCCCGTGCAGTGGGTGTCGCGGCCCACGGCAGAGGTGCGCCGCCGCTACACCGGCCGGCTCGCGGCGGGCACACTGAGCGTCGGTGATCCGGTGATCTCGCTGCCCGCCGGCACCCGCTCCACGGTGACCGCGCTGGACACCCTCGACGAGGATCGAACGACAGCCGTTGCGCCACTTGCAGTTTCGATCGAGCTGGCCGACGACATCGACGTGGGCCGGGGCGACGTGTTCATCAGCGGTGCCGAGGACGCGGTGCCCCCGGTGCTGGCCCGTGAGCTGGACGCGATCGTGTGCTGGTTCGTCGATTCGCCATTGCGGGCCGGTGACCGGCTGGCCCTCAAGCAGACCACCAAGAGCGTGCGCGCGACCGTGCAGGAATTGCACTCGCGGCTGGACCCGGAGACCCTGGACGAGCTCGACGGTCCAGTTGAGTTGGTGCTCAACGACATCGGCACGGTGACGCTGCGCACCAGCTCGGTCGTCATCGCCGACCCTTACGACGAGAACCGGGACAGCGGCGCGTTCATCCTGATCGACGAGACCACCAACGACACCGTCGGCGCCGGCACCATCGTCGAGGCCCGGGAGGTGAAGCCGGGCTCCCACCAGCGCACCGACATCCGTTGGCACCCTTCTGCCCTGGATCGCAAGCACCGCTGGAATGCCACCGGCCAGCCGGGCGCGACGATCTGGTTCACCGGACTTCCCGCGTCCGGCAAGTCGACCGTCGCGGTGGCCGTCGAGCGCGCACTCGTCGAATCGGGCCGGGTGGCCTACCTGCTCGACGGCGACAACCTGCGGCACGGCCTGTCCGACGACCTCGGCTTCTCCCCCGGCGACCGCACCGAGAACATCAGGCGGGTAGGACATTTGACGCGGTTACTGGCTGACGCGGGCGTAGTGGCGCTGGCTTCGCTGGTGTCGCCGCTCAAGTCGGACCGCGAGACCGCCCGCGCCCTCAGCGAAGCGGCCAAACTGCCGTTCCTGGAAGTGCACGTCGCCACGTCGCTGTCCGAGTGCGAGAAGCGGGATCCCAAGGGGCTGTACGCGCGGGCCCGCAGCGGTGAACTCAAAGGCCTGACCGGAGTCGACGCGCCCTACGAGCCGCCGGAGAATCCCGACCTCGTGCTGGACACCACCAACGCCGACATCGACGAACTGGCCGCCCAGGTGATCAGCCTGCTCAACGAGGTCAGCCCCCGGCCGCCGAGCTGACAATTCCCCTGAAACCGCGGCATGAGCGGTAACGTCGGTGGTGTCCAACCGGGCCGTCGACGGGAGAAACCATGAGGCACTGCATCGTCGCAGGGCTGGCTGTCGTACTGATGACTGGGGGGCTGATCGCCGCGGCCCCACCGGCCAGTGCCGGCTGCCAGTACGGGGGAGGCTTCATCAGCAAGTGCGACGGGCCCGTCCAGCCGGACGGCACCTGGCAACGGTGCGTGGCGGTCGCCCGTCTGATTCCCAGTGGCGCCAGTTCGTTTCTGGCGCCGGAAAAGCATTGCGACGTGATGGGTCCCGGCCAGAGTTCGGGCGACTTCGCGTTCAACGACCCGCCGATGCACATCGACGACTAACCGATCGCAGACGACTAACCGATCGCAGACGACTGACCGATCGCGTCAGCTATCCGACACGTCGGCCGGCGACAGACGCCCCCAGCCGGTCGCGGGCGTAGACCTCGGCCAGGAATTGCTCGACGGCCACCGCGGTGTGCGCGGCACGAGCCGAGCCGAAGATGTCGAAAGCGTGCTGCGCTCGGGGCAACTCGGCATACACCACCGGATTGCGGCTGACCTCCCGCAGACGCGTGGTGAAGCTGCGCGCCTGCTCGACCGGGATCAGCGAATCGTTCGTGCCATGCAGCACGAAGAACGGCGGCGCATCCTCGGAGATGTGAGTGATCGGTGAGGCGAGACGGAAAGGCTCCGCAATCTCCTTGCGCCCCAGCTTGAATACCCGCTTGGCCATCATGGCCGGCATCATCGGATGAACCGCGTCGTCGCGGGTGAAATCGTAGAACCCGTAGAACGGGATCGCCGCCTGCACCCGGGTGTCCGCCTCTTCGAAGCCGACCTGGAACAGCGGCTCGTTGGGCGTCAGTGCCGCGAGGGAAGACAGATGTCCCCCGGCCGAGCCGCCGGTGATCGCAATCCAATCCGGATCGCCGCCGTACTCCGCGATGTTCTCCTTCGTCCAGGCGATGGCCCGCTTCACGTCGACGATCTGGTCGGGCCAGGTCGACCGCGGGCTCAGCCGGTAGTTGACCGACACGCAGATCCAGCCGAGCTCAGCGAGATGGCTCATCAGCGGATGCGCCTGGCCGCGCTTGTTGCCCACCATCCAGGCACCGCCGTGCACCTGCAACAGCACCGGGGCCGGCGCGCCGCGCTCGAGGTCGGGCCGCCGCCAGATGTCGAGATGGTTGCGCGAGCCGAAGTCCCCGTAGCTGATGTCGACGTCGTGGGCGTAGTGGCGCCAGATGCGCAGCATGCGTGCCGGACCGGGCTTCTTGGCCGTGGCGCCGTCGTCGGCCGGCCGCTTCCACAGGTCGCCGGCTTCGTGGCGCCGGTCGGGGCCAAAACCTTCGTCCAGCGCGGCGGTCAGCACCTCGTCAGCCGACCGGCCGGTGCGGTGCAGTCCGACCAGACCCAATCCGGACAGCGTCGCCAACAACCAGCTCACCAGGCGGGTGCGACGCGGCACCCGGGGCGTTATGGCGGCCAGCGCGGCGAACTGCGCAGCCAGCGCAGGTACGGGAAGCTCGCTGGCGAAGAGGCCGTAGCCGAATGCATGTCCCGCCAGGTAGCCCCGCTTGCTGACCGGACGGTAGCCGTTTACGGCGAACAACACCCCAGCTAGAGCCACGAATATCGCCGCTATCCGCTTCATCGACTTTCCCTCCCGTCGACCTGGGCCGCCATCGGCCGGATCCTTCCTTAACTAACCTAACTGCCCGGCGTGGGGCCCTCTCAACCAGTTTCCCCCGCCTCGCCGGAACCTCCGGCGTCGTGAGTCTCCTGCGGCTGCTGCAGCACCTGATAGTCGGGGTCGACCATCGAGACGGGCCGGTTTCCGGTCTGCCGGGCCTTGCCGGTGATCCGCAGCACCTGGCCGGGCTGGATGTCGGCGCCGCCGTGGCCGGGACGGAACGTGACGGTCAGATCGCCGGTGTCGTCTCCGAGCACGATCCGCCGCACCGTGCGCCGGCGTTCGTTGATGTCCTCGACCTCACGAACGCGGCCTTCAACGGTGGCCCGTTGCCCAGGTATCAGTCCGGCGACCGTGATCACCGACTCCGGCCGCTGCGGGTGTTCGTAGGCCTCGACGTTGCGGTCCTCGCCCTGGGACACCCACGCTTCGATCTTGTCGAGGCGTCTTGCGAGCCGCTGCTCGAAACGGTCGGGGTAGGCCTCCTTGACCCGGGACTCGACGTCGTAGGGGACGATGGTGGCCGCGGCGTCGGGAATGAGGCTTACCGCGCGGGCGATCTTGTCCGCGGTGCGGTCGTGCAGCAGTCGGCCCAGCAGCGGCGCGTAGGTCCGGCGCGGCAGCAGCACCGTGACGTTGGTGTCGGGATGCTCCTTGCTCGTTTTGGCGACCAAGAGCTGAGCCGCGCGGTTGATCCGCCGGTCCGGGCAGTCCACGATGCGCAGCCTCGTCTCGAGACCGAACTCATCCCAGCGCTTCCGAAGGTGTGCGGCGTGGGCAGCGTCGACCATGAAGTGCACCGCGATCAACTCGTCGGCCCGTAATCCCTTGCCGTACCTCAGTCCTTCGATCACCGCGAGGTCGACCGAGTTCACGAAGATGTACACGCGGTGGCGGGCGTACTTCACCATTTCCGGACGATCGGTGCGGAACATCTCGAGAATGGCTGCCTCCGCCCGATATTCGCGGTTGAGCCGGATCAGCATGAACACCAGCAGCGGAAAGACCACGACGACCAGCCAGGCGCCTTCGGTGAATTTGGCTACCGCGAAGATGCCCACCACGACCGTCGACAGGATGCCCGCCGACAGATTGATCGCAAGCCGGTGTCGCCAGCCGGGTTCCCGGTGCGTCAGGTGGTGTTTGGTCATCCCGTAGCCGGCCATGGAGAAGCCGGTGAACACGCCGATCGCGTAGAACGGCACCAGCGCGTTGACCGAACCGCCTGTCGTCACCAGCAGCACCACCGACAGCGCGGTGAGCGCGATGATGCCGTTGGAGAACACCAGACGATGCCCGCGCTTCATCAATTGCCTTGGCAGAAAACGATCTTCGGCCACAAAGCTGGCCAGTGCGGGAAAGCCGTTGAAGCTGGTGTTGGCGCCGGTGAACAGAATCGCCGCGGTGGACGCCTGCACCAGGAAGAAGAAGACGTTCCCGATGACGCCGTTGCCGAAAACCGCGCGACCGATCTGGGACAGCACCGAAGGATATTCGGTCAGATACGGCGTGGCATGGGTGGCGTAGGCGAGGTAGGCGACGCCGGCCAACAGGAACCCGAGAATGCACGCCATCGCGGTCAGCACCCGGCGCGCGTTGCGGCCCTGTGGCTTCTGGAACAGATCAACGGTGTTGGAGATGGCCTCCACGCCCGTCAGCGACGAGCCGCCGTTGGCGAAGGCACGCAACAACACCAGGATCGTCGCGCCCATCACCAAACCGTTGCCCTGATGCACCGGCACCGTTCCGGGTAGCTGCGCGGGGTCGTAGACCGGCAATCCCCAGAACAGGTGGCGCACCACGCCGACCACGATGGTGCTGGCGACCATGACGATGAAGAAATAAGTGGCTACCGCGAAAGGTGTTCCGGCTTCCCGCATTCCGCGCAGGTTCAGATAGCAGATGAGGATCACCACGCCGACCGTGATCTCCAAACTGTAGGACCCCAGCGCGGGGAGGGCCGATACCACCGCCACCGTTCCGGCCGCCGACTGCACCGCCACGGTCACCACGTAGTCGATGAGTAGCGCCGCGGCGGCGATCTGCGCGACGCGGGGCCCGAAGTTGTCGCGCGCCACGATGTAGGAGCCGCCCGCCCGGGTGTAGGCCATCACCACCTGCCGGTAGGACGCCGCGACCAAGATGAGGATCAACAGGATGACGCCGGTGACGGGCAGCAATAGCGCGAACGCCGCCAGCCCGGCGTTGGGCAGCAACTCGATCAGGATCTGTTCGGGACCGTAGGCGGTCGACGAGATCGCGTCCGGGGACAGGGCACCCAGGGCCACTCCGTTGGACAGTCGCTCACCGGCCAGTTGCTCGGTGATCAGCGGCTTGCCCAGAAACACCCGCTTCAGGACGTCGCCGAGCGTCAGCGGGATCCGCAGCCTGCTCACCGACTTGCCCGCCGGACTTGCCAAACCGCACCCCCTGCCTCGGTTGCTGCGCCACTCCCGCGAGCAGACGCGAAATCGCACAAATTCCACGAAATATGTGCGATTTCGCGACTGCTCGCGGTAGAAAGGCTAGCTCAGGCGGGCTACGGCGGCGTCGATGCGTTCGTCGGTGGCGGTCAGCGCGACGCGCACGTGCCGCGCGCCGGCGGGGCCGTAGAAATCACCGGGCGCCACCAGGATGCCCCGTTCGGCGAGCCCGGTGACGGTGTCCCGGCAGTCCTGGCCACGACTGGCCCACAAATAGAGACCGGCCTCGGAATGGTCCACCGTGAAACCCGCGTCTCGCAGCGCCGGCAGCAGCGCCGCACGACGCCGCGCATACCGTTCGCGCTGCACCTTCTCGTGCTCGTCGTCGTCGAGTGCGGCCACCATGGCGGACTGCACCGGCGTCGGCACGATCATCCCGGCATGCTTGCGCACCGCCAGCAGTTCGGCGACCACGTCGCCGTCCCCGGCGACGAAGCCGGCCCGGTAGCCGGCCAGCGAGGAACTCTTCGACAGCGAGTGGATCGCGAGCAGTCCGGTGTGGTCGCCGTCGCACACGGAGGGGTGTAGCACCGAGAGAGGCTCGGCGTCCCAGGACAACCCGAGGTAGCACTCGTCGGACGCCACCAGCACGCCCCGCTCGCGGGCCCACCCCACCACCTTGCGCAGGTGGTCCAGGCCCAGCACCCGGCCGGTGGGATTACTGGGCGAATTCAGGTAGATCAGCGCCGGAGACTGCGGGCCGAGTTGGGTCAGCGAATCCGCCCGCACGATCTGCGTCCCGGCAAGTCGGGCACCCACGTCGTAGGTGGGATAGGCCAGTTCCGGCACGACGACCACATCGGCGCCGCCCAGCCCCAGCAGGGTCGGCAACCAGGCGATGAGTTCCTTGGTGCCGATGACGGGCAGCACCGCGGACTCCGGCACATCGGTGACGCCGAAACGGCGGGCCAGTGCGGCCACCGCAGACTCGCGCAACAGCGCGGTGCCTGCGGTCGCGGGATAACCCGGAGCCGAGCTGGCCGCCGCCAGCGCCGCACGGATCAGCGGCGCAACCGGGTCGACCGGGGTGCCCACCGACAGGTCGACGATGCCGTCCGGATGGGCCGCGGCCATGGCCTTCGCCGCGGCCAGAGTGTCCCACGGGAACTCCGGCAGCGTCGCCGACACACGGCGTTGCTGTCGCGCGTTCAGTCGCCTTCGCCCTGTGGGGGCAGGTCCTTGACCACTTGCGGGTCGTTCTCGGTCATGCCGACCTTCGCCGCACCACCCGGCGAGCCCAACTCGACGAAGAAGTCGGCGTTGATCTGCGTGTATTGGCTCCACTGCTCGGGCACGTCGTCTTCGTAGTAGATCGCCTCGACCGGGCAGACCGGCTCACAGGCGCCACAGTCGACGCACTCGTCGGGATGGATGAACAGCATCCGGGCACCCTCGTAAATACAGTCGACCGGGCACTCTTCGATGCATGCCTTGTCCTTGATGTCGACGCAAGGTTCGGCGATCGTGTACGTCACGGACGTCTCCTCAACGTGTCCTCCATGTACAGGTGGGCTGCGGGTCGCATCACCCCAGGGGCTTCGAGGGTGAGCGTTCGGTTACTGATACTAAACGTCGCACATACAACTCCGGCAATTGGCACGCCCGAGAGTCAGCCCTGCTATGAACTCAGTTGCATAGTAGCGGCTGCCGGATCTAGGGTGCGCGGGTGGCGTTGCCTCACGCGATCCTGGTCTCGCTGTGCGAACAGGCCGGTTCCGGCTACGAATTGGCTCGCCGCTTCGATCGCTCCATCGGCTATTTCTGGGGCGCCACCCACCAGCAGATCTATCGGACCCTGCGCGCGATGGAGAACAAGGACTGGGTACGCGCCACCACGGTGGCCCAGCACGGCCGGCCCGACAAAAGGGTCTACACCGTCTCCGGTAACGGCCGCGAAGAACTGGCGCGCTGGATCGCCGAGCCGCTGCGGCCGACCCGGCCCGGGCGAGGCAGTGCGTTGAGCGACGACGGCACCCGGGACATCGCGGTCAAGCTGCGAGGGGCGGCCTACGGCGACATCGCCGCCGTGCGCGCCCAGGTCGACGCGTTGCGCGCGGAACGTGCCGCGTCGCTGGACACCTACCGCGGACTGCAGCGGCGCAGCTTCCCTGACCCGTCCGGGCTGCGCGACGCCGCGCTGCATCAGTACCTCGTCCTGCGCGGCGGCATCCGCGCCGAGGAAAGCGCCATCGCCTGGCTCGACGAGGTCGGCCGGGCACTGCCGGAGACACCGTGACGTCGTACCCGAACCTGTTGTCGCCGTTGAACCTTGGCTTCACCACCCTGCGCAACCGGGTCACGATGGGTTCCATGCACACCGGCCTGGAAGACCGTGCCGGCCACACCGACCGGCTCGCCGAGTACTTCGCCGAACGCGCCCGCGGCGGCGTCGGACTGATCATCACCGGCGGGTATGCGCCCAACCGCACCGGATGGCTGCTGCCGATGGCCGCGCAGCTGATCTCCCCGGCCGAAGCCCGCCGCCATCGGCGCATCACCGGGGCGGTGCACGACGAGGGCGCCAAGATCCTGCTGCAGATCCTGCACGCGGGACGCTATGCGTACCATCCGCTTTCGGTCAGCGCATCGTCAATCAAGGCTCCCATCAACCCCTTTCGGCCCCGAGCGCTGAGCGGGCGCGGCGTCGAATCGACCATCTCCGATTTCGTCCGGTGTGCACGGCTGGCCGTCGAGGCCGGCTACGACGGCGTCGAGATCATGGGCAGCGAAGGCTATCTGGTCAATCAGTTCCTGGCGCCACGGACTAACAAACGCACCGACTCGTGGGGCGGCACGTCCGCCAACCGACGCCGGTTCCCGGTGGAAATCGTGCGCCGCACCCGCGCGGCGGTGGGGGCCGACGTCATCATCTGCTATCGGATGTCGATGGCCGATTACGTCGAGGACGGTCAAAGCTGGGACGAAATCGTCGCGCTGGCAAGGGAAGTGGAGGCGGCCGGAGCCACGATCATCAACTCCGGGTTCGGCTGGCATGAAGCGCGGATACCGACGATCGTCACGTCGGTACCCAACAGCGGCTTCGTCGACATCAGCGCCGCCCTGGCCGGGCAGGTCAGTATTCCGGTCATGGCATCCAACCGGATCAACATGCCTCAGGCCGCCGAGCGGATCCTGGCCGAGACCCCGGTACAGCTGATCTCGATGGCCCGGCCGTTGTTGAGCGACCCGGACTGGGTGCACAAGGCGAAGTCCGGGCGGGCGAACGAGATCAACACCTGCATCGCCTGCAACCAGGCCTGCCTGGACCACGCCTTCGCCAAGAAGACGGTCTCGTGTCTGCTCAATCCGCGGGCCGGGCACGAGACCAAGCTGGTGCTGTCACCCACGCGGCGCGCCCGTACGGTCGCCGTCGTGGGAGCCGGTCCGGCCGGGCTGGCCGCGGCAGTCGGCGCCGCGCAGCGCGGACACCGGGTCACACTGTTCGACGCCAACGAGTTCCTCGGCGGCCAGTTCGACCTGGCGCGTCGGATCCCCGGCAAGGAGGAATTCAGCGAAACCATCCGGTACTTCGCGGCGATGTTGGACAAACACGGCGTCGACGTGCGGCTGGGCACCCGAGTCGGGGCCGCGGACGTCATCAGATTCGACGAAATCGTGCTGGCGACCGGCGTCGTGCCGCGCCTCCCCCGCATTCCCGGTGTCGACCACCCCAAGGTGCTGACCTATGCCGAGGCGATCACCGGGGTCAGCGCGGTCGGCAAATCCGTCGCGGTGATCGGGGCGGGCGGCATCGGATTCGACGTCAGCGAGCTGTTGGTCACCGATGAGTCGCCGACGCTGAACGTCAGAGACTGGCGAACAGAGTGGGGCGTAGTCGACCCCGGCCTCGATCCCGGCCGAGCCCATTCAACGCGCGGGTCCCTGACCACTGCCCTGCCGGCGCCGCCGGCTCGTGAGGTGTACCTGTTGCAGCGCACCGCAGGTCCCCAGGGCACGCGGCTGGGCAAGACGAGCGGGTGGGTGCACCGGGCATCGCTGCGAGCCAAGGGCGTCCGCCAGCTCTCCGGGGTGAGCTACGAACGCGTCAGCGACGACGGCCTGCACATCCGCATCGGCAAGGCCCGGCCCCGGCTGCTGCCGGTGGACAACGTGGTGCTGTGCGCCGGCCAGGAGTCGGTGCGCGACCTGGAGAAGGAGCTGCGGCGCGTCGGGGTGGCGGCGCACGTCATCGGCGGCGCCGGGCTGGCCGCCGAATTGGACGCCAAACGAGCCATCCGGCAGGGCACCGAACTTGCGTCCCGCCTGTGACTGGTCGGCGGGCCCTCGATTTCGCTGATCGCGAAACAGCGGTTTACACGCTCCTGACCTGGGAATAGTTACATCCGCACACTGCCGTGCGATAACAATTTGCGTAGGAGCAAGTCCAGGGGGCCTGGTAGCCTTGATCGGAGACGGCAACCGCTGGGCAGATGTCGTCGCCGTTGAAGCTAGCGGTGCAATAGTTGGGGAAGGTATCCACAATATGAGGCTGTCGTTTATCGGAATGGGTGTCGCCGCCGGCGCCGCCGCCGTGTCGTTGGGTTTGGGAGCCGGTGTCGCCTCGGCAGATCCGTTCGACGGAGTCGTCAACACCACCTGCAGTTACCCGCAGGTGATCGCCGCGCTGAACGCGACCAACCCGGGAGCGGCGGCACAGTTCAACTCGTCGCCGATCGCGCAGAGCTACCTGCAGCGGTTCCTGGCTTCGCCGCCGCCGGCTCGGGCGCAGATGGCCGCGCAGCTGCAGGCCATGCCTGGAGCTTCGCAGTACATCGGCGTCGTCAATGACGTCGCAGGTGTCTGCAACAACTACTGAGTTCGAGACCCGCGAGCGTAACGCCACCGCGCCATTCCGCCAGGAGTAGCGCCGGCGTTACGCTCGCGGTTTTTTTGGCTTGCTCAGTAGCCGCTCAGCAGCCGTCGTACCCGGCCTAACGTTTCCGGACCGACGCGACTGCAGATCCGGGACGGGTCGCTCGGGCGTCGGCCCCAGAGCAGCAATACTCGCGCGGCGCTGTCCGTTTCCAAGGTGGCCGCTCCTTCGGGAGGCGCGAGCGCGATAGCGGTTCCGTCGGAATCAGCACTGAGTACGACATCGGTCATTTCCGGGTCGGTGCCCTGAACTCGCAGTCTGGCCTCGATGCGCTCGTCCGGCCGCAGGTCCCTGGCCCCTTTGGCCAGCAGCGGACGTCCCACCGCCAACACACTGTGGGTCGTCATCCAGGGTTCGGCCAGCCGGGTCTGCGCCGCCGTCTCGTCGCCAGTCACGTCCCAGCCGTGCAACACCAGCTCTTCGCGCATGTGCTCGGCGAACCACGCCACCTTCATGGTGCGTCCCGTCCAGGCGACGTCGGCATCGGCGGGAACCTCGTCGGCGGCTTCCGCGACCTCGTTCAGGCCGGCCATCCGTTCGTGCAGCGCGTTCCACAAATCCGCATCGTTCATCGCGCGAAGTGGGTCCTCACGCTCGAAGCCGCGGGTCTCAACGGCCTCGCCTGCCAGATAGGCGCCCAGCACGCGGGCCAGTTCCTCGGCGTTTCCGGCTTGATGAGCGACGACGTCGCGCACCGTCCAGGCTTCGCACCAGGTGCCTGCGTCTGGGCGGCGCCGCTGCACAGCATCGACGAACGGCCGCCATTCGGGAAATCGGTCGCTGTCTATCTTCCGGTGATTCCCTGTCCGCACGACGTGGGAATACCCAGTGATGCGCGAGCTAGGCGGCCAGCGTCGCGTAGGTCGTCGTGCGCTGACGCGCCGGGCGGCCGATTCCCTCCGCGATCGCGGCCAATTCGGCCGCCGACTTCGCCGAGCCGTGCTCCGAGCCGGCCATCCGCGAGATGGTCTCCTCCATCAGCGTGCCGCCCAGGTCGTTGGCACCACCGTTGAGCATCACCCGGGTGCGCTCCACGCCGAGCTTCACCCAGCTGGTCTGAATGTGCGCGATGCGCCCGTGCAGCATGATCCTCGCCAGTGCGTGCACCGCGCGGTTGTCGCGGTGGGTCGGCCCGGGCCGCGCGGCGCCGGCCAGATAGAGCGGCGAATTCTGGTGCACGAACGGCAGCGGCACGAACTCGGTGAAGCCACCGGTGCGGTCCTGAATGCCGCGCAGCACGTTGAGGTGCCCGACCCAGTGCTTCGGGGTGTCGACGTGGCCGTACATCATGGTCGACGACGACCGCAGGCCCACCTCGTGCGCGGTGGTCACGATCTCCACCCACAGCGAGGTCGGCAACTTGCCCTTGGTGAGCACCCAGCGCACCTCGTCGTCCAGAATCTCTGCCGCGGTACCCGGGATGGTGTCCAATCCCGCCTCGCGCAACCCGGTCAGCCACTCGCGGATGCTCAGCCCGCTCTTGGTCACACCGTTGGCGATCTCCATCGGGGAGAACGCGTGCACGTGCATCGAGGGCACCCGCGCCTTGACCGCCCGCACCAGATCCGCATAACCGGTGACCGGCAACTCGGGGTCGATGCCACCCTGCATGCAGATCTCGGTGGCCCCCGCCACGTGCGCCTCCCAGGCGCGGTCGGCGACCTCCTGCGCCGACAGCGAGTACGCGTCGGCATCCCCTTTGCGTTGGGCGAAGGCGCAGAACCGGCAGCCGGTGTAGCAGATATTGGTGAAGTTGATGTTGCGGTTCACCACGTAGGTCACGTCGTCGCCGACCACGTCGCGGCGCAACGAATCAGCCAGTGCGGCAACGGCTTCCAGCGCGGACCCGTCAGCGGTGGCCAGGGCGAGATACTCGTCGTCCGTGCAGCCGCCGGGGTCGCGTTCCGCCGAGCGAAGCGCGGCCAGAACGTCGGTGTCGATGCGTTCCGGCGCGCGCGAGGCCAGCTCGCTGACCCGCGAACGGATGGATTCCCAATCCCCGAACGCGCTGTCGAGGTCGCTGCGCGCCTCGGTGTTGCGGCCTTCGGTGTCGATCGCGGCGCCCAGGTCCACCCGGCCCGCAGATGCCACCTCGTCGGGCTCCTGCCACGGCATGCCCACCGGGTTGACATCGCGAGCCAACCCGGTTGCCGGATCTGCAAGCGCCACAACGTGTCCGCGCACCCGCGGATCGATCCACGCCGCGCCCGCCTGCACGTACCTGGGCTGTGCGGTCAGCCGTTGCACCAGGTCGTACCCGGCCTCGGCGGTGACGTCAGCCAGGTCATTCAGTGCGGGCCAGGGCCGTTCGGGGTTGACGTGGTCGGGCGTGAGCGGCGAGACGCCGCCCCAGTCGTCGACGCCGGCCGCTACCAGTGCCAGACATTCGTCGCGGGACACCAGGTTCGGCGGCGCCTGGATGCGCATGCCCGGCCCCAGCACCAGCCGGGCCACCGCCACCGTCGCCAGGTAGTCCTCGATGCCGGCGTCCGGCACGTCCGCCATCGCCGTGTGCTCCTTGGCCCGGAAGTTCTGCACGATCACTTCCTGAATATGGCCGAACTCCTTGTGCGACTTGCGGATCGCGTGCAACGTATCGGCTCGCTCCGTCAGCGTCTCGCCGATACCCACCAACAGCCCGGTGGTGAACGGAATGGACAGCCGGCCGGCGTCGGTCAACGCGCGCAGCCGTACCGCCGGGTCCTTATCGGGACTGCCGTAGTGCGCCAAACCCTTGGTTTCGAACAGCCGCCGCGACGTCGTCTCCAGCATCATGCCCATCGACGGCGCCACCGGCTTGAGCCGGGACATCTCCGACCACGTCATGACACCCGGGTTCAGATGCGGCAGCAACCCGGTCTCTTCGAGCACCCGGATCGCCATGGCCCGCACGTAGGACAGGGTCGAGTCGTAGCCACGTTCGTCGAGCCACTCGCGCGCTTGCGGCCAGCGGTCCTCGGGCCGATCGCCGAGGGTGAATAACGCTTCCTTGCAACCGAGCTCGGCACCGCGGCGCGCGACGTCGAGGATCTCGTCGGGCTCCATATACATACCCATGCCCTGGGCGCGCAGCTTGCCCGGAACGGTGACGAACGTGCAGTAGTGGCAGGTGTCCCGGCACAGGTGAGTGACCGGGAGGAATACCTTGCGCGAGTAGCTGATCGGCAACCGGCCGGTGGCACCGCGACGCCCGGCCGATTCCAGGCCCGCGTCCCGGACACGGGCCGCGCTGGCACACAGATCGGTCAGATCGTCGCCGCGCGCCGACAACGCGATGGCCGCTTCATCGATGTTGAGGACGACACCGTCCCGGGCCCGGCGCAGCACCCGGCGCAATGCCGAGCTACTGACTCTGGGTGGCACGACGGGACTGGGCAAAACCGTCGGCTCCGGTGGCCCCGGTGTTACTGGCACGTTGGTGTAACTTCCCCGCTCTCTGATTTCATCCGCACGTCCCACCCTGTGAGAACAATCCAGGCCGTGAGAATCCGGGCAGCCCCGGTCCCACTTCGCAACAGTAGCGGCAGCCGGCGCCCGGCACGCGACTGACCAGCAGCCGTGCCAGGGGGTCCATTTGGCCAACTGGCGAACTAGCGGCGACGATCGGGATAAAATCGGTGCCTGTCAGCCCAGCGAGAGGATCGCCGGGCATTGCCGACCTGATATCGAGTAGGGGGTGAGCGGGATGTCCTTTTTGCACGCGGATCCGGAGGCGCTGAAGGCGGCCGCCTCCAACATCGCCGGCATCGGATCGGAGATCAGTTCAGCCAATGCCGCCGCGTCGCTGCCCACCACCGGCGTGGTGGCAGCCGCCGCGGATCAGGTATCAGCGCAGGTCGCGGCGCTGTTCTCAACGCATGCCCAGGGATATCAGCAGCTCAGCTCCCAGATCTCGGCCTTCCACGAGAAGTTCGTCCAGGCCCTTGGCTCGAGTGCCGCGTCCTACGCCAACGCCGAGAGCAGCGCGGCGCGGACCCTGGCCGATGCGGTCAACGCGCCCGCGCAGCAACTGCTGGGACACCCGCTGATCGGACCGGGGGCGCCAAGTCTGGCCGGTGCCGCCGCGAGGGCCGCTACACAGGTGCAGAGTGCGCTGCAGGGTGTGCCGGCCGGCAACCTGCTGAGCGTGCTGGGACTGACGCCAACCGGCGGTTTAGGCGGTTTGACCGCCACCCGCGCATTGGCGGGACCGTTGGCCGCCGCGGCGGCGCCCGCTGCGGTGATCCCCGTATCGTGGGCCACTTCCATCCAGAATCTGTACAACTTCGTTGAGCCGTATGTGGCGTACGGCTTCAACCTGGCCGCTTACGCTGCGGGCTGGTTGCCATACGTGGGGATCCTGGCGCCGCAGATCAACTTCTTCTACTACCTGTTCGAACCCATGGTTCAGGCCGGGCTTTTCAATACCCTTGACTGGCTGGCTGGAACGGTCAGCTTCAGTCAGGGCCTGGCCAACTTCTGGGCGGCGACATCGGCGTCGATCAACCAGTTCCTCTACACCGAGTGGTACTGGATCCGCAGTTTCTTGCCGCCGCTGCCACCGTTGCCGCCGTTCTTCCCGTAACGGC
This sequence comes from Mycobacterium paragordonae, assembly GCF_003614435.1. Taxonomy (NCBI): domain Bacteria; kingdom Bacillati; phylum Actinomycetota; class Actinomycetes; order Mycobacteriales; family Mycobacteriaceae; genus Mycobacterium; species Mycobacterium paragordonae. The sequence goes on from NZ_CP025546.1 coordinate 5,246,263, forward strand.
TCACGGACGGGTTCTGCGTCGCCACAGCACCCATACGGGTGGCGCGACGCCCAGCACGATCAGCACCAGGGCCGCGTACGCCATCACGCCCTGGCCGCCGAGGATGATGTCGCCCCCGGGACCACCCAGGCTCGCCACCGCCACGGTGAGCAGCCAGGTCCACAACGGCAATGCGGCCATTCGCGGCGAGGTGGTCCAGCGGCTTGCCGCCCACACCAGGGCGGCGTTGACCAGCCCACTGATCAATGCGCTGATCGGAAACGGAGTGGAGCCGATGTAGGAGGGCAGGAGCAGCGCCCCGGCCAGCGCGGAGAGCACCCCGTCGACGGCCAGCAGCGCCAAGACAACAAAACGGATAGCCGGATCCGTCGCGCCGGTCTCTTCGATCGAGACGGCGCGTGGCTTGATGTCGGTCAGGTTGGGACGCTGTCGATCTGCGAGAGGATCGATCCGATGACCCACTGCATACTGTCGAGTCGGTCCTGCCAGTGCTGCAAGTTAGGGTCCAGGTCGGGGTCCATGGAAATTCCTTCCTCTTCCTTTCCGAGGCGGCTTCCTTTCCGAAACGGCCTGTGTCAAAGCCTAGTTGCCCGGACCAGTGATGCCCAGACCGGCAAGCAAATCCGTTTCCCAGCCACGTTCGTCCCGCTCCCCCGCCGCACCGGCGACCAGAATGTAGTGCTCTTGCGGGAGGATAGGCAGCGCAAGGTTATTCGAGAGCGCGCAGGCGCGTCCGGTCGCGCCGACGGTGAGTTGGGTGGCGTGCGCGGCGAGGGCGGCGACCTTGGCGGCGTGCGCGTCCGCGCCGGCCTCGACAACGGCGTTGATGTCGTCGTCGAGAAAGGTGAAGGGAATGTCTTCCGGCGGCAGCGTCCACTCCGGTCGAAGGTCCTCGGGCACCAGGGCCCGCAGGCCGGCAATCATGGCGTCCCGGGCCAGGACCGTCCAGTAGAACTTGGGCACCGACCACGGGTCGCCCGGGTAGTCGTCCGAGCGGCCGGCGGCAGCCACTGCCGAGGTGGTGACGGTGTGGGTGCGGATGTGGTCCGGATGGCCGTAGCCGCCGTTGGGGTCGTAGGTCACCACCACGTGCGGGCGCATGTCGCGGATCAGCGCGACGAGGGCGCCGACGGCTTCCCGTTCGTCGGCGTCCACGAATCGGCGCCTGCCGCGCGGTTCGGTGCCGGCCATGCCGGAGTCCCGCCAGCGCCCCGCGCCACCGAGATAAACCGGACCGTTGACGCCCAACGCGTGCAATGCCCGGCTGAGTTCGCTGATGCGGTAGCCACCGAGTTGATCCGCATGGTCGACGGCGAGTTGGGCCCAACGGTCACCCACGACCTCACCCTCCTCGCCCAGGGTGCAGGTCACGACATGCACTTGCGCTCCGCGTGCGGTGTAGTGCGCGATGGTGGCGCCGTTGGCCAGGCTTTCGTCGTCGGGATGTGCATGCACGAACAGCAGCCGCGGCGTCTCAGGCATGGACGAACCCTACCGCCGACCCGTAGACAGCCGAAAAACCGCCTTTAGTGAACGATAGGAACGCTAACGGCTACTATCGACCAATGCCGCAGGGGACCAGCACCACACCGAGCGCCAGCCGCAGCCGCCGGCGCGGCGAAGTTCTCGAACGGGCGCTCTATTCCGCTACTTTGGCGGAGCTGGCCGCGGTCGGCTATGGCGGGCTGACCATGGAGGGCATTGCGGCGCGCGCACACACCGGAAAGGCCGCTTTGTACCGGCGCTGGGCCAGCAAGCATGACCTGGTGCAGGCCGCCATGACACACAACGTGCCGCCGTTGCCGGAGCCGCGGGCCGGCCGGTCAACCCGGGAGAACCTGCTGGCGGTGTTCACGGCTCACCGCGATGTGTTGGCCGGCAAGACCGATTTTCCGGGCCTGGAGATCATCAGTCAGCTGATTCACGAACCCGAACTGCGCGCGATCTTCGTCGACGCGGTGGTGGTGCCACGCGTGAAGATCGTCGAATCGATACTGAAGACCGCGGTGCACGAGGGTGATATTGATCCGGCGACACTTACGCCGCTGACCGCTCGCATCGGATCGGCTTTGATCAACCAGCACTTCATGCTCACCGGGACCCCGCCCACCCGCCGCGAACTGTCCCTGATCGTCGACACCGTGATACCGCCGAAATCCACTGCAGCGCATACTAATTAAGCTGCGCTGCAACTTCCGGGCGCCGTCAGGCGCCGGTGATCAGTCCAGCCAGATCCAGCCCCGCCTCCGTGCTCTGGTCGAAAGCGCCGAGCAGGCCGCCGATCTGGCCACCGTTGAACGGCTGGGCCGCGGTGCCCAACAACAGCCCTTCGGTGAAGTTCGTCGGCACCTGCGCCCCGGTGAACAGGTTCACTCCTTGCTCGCCCGTGCCCAGCAACAGGTTTCCGATGTTGAACCCGCGGTTCAGCGCACCGTTCAGGGCGCTGTCGGTGTGGAAAACCTGTTGCTCCCAGGCGACTTCGTTGGCCACCAGGCTGTGGTTGAAGTTCATTTCGCTGTTGACCAGATTGGTGTTGAAGTTGACCTGCGCCGTTTGTATCTGCTGCAGGAAACTGGCCGGCGAGCTCAACAACGACTGCGCTGGCGCGGGAAGCGCACTCAGCAGTGCCTGGCCTGGCGCGCTGCCCACGAACAAGCCGGCGAAATTAGCACCGGCCGCGAGGCTTTGATCGAATGCGCCGAGCGGACCGCCGATGGCGCCGCTGTTGAAGACCTGTGCCGCACTACCGGTCAAGAGAGTCGAAGTAAACGTGGGCGGAACTTGAACACCCACAAGACCATTGAAGGCCTGCTCACCGGTGCCCACCAACAGATTCCCGGCGTTGAAGCCGCGGTTGATCACGCCGTTGAGAGCGGTGTCAGTGCCGAAAAAGCTTCGCTCCAAACCCAGTTCATTACTCAGCAGCGCATTGTTGAACGTGAGCTCGTTAGCCACCACATTGGAACCGAAGGCGATCTGCGCCTGTTCCAGTTGTTGCATCGGCGATGCGGCCGCCGCCATCGCCTGCAGCGGTGAGACATTGGCCGCCTCCGCGCCGGCGAAGGCAGCCGCTGTACTTCGCATGATCTGCACAAACTGCTCGTGAAACTGCGCGGCTTGGGCATTGAGAGCCTGAAATGCCTGCCCGTGCGCGCCGAAAAGCGCCGAGACGGCCGCCGATATCTCATCGGCGCCGGCCGGCAACACCGCCGTGGTCGCGGCAGCCGCCGACGAACCGGCAGCCCCGATCGTCGAGCCGATGCCCGCCAGATCAGTTGCGGCAGATGCCAGAAACTCCGGCACGACGTTCACATAGGACATGGCAAAACCTCCCCGTCGCTGACATGACGGCCCTCCCCGGCTGTCGTGTCGCTATTCAGGATGGTATCGACGTCGCAGGACCCGCTCAGGCGGTTTCTATGAACTGGACTGGACTAACTCATATCTGTTCGCCCCGCGGACATTTATTCGCTGGGCGAATGAGGAGGCCGAACCCAATCGGCCCGTCACCACTGGGATGACGGGCCGATCAGGGGATGCTTCAGGTGCAGCGGTTAGCCACCCCCGCCGACATTGCCGCCGACCGTGCCGCCGACCGAGCCGCCGATTGTGCCGGTGCCGGTGAGGGCGGCCGTCAAGTTGGCGTTGATGTTGGCGAGCAGGCTGGGCAGTCCGCCGGTCAGGGTCACCTGGATCGGGGACAACAAGCTGCTCAGCACCGACGCGTCGAACAACCACTTCTGCTCGAACGCACCCAGCAGGCCGCCGGCGGTGACGCCGCCGAAGACGTCGCCCGGCGCGGTCACCAGCAGGCTGCCCGTCAGGTCCACGGCCGGGGCGCCCAGCAGGGCGTTGATGGCCCCCTGCGGCGTACCGACCAGCAGCAGGTTCAACCCGTTGAAGGCATTGTTCACCGCGCCGTTGAGGGCGCCACCGGTCCCGAACACCATTGTCTGGAACAACTGCTCGTTGGCCACCAGGTTGGCGTTGAACGCCAACTGGCTGTCCACCAACCCCTGCAAGCTGGTCGGAGTGAGGTTCAGCTGCGTCAACAGCGAAGTGTCGAGGCCCGGCACACCGCCCAACGCCGCGTTCAGCGAAAGCAGTTGATGGGCAACACCTGTCAGGCCGCCGCCGATCGGGAAGCCGGGCGCCTCCAGCGCGCCGTTGACGATCAGGTCGCCGGTCAAGTTGGCAGCTGGGGCGCCGACGAGAGCGTTGACGAGTTGCTCGCCGGTACCCACCAACAAGTTCCCCGCGTTGACGGCGTAGCCCACCGGCCCAGCCAGTGCCGGTGCGCCCAACAGCGCGACCTCGTTGGCGACGAGCGTCTGGTTGAACGCGACTTCGTTGGCAACCAGTCCGCTCAACATGCCGCTCTGCAGTTGCTCGAAGCCCGCCAGCCCCGTTGTCGGAAGGGCCGCCACCGCGTTCACCAGCGCGTTGAGCCCTGCCGTGTCGCCGTTGACGGCCCCGGTCAGCGCCGCATTGATCTGACCGCTGAGCGCCGGCAGCGTCAGGTTCAAGTTGGTCAGTCCGGCACTCAGGTTGCCGGCCCAGGTGGCGCCGGCCTGCGTCAGGGCTGCGAAGTTGGGTATCGCGAAGTTGAAGTTCGGCAACGTGAAGTTGTTGGGCAACGTGAAGCTCACGTTGGGCAGCCCGAAGTTCGGCAATGCGAAGTTGAAGTTCGGCAACGTGAAGTTGTTGGGCAACGTGAAGCTCACGTTGGGCAGCCCGAAATTCGGCAGCGCGAAGTTGAAGTTCGGCAACGCGAAGTTCGGCAGCGCCAAATTGCCCGACAGCGCCCCGTTCAGCGCGGCACTCAACTGAGCACCCAGACCCGGGAACCCGCCGGTCACATTGGCAACCAGCGCAGGCAGATTCGCGGTGAACCCGCCCGTCAGTGCCGGCAGGCTCACATCGAAACCGCCCGGCAAACCGGACAGCGCGGCATTGAGGTTGGCTGCCAGCGAACCACCGGTCTGGGCCAGGCCGGACAGGCCGGAACTGAGGCTGGTCGCCAGCATCCCGCCGGTCTGCGCGAGACTCGTGAGGCCCGCATTCACGTTGGCCCCGAACGCATTACCGAGGGCAGTGAAGTCCGGCAAGCCGCCACTCACATTGCCCGACAGGGCAGCGTTGAGTTGAGCGCCGAGACCCGAAAGCCCACCGCTGAAGGCACCTGAGAGCAGGCCCGGCCCCACGTTGGCGTCAAGTGCGCTGTTGATGGCCAGGCTGGTGTTGAAGTTGGCCGGAACCTGTGCTCCGATAAGGACATTGAAGGCCTGCTGGCCCCCGCCGACGAACGAGTTCGCGACGTTCAAGCCGGCGTCGACGGCATTGGAGACTGCGTTCCCGCCGCCGAATAGTGCCTGCCGCAGCGCCACCTCGGTGCCCACCAACGACTGGTTGAACGACACCTGGGCATTGACGATGTTGGAGGTGAAACCGGCCCACGCCTGGCCGATCCCCTCGAGCGACACGGTCGGGGCGGCCAGCCCGTTGACCAGAGCCTGCGCCGTATTCGCTTCTGCCGCAGCATAAGCTCCGGCGCCGGCGGTCACGGCCTGGACGAACCGTTCATAGGAGGCCGCGACCTGCGCGCTGACCTGTTGATAACCCGCCGCATTATTGGAGAACAGCGCGGCGATCTGCACCGACACTTCATCGGCGGCCGCGGCTAGCACGCTCGTAGTCGACGCAGCCGCTGCCGCATTGGCGGCGCCCAGCGCCGACCCAATACCGGACAGATCTGCGCCGAACGCCGACATTATTTGTGGCTCGACAAAGACATATGACATGGACCGACCCCTCACCGCAATGATTGCTGGCTTACCCCGGCCCGATCAGGTGCCCTCTACCCCCGACCGAAGCGTATCGCGGGGGTTGACCGGAGCATGCGATTTCTAAACGTAGATTTTTGTAACAATTTGTCGCAGGCCAAATTGGCCGGTCCCCACTAAGCCGCTCGCCATGCGCCCAGTTTCGAGATCGCGCCCAAATGATCTGTATGGCATGGATTTCGGGCTATTGCCCGGTCTTGACCCACTGACCGGCGTCGCCAACGATGCCGACCGGCACTGCGCCGGTCAGGCTGACGTTCTGCACGCTGGGGCCGGCGCCCACAATCGTGGTGTCCTGCAGGATGGGCAGCACGGTCGACATGTTCCACAGCCGCGGCTCCACCGCGGTGATCACATCACTGATGTTCTTCGACCCATTGAGGGCGGCTTCGATGTTCGACTCGATACTGCGGTCGCAAATCCCGGTGAGGTTCGACGGCGCTTTCACCAGTGCGCCCGGATCGGGCTGGCGGCTCGGCGTCGTCAGCGGTGAGGTGGTGTCCGGTGCCGCCTGGGTCGTGGCAGCCGGCGACGTCGACGATGTAGTAGTAGGGGGAGCATTCGGGGCGGGTACCTCAGTGGCCTGCAGGGCCGGGCACCCGAACCGAGATGCCAAGGAAGTGGCCAGGTTTCCGCCGGCCTGATGCCAACCCACCAACGCGTCCACCTGGTGGTTGGCGAGCGCGTCGCGATACAGCGTCACCGGATCCAGCGCCAGCACGCTCGCGGCGATACCGACGTTGCGCAGCTGATCGGCGGCGGTGTTGGCCACGGCGACCGACGTCGGGTCGTTGACCGCCACCCCGATCACCAACGCCAACTGCTTGCCGTCCTTGCTGATTCGGCCGCGGATGACCTCCGGCGGACCGGTGCTCACCGGCGCGGTCGTCGAGCTGGGCGCCGGTGAAACCGATGTGCTGCTTTCGATTTGGAAGCCGGCGGCCTCCAGGAGCCCCATCGCCGCCGTCGAACTCATGGCCGGCGGCGCGGTCGGCACATAGCCGGGGTCACTGGGTGAACGGATCTGCGCCTGGGCCAGGGTGACGGTGTTGTCGCTGCCCGCCCCGACCGCGGCCAGCAGGTCGACGTCGACCAACCCCAGGATCGCCTTGCGGACCTGTGAGTCGGCCAGCTTGGGCTCGTTCGCCCGCAGCGTCAGCTGCATCACCCGGGGCGTCACGATCCGGGCGGTCCGCACGTCGGGGATCGCCGACAGCTGGGCGAACGCGGCCGACCCGCCATGTACCTGGGCCACCTGGGTGTCGCCGTTGCGCACCGAATCGGCCAGGGCGGCCGGCGCGCCGGCCCGCCGGAACTGGATGAGCGCCGGTTTGGCGGGCGGCCCCCAGTAGCGGTCGTTGCGGGCGATCAGGATCTCGTCGCGCTGCGGGTCGATGTTCTCCACCCGGAATTGCCCGCCGGTGACCGGCAGGGCGCGCGCCAACCCGGATGCGAAACCGCCCGGCACGTCCTTGACGATGTGCGCCGGCAACAGGTTGTTGAACAACTCCCGCCACGCCGGGTACGGCTGCGCGAAGGTGACGACGGCCGTCTTGCCCCCCTCGAGCGACTGGACGTTGGTAATGAGGTCATAACCGGCCGGATCCACCACGCCGGGCTGGCTCACCATCTGCCGCCACAGGTACCAGAAGTCGTCGGCGGCGATCGGCGCGTTGTCGGTCCACTGCGCTTCCGGCCGTATTTTGTAGGTCACCGTGAACGGGTTCTCGCTCGTCACGTCGGCTGCCACCAGCAGCGTGGGGTCCATCTCCCAACGTGAGCCGGTCGACGAATTGGGGTCCGGCACCGGGCGGAACGCGCTCGGCAGCACCAGGGCGCTGATCGCCGCGTTCACCGGAGACAGGTCCGAGAGCAGGTGTGGGTTGAAGCCGGCCCCGATCGAGTCGATACCCATGATGATCTGGGTGGGATGCTGCGGCGGCGGTGGTGTGTTGTGCGGGGTGTCGGTGCTCTGCGGCGCCGGCGGCGGGCTCACTGTGCACCCCGACAACACCAGACCGATGGCCGCTACCAGCACGCCGATCGCCACCAGGACGTGACGGGCTCGGTGCAGCACGCCAATCAGGGTATCGAGGTGCACGCGGCCTACCCGCGTGCCTTGGCGCGCGAGCGGCTGCGGGCGCGTGAGGTGGCGTCCAGCTCGACCTTGCGCACCCGGACGATCTCCGGGGTCACCTCGACGCATTCATCCTGGGCGCAGAACTCCATGGCCTGCTCCAGGTCGAGCTCGAGGGGCTTGGCCAGGGTCTCGATGACGTCGGCGGTCGAGGACCGCATATTGGTGAGCTTCTTCTCCCGGGTGACGTTGATATCGAGGTCCTCGGCCCGCGGGTTGATCCCGACGACCATGCCTTCGTAGGTGTCCTGACCCGGTTCGACGAAGAACTGGCCGCGGTCGGCGAGCGCGATCAGCGCGAACGGGGTGATGGTGCCGGTGCGGTCGGACACCAGCGAGCCGGTGTGGCGGGCGCGAATCTCGCCGGCCCACGGCCGGTAGCCGTCGAACACCGCGTTGGCGATGCCGGTGCCGCGCGTGAGAGTGAGGAAGTCGGTGCGGAAGCCGATCAGGCCGCGGCTGGGCACGATGAAGTCCATCCGGACCCAGCCGGCCGCGTGGTTGGTCATCTCCTCCATGCGCCCCTTGCGGGCGGCCATCAGCTGCGTGATCGCACCTACGAATTCCTCGGGGCAGTCGATCGTCATCGCTTCGAACGGCTCGTGCAGCTTGCCGTCGATCGTTCTGGTGACCACCTGCGGCTTGCCGACGGTCAGCTCGAATCCCTCGCGCCGCATCGTCTCCACCAGGACGGCCAGCGCCAGCTCGCCTCGGCCCTGCACCTCCCATGCGTCCGGTCGGCCGATGTCGACGACCCGGATCGAGACGTTGCCGATCAACTCGGTGTCCAGCCGGTTGCGGACCATGCGTGCCGTCAGCTTGTGCCCGGACACCTTGCCGGCCAGCGGCGAGGTGTTGGTGCCGATGGTCACCGAGATGGCCGGTTCGTCGACGTGGATCCGCGGCAGGGCGTGGGCATGGTCGGGGTCGGCAAGGGTGTCGCCGATCATGATCTCGGGCAGCCCTGCCACCGCAACAATGTCTCCTGCTGTCGCCTCCTCTGTCGGGCTGCGCTCGACGCCCTCGGTGGCCAGCAGTTCGGTGATCTTGGCGTTGGTGATGACGGGCACCCCGTCCACTTCGCGCATCCACGCCACCTGCTGGCCTTTGCGCAGCTTGCCGTTGTAGATGCGGATCAGTGCCAACCGGCCCAGGAACGCCGATGCGTCCAGGTTGGTGACCAGGGCCTGCAAGGGCGCCTCCGGGTCACCCGAGGGCGCCGGAATGTGCTCCATCAGCACTTCGAAGAGCGGGTCGAGGTTGTCACCGGCCGGAACCTCGCCGTCGGCGGGTTGCTCGGTGCAGGCGATGCCGGCGCGCCCCGAGGCATACAGCGTCGGCAGGCCCAGCGCGTGTTCGGCCGCCGCGGCCGCTTCGGGGTCGAGGTCGGAGGCAACGTCGAGCAGCAGATCGTGGCTGGCGTCGACGACCTCGCCGATCCGGGCATCGGGGCGGTCGGTCTTGTTGACGACGAGAATCACCGGCAGATGCGCCTGCAGCGCCTTGCGAAGCACGAACCGGGTCTGCGGCAGCGGGCCCTCCGACGCGTCGACCAGCAGCAACACCCCGTCCACCATGGACAGGCCGCGTTCGACCTCGCCGCCGAAGTCGGCGTGGCCGGGAGTGTCGATGACATTTATTACTGTCAGCGTTCCGTCCGCGTTGTGACGGTGCACGGCCGTGTTCTTGGCCAGGATGGTGATGCCTTTTTCCTTCTCCAGGTCACCGCTGTCCATGATGCGTTCCTGGGTGTCGTCACCACGGTGGGTCAGCGCACCGGACTGTCGCAGCATCGCGTCGACCAGGGTTGTTTTGCCGTGGTCGACGTGGGCGACGATGGCGACATTGCGGAATGGCACGTCGGTGATTGTGGCAGCGGGGCCCGTTAATAGCGAACCGGGCAGGTCACCCCCGGCTCGGTCAGCGCGGTCACCAGCCCCGTCGGCGCGGCGCCGAACCGATCAAGTGGTGTTTTTCCGCCGTGGCGCGGCTGCGGTAGACGATGTAGGGCCGGAACAGGTAGCCGACCGGCGCGCTGAACGCGTGGATCAGCCGGGTGAACGGCCACAGCGCGAACAACAGCAGCGCGATGAACACGTGGATCTGGTAGTACGCCGCAGCGTGCACCATCAGGTCGCCGCGCGGGTCGAGGATCCAGATCGACCGGAACCAGACGGACACCCGTTGCCGGTAGTCGTGCAATTCGCCGAAGTGGGTAAGTCCCATCAGCGTGCAACTCAGGCCGGCCACCAGTGCGCACACCAGCACGACATACATCAGTTTGTCGTTGCGGGTGGTGGCCAGGGACACCGCCGCGCGGGTGCGTCGCCGGTAGATGAGCAGCCCGATGCCCAGCAGGGTGGCGGCACCGGCCGGGACGCCCAGTAGCAGCGCCTGCAGGTGATAGAGGTGATCACTCATCCCGACCGCTCGGGTCCAGGACTCGGGAACGAACAGTCCCATGACGTGACCCATGATCACCGCGAGGCTGCCGAAGTGGAACAGCGGATTGGCGATGGACAGCAACCGCGACTCGTAGAGCTGCGAGGAACGGCTGGTCCAGCCGAACTTGTCGTAGCGGTACCGCCACCAGGCGCCGACGACCGCGATGGAAATAACGACGTACGGGATGTCGTCCCAGAAGATCTCCAGCAATTTCATATGCACCGCGCTCAGCCTCCCTCGGCGCGCCGGGGTGGCACGGTCAGCGTGAACGGTTGCAGTCCAACAGATTCCGTGGGTGGTCCGGAGTCGGCAAGGCATTGCGCCCGGCGCGACTGCTGGCCGGTGGTGGCGGGCAGCGTCGCGCACACCGCCGCGACGGCGTGCTGATAGGGCGACCCGATCTCCGCCAGCGCCCCCCGCAACACGTCGAGAGGAACGCGGTGCTCGCTGAGCAGGCGTCGCCCGGCATCGGGGTCGACGGTGGCGGCGAACTCCAGTACCACGGGCAGGTGATCCGGCGCCTCGGCACCAGGCGGCTCGACACCCGCCTGCCGGTATACCGTTGCAAACGCCAGCATTTCGCGGCCCCGGTTGCGGGTGTCCCCGGCCGTCCAATAGGTCAGGTACATGGTGGCGCGCCGCCGCATGTCGAACGTCTCGACGTAGCGCGCCGCGGCGGCCATCGTCGAGCAGGAGCGCAACGCCGCGGCCGTCTGGCCCAGCAGCGCCGCGGGAGTACCGCTGAGGTGGCTCAGCAGCTCGTCGACGATGTCCAGCCGCTCCGACATCCCGTCATCGGGATAGGCCAGCAGCAGTGAGGCCCCTTGCCACACCAGACGGTCCCGCATGGTGTCGGCGGTTGCCCGCGCGCGAGACAGCAGCTTCATCGGCGCACCGGCTTCGACTCGGGGAACAAGCTCTCGGGTTTGCCTCTGCCGTCCCAATTCAGCAGGTTGGTCTGGCGTTGCCGCAGCGCGTGAAAAGTCTCCACAGCGACCGGAACCGGGTTCCCGCTGCCCTCGCCGAACGGGCCCGACTCATACATTCCGGGTCCGCCGTCGAAGGACAACGAACATCCCGTCTCGTCGGACGGCGCCGCAGCGTGCCCATCCGCCGCGTACGCCGTCGGAATGACGTACCGCTCTTCGTATTTCGCGATAGCGAGCAGGCGGTACATTTCGTAGATCTGCTCCTCGGTCATTCCGACCGCCTGCGGAATGCGCGGCTGGGTCGGCCTGCCCAGGTTGATGTCGCGCATGTATGACCGCATCGCCGCCAGCCGCCGCAGCACGCCGGCGACCACCTCGGTGTCACCGGCCGTGAAGAGTTCAGCAAGGTACTGGATCGGAATGCGCAGGGCCTCCAAGGCGCCGAACAAGTTACCCAGATCCTCGCCGTCGTGGCCGTCGTGGCTGACGGCGTCCACCACCGGCGACAACGGCGGGATGTACCAAACCATCGGCATCGTCCGATATTCCGGATGCAGGGGCAGCGCGACCTTGTAGGTGTTGATCAGTGCATAAACCGGCGAGCGCTGAGCGGCATCGATCCACTCCTGCGAGATGCCTTGCGTCCGCGCGCCGGCAATGACCTCAGGATCGTTGGGGTCCAGCAGAATTCGTCGCTGCGCCTCGTAAAGGTCGGTGTCGTTGGGCACCGACGCCGCCTCGAGCACCCGGTCGGCGTCGTACAACACCAGACCGAGGTAGCGCAACCGCCCCACACACGTTTCCGAGCACACTGTCGGCAATCCGACCTCGACGCGCGGGTAGCACAGGGTGCACTTCTCGGCCTTACCGGTCTGGTGGTTGAAATAGACCTTCTTGTAAGGACATCCGGACACACACATGCGCCAGCCCCGGCACCGGTCCTGGTCGACCAGCACAATGCCGTCCTCGGTCCGCTTGTACATCGCACCGGACGGGCACGAGGCCACGCACGACGGGTTCAGGCAGTGCTCGCAGATCCGCGGCAGGTAGAACATGAAGGCTTCTTCGAGCCTGAGTTTGACGTCCTGGCTGACCTTCTTCAGGATCGGGTCGTCGGGCACGATCTCCGTTGAGCCGGCCAGGTTGTCGTCCCAGTTCGAACCCCAGGACACCTTCATCGGCTGACCGGTGATCTGGCTGCGGGGCGCCGCGGTGGGAAAGGTGTCGCCCGCGGGCGCCTGGGTCAGGTTTTCGTAGTCGTAGGTCCAGGGCTCGTAGTAGTCGGTGATGGTGGGCAGGGTGGGATTGGCGAAGATGCGCAGCAGCTTCTGGAAGCGGCCCCCGTCGCGCAACCTCAGCCGCCCTTTGTCATCGCGCTGCCATCCCCCACGCCAGCGGTCCTGATCTTCGTAAGTGCGCGGATACCCCACTCCCGGACGGGTTTCGACGTTGTTGAACCACACGTACTCGGTGCCCGGGCGATTGGTCCACGCCTGCTTGCACGTCACCGAACAGGTGTGGCAGCCGATGCACTTGTCGAGGTTCATCACCATCGCCAACTGCGCCATGACTTTCATCTAGTAGGCCACCTCCTGGCTGCGACGGCGCACCACCGTCACCTCGTCACGCTGATTGCCGGTCGGCCCGAGATAGTTGAACCCGAAGGTGTGCTGACCGTAGCCACCGGCGAGGTGGCTGGGTTTGATACGCACCCGGGTCAGCGCGTTGTGGTTGCCGCCGCGCTTGTTGTTGGTCTCGGTCCGCGGCGTGTCCACGGTGCGCTCCTGCACGTGGTAGACGAACACCACGCCGTCGGGCATCCGGTGCGACACGATCGCGCGGCACACGTAGATGCCGTTGGCGTTGACCGCTTCGACCCAATCATTATCGTGGACTTGGATTTTCGCAGCATCTCCCGGACTCATCCACATGGTCGGACCACCGCGGGACAGCGACAGCATGTACAAGTTGTCCTGGTAGGTCGAATGGAAGGACCACTTCGAATGCGGTGTGAGATACCGCACGGTGAGCCCGATCCCGTCACCGCCCGGTCCGAGCCGGGGCTGATGGAACAGCCGCGCCATGTCCAGCGGCGGCCGGTAGACGGGTAGCTGTTCGCCGAGTTCTTCCACCCAGTCGTGGGCGAGATAGAAATGCATCCGCCCGGTGAGGGTGTGGAAGGGTTTGAGATTCTCGATGTTGATCGTGAACGGCGCGTACCGACGGCCACCGGTTTCGCTGCCCGACCACTCCGGGCTGGTGATCACCGGCACCGGACGCGCCTGGGTGTCGGCGTAGGTGATGCGTTTCTCCTCGCTGCCCTCGGCCAGATGCGCCAGCCGCTGCCCGGTGCGTTTCTCCAATTCGAGGAACCCCTCGACCGCGAGTCGCCCATTGCAGGTTCCGGACAGGGCGAGAATGGTGTCCGCCATTGCCCGGGCGGTGGTGATCGCCGGACGGCCCACGGCGACACCGGAATTCATCACGCCGAACCGGGCGGCCAGCTCGCTGATCTCACGGACCGGATGGACGGTGTTGCCCTTGACCGTGATGCCGAAGGTGTCGACGAGTGGTCCCAGCGTCACCCACTTGTCGTAGGTGGCCCCGTAGTCGCGCTCGACGACAGTGAGCTTGCCCATGGTGGCTCCCGGCACCGGTGTCTCACCGGTCTCGTGCCAATCCCGCTGGGTGCCTTCCGGGTACGCCATCGCGTCCGGACTGTCGTGTTGCAACGCGGTCATCACCACGTCGGCGCGCGTGCCGAGGTGTTGCTTGGCCAGCGCGCTGAACACGCGCGCGATCGCGGCGAATGCGTCGAAATCCGAACGGGTTTCCCACGGCGGGTCGATCGCCGGACTGAACGCATGCACGTAGGGGTGCATATCCGTGCTCGACAGGTCGTGCTTCTCGTACCAGGTCGCGGCGGGCAGCACCACATCGGACACCAGTGTCGTCGACGTCATCCGGAAGTCGATGGACGTCATCAGGTCCAGCTTGCCCTCGGGCACGCCGGCGGCAGGAGCCTCGGCCTGCACGTTCGAGTCGGTGCCCAGCAGATGCCGCAGGAAGTACTCACCGCCCTTGCCTGATGAGCCGATCAGGTTGGCGCGCCACACGGTGAGCACCCGCGGCCAGTTGACCGGGTTGTCCGGATCGCTCACCGCCAGGTTCAACTTGCGCTCGCCCAGCTGTTCGGCGACGTAGTCGGCGATATCCCGTCCGGCCGCTCGCGCCTCGTCGGCGACATCGAGGCTGGACCGGTCGAACTGGGGGTAGAACGGGCTCCACCCCATCGCCGCGGCGGAGGTCAGCAGACCCATCGTGTGTTTGCCGTCGAACCGTCCGCGTCCGGCCGGGCTGGCCAACTTGTCGGCTCCGTAGTCGTCGTAGCGCCACTGGTCGGTGTGCGCGTACCAGTACGAGGCGCCGGGCACCTGCCGCGGCGGCCGCGCCCAATCGCTGGCGTTGGCCATGGTCTGCCACCCGCTCAGCGGACGCACCTTCTCCTGCCCGACGTAGTGTGCCCACCCTCCGCCGTTGCGGCCCATCGATCCGGTCAGCATCAACAGTGCCAGCACGGCGCGGTACATGACGTCGCTGTGGAACCAGTGGCAGATGCCTCCGCCCATGATCACCATCGAGCGTCCACCGGATTCCTCTGCGTTGCGGGCGAATTCCCGCGCCACGCGGATGGCCTGTGCGGCCGGGACCCCGGTGATCGGTTCCTGCCACGCTGGGGTGTTCTGCCGGCTGGGGTCGTCGTAGCCGGTCGGCCAGTCGCCGGGCAGCCCCTCGCGATACACGCTGTAATGAGCCAGCATCAGGTCGAACACCGTGCACACCAGATGCGTTCCCACCCGGCGCACCGGCACGCCCCGCTGCACCGTCTCACCGTGGCCGTCGACGGTGTCGAAGCTGGGCAGTTCGACCAGTGCGGCCCCATCGGGGCCTTCGACGCTCAGCGCCGGCACCAGCGGTCCCAGGTCCAGGTTCCACTTCCCGACACCGTCCTCGCCGAACCGGAAACCCAGTGAGCCGTGCGGTATCACGACGCGACCGGTGACCTCGTCCAGCAGCGCCGGTTTGAAGGCCGAGTTCTCCACCTCCTGGCCGATGTCGGCGGCAGTAAGGAACTTTCCCGGAACGAGCGCCTCGCCGCGTTGTTCCAGCTTGATCAGAAACGGCAGGTCGGTATAGCGCCGCACATAGTCGGTGAAGAACGGAACCTGTTGTTTCACATAGCATTCCGCGAGGATCACATGTCCCATCGCCATGGCCAGCGCCGCATCGGTGCCGGCGGCGCAGCGCATCCACTCGTCCGCGAACTTCGTGTTGTCCGCGTAGTCGGGACTGACCACCACCACCTTGGCTCCGCGGTAACGCGCCTCGGCCATCCAGTGCGCGTCGGGCGTGCGGGTGATCGGCACGTTGGAACCCCACATCACCAAATACGAAGCGTCCCACCAGTCTCCGGATTCCGGCACGTCGGTCTGGTCGCCGAAAACCTGCGGAGATGCCACCGGCAGGTCGGCGTACCAGTCGTAAAACGACGTCATCACGCCGCCGATCAACTCGACGAACCTGGATCCGGCGGCGTGGCTGACCATCGACATCGCCGGTATCGGCGTGAAACCGGCAACGCGGTCCGGGCCGTAGGTCTTGATCGTGTGGACGTGGGCGGCGGCGATCATCTCCGTCGCCTCGGCCCAGCTCACCCGGATCAAACCGCCCTTGCCCCTGGCTTGTTGATAGCGACGGCGCCGCTCGGCGTCGGCCTGGATGTCTGCCCACGCCAGTACCGGGTCACCGAGCCGGGCCTTGGCCTCGCGGAACATCTCCACCAGCACGCCCCTGGCGTAGGGATAGCGCACCCGCGTCGGCGAATAGCTGTACCAGGAGAAAGACGCGCCCCGGGGACACCCGCGCGGTTCGTATTCGGGACGGTCCGGACCCACGGACGGATAGTCGGTCTGCTGGGTCTCCCAGGTGATGATGCCGTCCTTGACGTAGATCTTCCAGGAACACGATCCGGTGCAGTTGACCCCGTGGGTGGACCGAACCACCTTGTCGTGGCTCCATCGATCGCGGTAGAAGACATCGCCTTCGCGGCCACCGCGCCGAGTGACGGTGCGCAGGTCTGCCGAGAATTCTCCGGGTGTGAAGAACCGGCCGCTGCGCTCCAGGAGTTCTTCGAGGTGCCCACCGATGCGTGGGGTGGCAGTCAAGGGTTTCAGGCCTCCTACTCACTCGCGGCGCGCGGCCGGGTGCGGTCCGACCGGTACGGCCGGCTAGTCCAAACCAGGGGTAGGTCAGGGTCCGTCAGTCCCAAGTTGACGTCGGCTACCTTCCGGGACCCTGTGCGTTGGCCGAAATGCGGCTGTGAGTAGCCATCAAGGTTGCTGTGCGTCGCGGCCGGCGTCAGCCGAAATCGCAAGCCTGATTTCCGCCCCGGCGTTTGGCCGCATACATGGCGCGGTCGGCAGCAGCAATCAGTTCGTCGAGTGACGCACCGCCGCCGGGGGCGCCCAGCGACCCCAGATCGGCACTGGCGGTACCGATGCTGGCCGTGATACCGGACGGGTGCTCGGCGATCGAACGACAGAGCGGCGGGGCAAGCGCTGCCACACCGTCGGGGGTGCAAGTGGCCGCGAGGAGAAACTCCTCGCCGCCGGCACGACAGATGATTGCCTCCGGCGGAGACTGATCGCGCAGGAGTTCGGCCACGGCCTGCAGCAGGCGATCGCCGGCGGCATGACCGTGAGTGTCGTTGATTTGCTTGAAGTTATCGAGATCGACCATCATGACCGCCAGACAAGTATGAGCGGCAGGGTGATTGACGAGACGCGCGGCGACAGCCTCGGCGAAGGCCCTCCGGTTCAACAGGCCGGTGAGCGGATCCTGCTGGGCGCGTTGCACGTATGACTCCACCGCCTGGGACATCCCCCAGATGATCAACGGCACCGAGAAGTTGGGGAAACAAATCAACCAGAACGCGGTGACCGCGGCGGTGGAATCGGATGCGCCGGCCAGACGCAGCATCGAGTCGGTGGCGGCGACCATTGCGACCAGACTGTTGAGCACCAGCAGCCGCAGGTTGTGGAACAGCGCGATGTAACCACCGGTGACGGCGAGCGCCGTGCAAGCCAGCGCAGCCAGGGTCGGATTGGGTTGAACCACACTCCAGCCGCCGGCGGACAGCATGCCCGTGACCGCGGCGAACTGCGATTGACGCCGAGTCGGCCAGTGCGTGAGCCAGAAGTAGGTTGACCCGATACTGAAGACGACCGCCACCGCGCTGATGATCCAGGCGACTGCGCTCGGCCGGCGCTGGGTGGCCAAGACGCTGAGCGGCACCCAGGCGGCCGAAGCGGACACGATCGCCAGGATCATCTGGGCCGATCGCATCAGCTTGCGCTGACGCAAAAATGTTGTGACCCAATCGAAATGATCAGGCCGGCGCCACCAGAGCGGCAGTCGCAGGATCATCGCGCCCGATGGTTGGTCATAGCGCTTCCGCCAGAGCATCGAGCCAGGCACGATCGGCCGGCACCCAGTCGACGTCGCCGAGCTCGTCGGCAGTCACCCAGCGCAGCGCCTGATGATCGCGGGGGTGCGGGTCGCCGCTCACCAGGCGCACCCGGTAAGCCCGCAGGGTCATCGCCTCGTTCAGCGCGACATCACCCCCCAGGCGTTCGCCGACGGCGACGTCGATCCCCAACTCTTCGGCCAGTTCACGTGCCAGCGCAACGGCCTCGGTCTCACCATCGGCGACCTTGCCGCCGGGAAGCTCCCAGCGGCCGGCCAGGTCCGGCGGGCGGAGGCGCTGTGCCACCAGCACCGCGCCACCGTTGATGACGGCACCGGCGACGACGATCTGGGTCGGCATGGCCAAAGACGGTATACGGTCGGCTTATGGCTGTTCTCACCGATGAGCAAATAGACGCCGCACTGCCCGACCTGGACGGCTGGGAGCGCGTTGACGGGGCGTTGCGCCGCTCCGTCAGATTCCCGGCATTTTTGGCCGGTATCGACGCCGTGCGCCGGGTGGGCGAGCACGCGGAAGCCAAGGACCATCATCCGGATATCGATATCCGCTGGCGGACAGTCACTTTTGTGTTGGTGACACACTCCGAGGGCGGCATCACGCAGAAGGACCTCGACATGGCGCGCGACATCGACGGAATCGTCGGAGAGGCCTCATCGGCGTAAACGCCGCCGCGCGGGCCGGCCGTCGGGTTACGCTCGCGCTCGATGAACACGTTGCGGCTGGTGCTCGCGATCATCCTTGCGGTTGCTGGTACCGCCTGCTCGCACACTGACGCGCCGCCGAGCGGCACACCGACCACGACGACTCATCCGGCCGCACAGTACGAGCCGGGGCCCTGCCCCTCGGTACCGAACCCGGCGCCCGGACTGGAACGCGCACACTGCGCGACGCTGGTGGTCCCGGAGAATCGCACCAAAGCGGGCGGGCGTTCGCTACGTCTGGCTGTCGCGGTCATACCGGCCCAGACGCAGCCCCCGGCCGCCGACCCGATCCTGATCATCACCGGGGGCCCCGGCGAGGACGCGATCATGGATCCGCCGATCGCCGAAAACGTGGGCCTGGACCGCAACCGGGATCTGATCCTGCTTGCCCAGCGGGGCAACCACTCGTCGCAGCCCGTGCTTGCCTGCCCGGAAATCGACGGGTTCTTCGCTCGCCGAGTGGGATTGGTGTACGACGCGACCACCACCGGCGATGAGTACGTGCAGGCCGCCAAGACCTGTCACGATCGACTGGCGGGCGACGCAGACCTCTCGGCTTTCAACTCCACCGAGAGTGCCTACGACCTGATCGATCTGCGCACCGCGTTGCACGTCAATCAGTGGAATGTGTTCTCGCACTCCTACGGCACGGACCTGGCACTGCTCTATTCGCGGCTTGACCCGGCGGCCATCCGGTCGCTGGTGATGGACGGGATGACACCGCCGTCGCTGGCGAGTCCGAGTTGGACGTGGGGCAGCGCGCGCGAAGCGTTCGACAACATGATGAGCGCCTGCACCGTCCAACCGGATTGTCAGGCGCGCTATCCCAACCTCGCCGACACGGTCGTCCGGCTGGTCAACGAACTCGAGGCGCATCCGGTGACCACCACGGTCGACGTCGAAGGTGTCGGTGACACCAAGGTGGTGCTCGACGGGGGCGCCCTGCTGAACTGGATGGTTCCGATGGGAACCCATTTTCCGGCCGAAATGCCGGCCGGCATCGACGAACTCGCGCACGGCAACCCGAAGCGTATTGCCCGGCAGTGGGCGATGGCCTGGGCGAACCCCGGCAAGGTCGGGATCATGGGTTGGGGCCTGACTCTCAGCATCTGGTGCAGTGAATGGGTTCCATTCGACTCCGTAGACGATCAAAACCGTTCCGCCAGACAGGTTTTCGCCGCGCTTCCCGATTCGGTGCGCGCGCAGGCGCCGCAACTGCCGTTCCTGCGGCAGGCGTGCGCGGCTTGGAACGTTCCCAAAGCGTCGGAGTGGGTGCGCGGCCTCGGCGAGGGCACTTTCCCGGCACTGGCGCTGTCCGGCAGCTATGACGGTCAGACCGGCGCGGCGTCGGGACAGTACGTCGCCCAACATCTTCCGCACGCGATTTCGGTGACCGTCCCGGGCGTGGCGCACGGAATCTACGCCGACCGCTGCGGAGCGGCCGTCATCGCGTCGTTCTTCGAAACACCCGGGCAACCGGACATCAGCTGCGTGCGGACCACGCAACCGCCACTGTTCGCGGTTGACCCACCGCCGCCGTGACACCGCCGATTTCCCGCCGCAGCCTGCTGAGCGGCACCGTCGCGGGGGCGGCGGCGCTGACACTCTCCTGTTCGCCCAGGCACGACGCCGCTCCGGCACCCAGCAGGTTTGACGAGCTGGATGCCAAGATCACCGCGGGCATGAAGACGTACGCGGTACCGGGTGCCGCGGTGGCGGTCTGGGCTGGCGGGCAGGAATATGTGAAGGGTTACGGCGTCACCGACGTCGACCACCCGGTGCCGGTGGACGGCGACACCGTCTTCCGGATCGGCTCCACCACAAAGACTTTCACCGGCACGACGATCATGCGACTGGTGGATGAGGGCAAGGTGGCGCTGGACGCACCGGTGCGGGAGTATCTGCCCGACTTCGCCGTTGCCGACGAGGTGGTCAGCGCCGCGGTGACGGTGCGTCAATTGCTCAATCACACGTCGGGGTGGCTGGGTGACGATGTCCAGGACTTCGGCAGTACCGACGACGCGCTGGCCCGCTACGTCGGATCGCTAGGCCGGCTGCCACAACTGAACCCGCCCGGCGCCGTGTTCGCCTACAACAACGCCGGGTTGGCGGTCGCCGGCCGCATCATCGAAGTGCTCACCGCGACGAGCTACGAGGCGGCGGTGCAGAACCTGTTGCTCAACCCCCTGCAGTTGGGTCACACGCACTTCTTCGATGACCAACTGGCGGGCCTCACGGTCGCGACACCCCACAATGTGGTCGACGGCAGGGCTGTTGTCGCCAAGGACTTTTGGGCATTTCCTCGCAGCTGCAACCCCACCGGGGGCCTGATGTCCAGCGCGCGGGACCAGTTGCGCTACGCAAGGTTTCACCTCGGTGACGGCACCGGGCCGGGCGGCGCCCGAGTGCTGAGCCGGCCGGCGCTGCAGGCGATGCGCTCGAATCCCGGCGCCGGCGGGACACTGCAGGTCGAACTTACCGGCATGGGCGTTGCCTGGATGCTGAGGCCGTCGGCGGAGGACAAAGTCGTCGTGCAGCACGGCGGCACGTGGAGTGGTCAGCGTTCGGGGTTTTTCATGGTTCCCGAGCGCGACTTCGCGATGACTTTACTGACGAATTCCGAAGGCGGAGCACAGCTTACCGTCGATCTGTTCGGCGACGACTGGGCGTTGCGCCGATTCGCCGGCATCAGCAACCTGCCGGCCAACACCCAACACCTTTCGGCCGACGACCTCGCGCCGTATCAGGGACGCTACGTCGCCGAGCTGATCCCTGAATCGGGAACGCTCGAGCGGTCCGTCATCGACTTCGTCGCCGGCGACGGTCGACTCGACGGCACCGCGGGCACCGGCGAACCGGGCGCGGACACCAGCCCGATGGGCCTCGTCTTTTATCGGCCCGACTATGGCCTGGGCCTGGGCCCGGATCGCAAACCGGTTGGCACCCGGTCGAATTTCGTGCGGGACCCCGTCGGCAACATCATCTGGTTCCGTAGTCACGGTCGGCTTTTCCGGCGCCAGTAGTGCGCCCGCTCAACGCGATCCAGCCCATCGTCGCCAGCGCCACGACCACATACACCGACCCCGCCCAGGCCAGATACCACGGCCGGCTGATCACCCAGATGGTCGGCTGCTCGAAGCTCAGCAGCCACGGCACTCCGATCACGGTAAGCACCAACCAGCCCCAACCGAAGACCTTCGCCGCCACCCGCTCCAGCAGCGGTCCGTGGATCAGCCAGATCATCAACGGGACCAGCCACACCCAGTGGTGCGTCCAGGAAATGGGTGAGAGCAGCAGGCCGAAGAGTTCGACCACCAGCAGCCTGCCCAGTGCGTCGGAGTCTTCGAGCGCCCGCCACGCCAGCACGGCGATGACGGCCGTGATCACCAGCGCGGTCAGCACGAGAGGCCCGTATCCGGCGTCGTAGCCGACGATGCGCGAGATCGCGCCGCGCCAGGATTGATTGAACGAGGTGGCGATGGGCCCCACCCGGTGCGCGTCGCCCAGCAGGTCGGTGAAGTAGTAACGGGCTTGATCACCGACCACGAACAGCGACACACCGATGGTGAAGAGAAACACCGCCAACGAGAACAACGCCGCAGACCAGCGGCGGGCGCCCAGCAGGTAGACGCCCGCGATCGCGGGAGTCAGCTTGACCGCGGCCGCGATCCCCACCAGCATCCCGGACAGCCACCACCTGGTGGTGTAGGCCGCCCACAGCACCGCCAGCACCAGGAACACGTTGATCTGCCCGTAGTCGAAGTTGCTGCGCAACGGTTCGATCCAGATGGTCACCGCGGTCCACAACATCGCGGCCCGTCGGTCCGCGGCGGTCCCGATCAGCCACTGGCTGACCCGCACCACGCCATACAGGGCCGCCACGATTGCCACGTGCCACAGGAACGCCAATAGCCCGAAAGGCACAAAGTGCATCGGGTAGAGCACCACCGCAGCAAACGGCGGGTAGGTGAACGGCAGCGGGAAGTCCGGCGTCTGGTCGGCGTAGACGTAGCTGTACAGGGTGCCCGGATGGTCCAGGGTCGCGGCCCCGCCGACATAGACGTGCAGGTCGACGAAGTTTGCGCCGTGCGGCGCCAGATAGGTCCAAGCGAAGCGTGCCGCGATGCTGACGATCAGCAGCGGCAGCGCCAGCGTCTGCAGCAATGCTCGTGGCCGCTGGGTGGGGCGTGCCGCCGCGGCGGCCGAAGTGGTGTCTACCGGACAGACTTTACCGCCGACCCGACGGGCGACTTCTCCCACGCCGCGCGCGTCCATGCCCTTTCATAACGGTGCGAACACGATTCCCAGGTCGGCGGTCACCGCTGCCACTCGTATCGGTAACGATCCCATAAATGCCACACGTGTCACTTGAGTCACTTCTGTACCAAGCTAGCTTCGGCTTTGGGACCAGTCATCGAACTATCAGGGAGAGTCATGCCAACCATCTGGACTTACGTCCGAGCCGCCGCCGTCCTGGTCGGCTCGTCCGCCGCCTTACTGACCGGCGGCATCGCCCACGCCGACCCCGCGCCCGCTCCGGCGGAGACCAACATCCCGCAGCAGCTGATCGCCTCGGCAGCCAACGCCCCGCAGATTCTGCAGAACCTGGCAACGGCCCTCGGCGCTACCCCGCCGGCGCCACAGGGTGTGCTGCGCTCGCCGGACCCGGCGCCCGCCGCTCCGGGTGGATTGAACCTGCCGTCCGTGCTGCCGGGTGTCACCGCTCCGGCTCCCGCCACCGCTCCCGGGACGGCGCCGGCGGCTACGCCGTCCATCCCCGGCGTGAACGCCCCGCTCCCCGGCCTCACCGCGCCGGCCGCTCCGGCAGCGCCGGCAGCAACGGCGCCGGCATCGGTTCCGTCGATTCCGGGAGTGAACGCGCCACTGCCGAGCCTGGCGGCCCCCGCCGCTCCGGCAGCACCCGCCCCGGCGTCGGTCCCGTCAATCCCCGGTGTGAACGCGCCGCTGCCCGGACTGACCGCCCCGGCCGCTCCGGCCGCACCGGCGCCGGCGTCGCTGCCCATCCCGGGTGTGACCACTCCCATCCCGGGCGTGACCGCTCCTGCGGCGCCCGCGGTGCCCGCGACTCCCGCCTCGTCGTTACCGGGTCTGGCCACGGCGATTCCGGGACTCGCCCAGGCCGCGCTGCCGGCTATCACCTCAGGGATTCCGGGGCTGGCGGGCGCTGGCGCGCCGGGCGCTCCGGCAGCGAGCGGTCCGCAGACCCTGCTCGCCGCTCTGCCCTGAGTCCAGTAATCACCGACGGCTGACCTAACAACACAAACCGGGAGTAAACACCGTGGCAAGCACTTGGAGTCTGTCCAAAGGTTTGGCCGCAGTCGTCGTCACTTCGGCTGCCGCGCTCATGATCAGTCCGAGCGCGGCAGCCGACCCGGCGACACCGCCGCCCAACCCCGCTCAACAGCTACCGGGGCTGCCGGCGTTGACCGAGTTGAGTCCGATAATCCAGCAGGCAGCCGGAAATCCGGCGCAGGCGACCCAGCTTCTGATGGCCGCGGCGCAGGCATTCACCCACAATCCGACGGCGCCCAGCGAGGCCAAGAACGTCGCCTCGTCGGTCAATCAGTTCGTCGCCGACCCCGGCGGCTCCCCGCACTTGAGCAGCCAGGTGCCGCCGGGGGGCACTCCACCCGAGGGCGCCCAGGTGCCGCATGTCCCGCCGCCCGGCGTCGAGCCAGGCACGCTTCCGCACCTGCCGACGGGCGTCGACCCCCATCACGCGGCGGGCCCGGCTCCCGAGGGCGACGTCCCCTCCGTGGTCAACCCCCGGCCGGTCGATCCGCCGCCTCCCGGGCCGGAACCCGCACCGCGCGCTCTGCCCGCGCCGGCACCGGCCGCCGCACCAGCGGCACTACCGGCTCCTGCTCCGGCTCCGGCCGCGGCACCCGCACCTGCCCCGGCGCCCGCCGCCGCACCCGCGCCGGCACCTGCTCCCGCGCCCGCTCCGGCTGCGGCACCGGCGGCCGCGACTCCGACTTTCGGTCCTGACGCCCCACCCACCCAGGACTTCATGTACCCGTCGATCGGCACGAACTGCCTCGGTGACGGCACGAACGCCCTGGCCACAGCGCTGTCGGTAGCGGGACCGGCTCCCATCCCGACGCCGGGTCCGGGGGCGGGCCAGACCGCCTACGTGTTCACCGCGGTCGGAACGCCCGGGCCGGCCGATGTCCAGCGCCTGCCCCTGAACGTCACGTGGGTCAACCTCACCACCGGCAAGTCGGGCAGCGCCACGCTCAAGCCGCGCACCGACATCAACGGGGAAGGCCCGACCACGCTGACCGCGATCGTGGACACCGGCTCGGGCAGCATCATGTCGACGATCTTCGGGCAGGTCACCACCAAAGATCGTCAGTGCCAGTTCATGCCCACCATCGGCTCGACGGTGGTGCCTTAGCGGCTTTGCGCTGCCGCACCGGCCCGCGAGCGTGCGCGGATGTACATCGACCACGGCGTGGCGCTGTACGGATGCGCACGCTCGCGGCGCGCGGCGTCAGTACGCCATGAACAAAATCGCGTCCCGGTCGTAGTCCAGACCGGGGTGAACGCTGGCCAGGTGAGCCTGAGTCAGTTCGACCAACTCATCCTCGTCCTTGCCGACGATGGCTTCCCCGCACGGACACGTAATGTGTGTCTTCACGTTGCCGCCTTTCCTTTTGCTTTCCCAGAGGCTTTCCCGGACGCCTTGCCAGATGCTTTCCCAGACGCAGCAGCCTTCATCTGCTTCTTATACGACCGCACCTGACCCAGCGACTCGGCATCGACGATATCGGCGACCGACATGTGGGTTCCAGCCTTGCCGTAATCCCCCGCCGCCGCCCGCCAGCCCGTCGGCGTCACGCCGTACTGCTTGCCGAGCAGTGCCAGAAAGATCCGCGCCTTCTGGTCGCCGAACCCGGGCAGCGCCTTGAGCCTCTTCAGCAGTTCTTGGCCGTCGGGGTCTCCGGCCGTCCACAAAGCGGCCGCGTCCCCGTCGTACCGGTCGACGATGATCTGCGCGAGCGCCTGGATGCGCTTGGCCATCGACCCCGGAAATCGATGAATGGCAGGCGTTTCCGAACAGAGCGCGGCGAACTTGTCAGGGTCGTAGTCGGCGATCTCGGCGGCGTCGATACCGCCCATCCGATCGACGATCTTCTTGGGGCCGGCGAAAGCGACCTCGAGTGGGATCTGCTGATCAAGCACCATCCCGACCAGCAATGCGAATGGATTGGAGTCCAGCAGCGCGTCGGCGGCCGGATCTTGAACGAGCTGCAGTTTCGGCACCCGGTCAGTCTAGAACGACGTCATCAACCTGCCCCGGCAGCATCCATACCGGGACCGAAAGCGCCTCGCCCGCAACGCCTTTTGTGCGACTAGCCGCTCTTGCGGCGGAATTCCCGGCGGTTGCCGGCGGCCCCGTGCGCCCGCGACTGCTTGCCGCCGCCGTCCTTGTGATCGGACCCGCCGGACGACTTGGCCAGCTTGCGTTCCAGGGCTTCGCGGAATTTACGCTTGTTGTCGTCCTCCTGCGGTTCGGACGATTCCGGGGGCTTCGTGTCGGCCATACCGGCAGCCTATCTGGTGACGATGCGGGCCGAAACGTATTTACTACCGCCTGCCGGGCGGCATGCCGTACACGTGGGAGATCGGCATCGTCAGCAACACACGCCGATCGGTGACCATGGCCTCGCGGTACTCGTCCCAGTCCGGATGTTCACCAGCGATGTTGCGGTACAAAGCAATCAGGGATTCGACGGTGTCGTCGTCGGGCGCCATGGCCGGCGGAGTCAGCTCCGCGATGCCCTCCGCGACCGCATACGACCACCCGTCATCGGCATCTACCAACAGCGAGGCACGGGGGTCCCGGCGCAGGTTGCGCGTCTTGGCGCGCGGCTCGGTGATCGACACCTGCAGCACCAGACCCCGGGCGTCGAAGTAGTACTGCACGTTCGACAACTGCGGCCGGCCGTCGCGTTTGATGGTGGCCAGCACTCCGATCGAGTTGCAACTGATCACGGCCAACAGCTTGTCGTCGAAGACGTGGCGTCCCATGCCGAAAGCCTACGTCGCGTTGCGGCCTTCTCCGATGGGCTGGTGAAATCGACTCATGACCAAGTACGCGGCATTCCTGCGCGGCGTCAACGTCGGGGGCGTCAATCTGAAGATGGCCGAGGTGGCCGACGCCCTGACGGACGCCGGCTTCAAGAACGTGCGCACCATCCTGGCCAGCGGCAACGTGCGGCTGGAATCGTCGGCGAAAGAGGCGACGGTGCGCAAGAAGTCCGAGGCTGCACTGCGGGACCGATTCGGCTACGACGCGTGGGTGCTGGCGTATGACTTGGAGACGGTGCAGGCCATCGACGAGGCCTATCCCTTCGAGCGCGAGGCCGACGGTCAGCAGTCGTACGTCACCTTTGTGAGCGACGCAGAAATACTCGAGGAACTGGCGCAGCTGAAGGCGGGTCCGAAGGAGAAGATCCAGCGTGGCGAGGGCGTCATCTACTGGCAGGTGCCCAAGGGCAGCACGCTGGACAGCACCATCGGCAAAACGATGGGTAAGAAGCGCTACAAGTCCTCGACCACGTCGCGCAACCTGCGCACGCTTGCGAAGGTGCTCGCGTGAACGGCTCGCGGTCGCACAAGGTCGCTCTCACCGGTGTCTCGGAAACCGCGTTGCTGACGCTCAATGCCCGCGCCACCGAGGCGCGCCGCGGTGACGACCGGCTCATCGACGACCCGATGGCCGTGGCGCTGGTGGACTCCATCGATTTCGACTTCGCCAAGTTCGGCCCGACCCGTCAGGACATCGCGATCCGGGCGCAGGCGTTCGACGGTGCCGCCAAGGCATACCTGGGCAGCCACCCGGCGGCCACCGTGGTGGCGTTGGCCGAAGGCCTGCAAACCAGCTTTTGGCGCCTGGAAGCGGCTCTCCCCGAGAGTCAATTCCGTTGGCTGACAGTTGATTTGCCGCCCATCATCGAGATCCGCAAGCGGCTGCTGCCGTCATCGCCGCGGATATCGGTGCTCGCGCAGTCGGCGCTGGACTACAGCTGGATGGACTCCGTCGAGCCCTCGAACGGGGTCTTCATCACGGCCGAGGGTCTGCTGATGTATCTGCAACCCGAGCAGTCGCTGGAACTGATCGCCGAGTGCGCGAAGCGATTTCCGGGCGGTCAGATGCTCTTCGACCTGCCGCCGCGCTGGTTCAGCATGTTCAGCCGGCTCGGCATCCGCACCTCGCTGCGCTACAAGGTGCCGGCCATGCCGTTCAGCCTGACCCCCGCCGAAGCCGCCGATCTCGCCGCAACGGTGCCGGGCATCACCGCGGTTCACGACGTGCGGCTACCCAAGGGGCGTGGGCTGATCTTCAACACCGCTCTGTCGGCGGTCTACCAGGTTCCGCTGCTCGATCCGCTGCGCCCGAACCTGACGCTCCTGGAGTTCTAGTCGTCCGGCACGTTGGTCAGGTAACGCATGGCGTCGGACTTCGTCAGCCCCAGCGCCCGGGCAACTTCCACGTATTCCTTGGCCGCGGCCGCCATCGCGGCATCGGTGGGATCGAAGCGGGAGATGAAAGTGCCGAAGCGACCACGTGTTTCGACGATGGCCGCGGATTCCAGCTCGCGGTACGCGCGGGCCACGGTGTTGGCGGCCACGCCCAGTTGGCCGGCCAGGTCGCGCACCGTCGGCAGTCGGGTGCCCGGCGGTAACGAACCGGCCCGGACCCCGTCGATCACTCCGGTTCTGAGCTGGTCGAATATCGGCTTGCCCGCCTTCACGTCGACCTTCAACAAATCGCGCAACTCCACATAACCAGTATTGCCCACACGCGGCTATCTTTGTGGGATGCGAGTGACGGTGCTGAGCGGCGCGGGTATCTCGGCGGAGAGCGGCGTCCCGACGTTCCGTGACGACAAGAACGGATTGTGGGCACACTTCGACCCGTACGAGCTGTCCAGCGTCGAAGGCTGGGAACGCAATCCAGAGCGCGTATGGGGCTGGTATCTGTGGCGCCACTACCTGGTGGCCGACGTGCAGCCCAATGCGGGGCACCAAGCGATCGCCGACTGGCAGCGGCACCCGGACGTCACCGACGTCACCGTCGTCACCCAGAATGTCGACGATCTGCACGAGCGCGCGGGGAGCACACCGGTCCACCACCTCCACGGCAGCTTGTTCGAATTTCGTTGTGCGCGTTGCGGAATGGCGTACAGCGAGCCACTGCCGGTGATGACCGAAGCCGCCATCGAGGTGGAGCCGCCGGTGTGCCGCTGCGGCGGCCTGATCCGGCCCGACATCGTCTGGTTCGGGGAGTCGCTGCCGCAGGGGCCGTGGCAGAGCGCGCTCGATGCGACGGAGAACGCCGACGTGGTGGTGGTCGTCGGGACCTCGTCGATCGTCTATCCGGCGGCCGGGCTACCGGAGATGGCGCTGGCCCGCGGTATCGCGGTGATCGAGGTCAACCCCGAGCCCACGCCGTTGTCGCAACACGCCACGCTGTGCGTGCGCGAGTCAGCCAGCCTGGCTTTGCCCGGGCTGCTGGAACGACTGCCGGCGCTGTTCAGCTAAGCCGCTTGCCGTACCAGCCCTGGCGGCCGCGACTGCGAATTTGACGACGCCACTGCGGCGTGTCGCGTCGGGAAATTCACGCTCGGCGATGGGCGATTGACGCGATTGACCAGAGGGCCGCTACGGGCGGTGCGCCCGGCCCAGAGCCAACTCCGACACCGGCAGCGGCGCCCAGGCCGGTAACGTCCACTCCCGCCGCGCCCGGTGCACCTCGAATCCGGCGTCGACGATCGCCCGCTCGGTGTCGCGGTGCGTGTGGCAGTTGCCCATCACCCGGGGCCAGAAGGTCGCATCGACGAATCGCTGGTATCGGCCCCGGACGCCGGCACTGGCGATGTGCTCCAGATACCGCAGCTCCCCGCCCGGCCGAAGCAGCGAATGCAGCCGGCGCAGCACGCCGACCTGGTCGTGCACCGAGCACAACACCAGCGAACAGACCACGGCGTCAAAGGGTTCGACGTCGCCGATCTCCTCGGCGGTTTCGTGCGTCACCACCACCGGAATCGGCGCCTCGGCGGCCGCTTGCCTGGCGATGTCCATGAGCCGCGGTTCGGGCTCCACGGCGAGCACGTGCGTGACGGCATCCGGGTAGTAGGCGAAGTTGGTCCCGCTGCCGGCACCGATTTCGAGCACCCGGCCCGACAGGCCGGCCAGGTTCTCCCGGCGCAGCGCACGAACTGACTCGGCTTCGTGGGCGGCGAAGACGGGCCACACGCGGGCGAAGAAGGGATTGTCGACGCTCGGCGTCATGTCTGTGCTTCCTGTGCGGGGTGCTGCTCTCGCACCCAATCCACCAACCGCTGGGACGTTGCATCGGCGCCGACGAGCCCGGCCACCATATGACCGCACAGTACCGCGCCCAAAAACCGTTCGGCGAACGCGTCGACGTCACCGAACGGCAGATGCGGCTTGGCGATCAGAATCGCGGCCACGCCGTGCGCGGCGGTCCACAGTTCCAGCGCGATCATGGTCGGGTCATCGGTGCGGTAGACGCCCTCGTCCATCAGCGACTGAACCGAGGCCCGGATGTGCCTGAATGCCGAACTGTCCAGTGCCATATCGACATTGCTGCCGGGACGCCACTCGCCCATGGTGGCCAGCCGGTACAGCTCCGGAGTCTGCAGCGCGAATCGCACGTAGGCCATGCCCTGGGCCCGAAGTACCTCGAGGGTGCCGCTGCGCCCGACTGCCGCCCCCTCCATCGCCTCGTCGAGTCCGGCCAGGTATCGCGCGCATACGGCATCCAGCAACGCATTCTTGTCCTGGAAGTGCAGGTAGATCGACGGCGACGTGACACCGACGCGTTGTGCGACCGATCGAATCGACACCGCCCGCACTTGCCCGGTCTCCAGCAGCAATTCGGTTGCCGCATCCAGGATTTCGTGACGTAGCCGGTCGCCGGACCCGCGTGGGGCACGCTGGCGCCGCAGCCCGTGCACCGATACGTCAACCACGGCGCGTCACCGACGCGTGGACGTCCCGCCCGTTGCGCTGGGACGGCATCTTGGCGGTATCGGCCTCGCTCGGCACGCGATGGCCGGCGACCTCGGCGGGCGCTTCCAGGTCGCCGCCCTCACTGATGCCGAACCGCTCATGCAGCCACACCAGCGGCTTGGGCGCCCACCAGTTCCACCTGCCCATCACGTGCATGAACGCCGGGACCAGGACCATTCGCACCAAGGTCGCGTCGGCGATCACCGCGAGCGTCAGGCCCAGCCCGAACATCCGCATGAAGGACACGTGGGCGGCGATCAGCGCCGCGAACGACATCGACATCACCAGCGCGGCCGCGGTGATCACCCGTCCGGTGCGGGCAACGCCCAGCGCGACGCTTTCGTCGTTGGCGGCGTGCGCGTGCGCCGGGGTCGGTGTGGCGGGCCGGGCCGCCCCCGATGCCAGCCAGTACTCCCGGATACGGGAGACCAGGAACACCTCGTAGTCCATCGATAACCCGAACGCGATGCAGAACAGCAGTACCGGCATGTTGGCGACCAGCGTCCCGCTCGGGGTGGTACCCAACGCGCCGAGGTGGCCGTCCTGGAAGATCCACACCAACGCGCCGAACGCCGCACTCAGCGAAAGCATGTTGAGCACCAGAGCCTTCAACGGCAGCACCACGCTCCCGGTCAGCAGGAACAACAGGATGAAGGTCACGGCGGCCATCAACCCGAGGACCAGCGGCAGGCGGTCGGTCACCGCGTCGACGCTGTCCCGGTTCACCTGCGCGACACCGGCCATCTCCACATTGCGCCCGCCCGGCGTGGCCACTTGATGCAACCGCTTCAGCTGGTTGTCCGAGGCTTGCGAGAACAGTGGCGCGGTGCTGCTCACGGTCAGCAGAGCGCTGCCGTCGGTCATCCCGGTGGCCCCTACCGGCGGGCCGGACGGCTTGCCACCGATGAACGTCCCGGTCGGGGCGGACACCGCCGACACATCGGGCACCAGTGACAGTCCGGCCGCGTATTGACTGAGGTCGTCGGGCGTCAGACCGCGCGCGTCGGGAACGACGACCGGCACGGCGGTGGCCGAGTCGCGCGCGAAGTTGTCGCGCAGCTGGTTGCCGACCTGATGCGCCGACGCCGAGGTCGGTAACACCCGGTCGTCCGGGAATCCCCATTTCACCGAGAAGAACGGCAGCCCGAGCAGCAGCAACAGCGCTACGACGGCCGAACCGATCGGCAGCCAGTAGCGCATCACGAACTTGCTCGAGCGGTACCAGAACAACTGCTCGACCGGCTTGTGCACCGGTTCGGGGCGCCGAAAGACGCGACGCAGCAGGCGTCGTACGTCGAACGCGTCGATCCGCGAACCCATCAGCACGATGGCAGCCGGGGTGACCACGATGGACGCGGTCGCGACGAATGCCACCGTCGCCACACCGGCGTAGGCGAACGACTTGAGGAAGTACATCGGGAAGGCCACCGTCGCGGCCATCGACAAAGCCACGGTGACGGCCGAGAACAGCACGGTGCGCCCGGAGGTGGCCATGGTGCGGATCAGCGCCTGTTCGCGATCACAACCCTCGGCCAGCTCGTCGCGGTAGCGGCTGATGATCAGCAGGGTGTAGTCGATGGCCAGCGCCAGGCCCAGTGCGGTACTGAGGTTCAGTGCGAAGATCGACACCTCGGTGGTGAAGGTGACCAGTCGCAGCACCGACATCGACCCGACCACGGCCAGCGCCCCCAGTGCCATCGGTAGCGCCGCCGTCAGCAACCCACCGAACACCCACACCAGCACCACGAAGCTGAACGGGATGGCGATCATCTCCATGACCAGCAGGTCGGCCTGGTTCTGCTTGTTGATCTGCGCGTATTCCATCGCCGAGCCGCCCGCTTGGACGGTGACGCCGTCGTGGTCGTGAACGAACTGGTCGGCCAGGGTCTGGGCGTTCTTCTGTGCGTCGTTCTCGCCGCCCTTGAGGTTGACGACGATCAATCCGGACTTGCCGTCCTTGCTGATCAGGTCGGCGGCGGCTTCGGGGGGCGCGGTCCAGGGAGAGGTGGTGTTGTACACCAGCGGCGACTTCTTGAGCTGCTCGACCAGGTCGGTGCCCGCAGTGCGGGCCTGGTCACTTCTGGCTCCTCCGGGCGCGGTGACCAGAATCAGCATCTGCTGACCGCTTTGGCCGAACTTGTCGGTCAATTGCGTGATGGCGCGCGCCGACTCCGAGTTGGGGTCCTGGAAGCCGCCCGGGGAGAGGCTGTTGGCGACTGGGATGCCGAAGACCGCGGCGGCGATGAAGACCAGTAAGGCGATGCCGATGATGCGTCGCGGAGCCGCGATGACCAGTCGAGCGATCCCCTGCAGCATGTTGTGTCCCTCCGGCCGGCCGGCGCGGGCCGTCCCGAGCAACCGCACACCTATCGGCGCTAACTTAGCAACGCTAACTTACAAGTGTCAAACAAGACCCCTGCTGTACTACGAGCGCTGGTGGGAGATGGTTCAACCGTGCGGGAAATGGG
The DNA here is from genome assembly GCF_003614435.1 of Mycobacterium paragordonae. Taxonomy (NCBI): domain Bacteria; kingdom Bacillati; phylum Actinomycetota; class Actinomycetes; order Mycobacteriales; family Mycobacteriaceae; genus Mycobacterium; species Mycobacterium paragordonae. The sequence goes on from NZ_CP025546.1 coordinate 5,279,399, forward strand.
TAATCTGGTGCGTCGCGGCGGCACCCTACCCACCGGTAAGAATTGCCACCATTTTCCGAATCGTGACTCACCGATTCCTTAATGCAGGCTCTTACAGTCAATGTCATGTGGATCGACGACTCGAGTGCCGACGTCATCAAGGCTGACTTCGAAGCTCTCTACCACGGCGACATGCTCGTCGAGGGTGAGTGCTCCGAGCAGTTCGAAGACTGGCAACCCCTGCCGACAGCGAGCTGAGGTAAACACCATGGGCGTAATTGCACGATTACTGATGGCCGAACCCACCGTCTCCCGATGGTTTCGTCGATAGCCACCTAGTGGTTCCGATGTAAGCCCCCCGCGTTCTGCGGGGGGCTTCTTCGGTTTTGGGGGGGCGGACCTGCCCGCCGACCTCGTAAATCTGCAGTAAGAGCGCGAGTGCGCCTCTACCGAAACACAGGCTCGACGAACAGACCTACCGCGGCGCCATCCGGATCGCGCCGTCCAGACGGATCACCTCGCCGTTGAGCATCGGGTTTTCGATGATGTGAACCGCCAGCGCGCCGTACTCGTCCGGGTCGCCCAGCCGTGCCGGGTGCGGAACCTGCTTGCCGAGGGACTTCTGTGCTTCCTCGGGCAACGAGCCCAGCAGCGGGGTCTTGAACAGCCCCGGCGCGATGGTCACCACGCGGATGAGTTCGCGCGAAAGGTCCCGGGCGATCGGCAGCGTCATGCCCACGACACCGCCCTTGGACGCCGAGTAGGCGGCCTGGCCGATCTGGCCGTCGAACGCGGCGACCGACGCGGTATTGATGATCACGCCCCGCTCTTCGCCGACCGGCTCGGTCTTGGCGATGCGCTCGGCGGCCAGACGCAGCACGTTGAACGTGCCGATCAGGTTGACCTCGACCACCTTCTTGAAGCCCTTGAGCGGGAAGGGTCCGTCCTTGGACAGCGTCTTGATGGCGTTGCCGATGCCGGCGCAGTTGACGTTGATTCGCACCGGGCCCAGCGACTCGGCCAGATCCAGCGCCTTTGCGACGCCATCCTCGTCGGTGACATCGGTCTGGGCGAAATGCGCGCGGTCGCCCAGTTCGGCCACCGCTTCCTCACCGCGCAGGTCGAGCACCACTACTTGCGCCCCGGCGTCGAGCAGTCGTTTCGTGGTGGCCAGGCCCAAGCCCGACGCTCCCCCGGTGACGACTGCGACGGCGTCCCTGATCTCCACGCCCATATCCCTTCCGTTGGTCCCAACCTACTGGTTGGTTGGGACTATACCCAGTCCGAGAGAATCGCTTCGATGTCCCCCACCGCTTGCGCCAGGTGCGGCGTGTCGGCCGGGGTGCGGGAGAACCGCGGGGCCGGCATCGGCTGCAGGTGGCCGTTGACCTCGTACAACGTGCCGCGCTCGGCAATGTGCGGTTCAGAATTGGCCTCGCCGAACGCCAGCACCGGGGTCACACAGGCGTCCGAGTCGGCAAACACCTTGGCCCAGTGGTCGCGGTCGCGGCTGCCGAACGCCTCGACCAGCAATGCCCGCAGCTCGGGCCAGCGCGCGACGTCGTTCTGCGGGGGCAGGGCGGCCGCATCCAGTCCCAGGCCCTGAATCATGGCGGCATAGAACTGCGGTTCGATGGCACCGACGGCGACGTAGCGCCCGTCTGCGCACTCATAGGTGTCGTAGTAGGGCGCGCCGCCGTCGAGCATGTTGGTGCCCCGCGCGTCGGTCCACATACCCGAGGACCGCATCTGCCACATCATCTGCACCAGCACGCTGGATCCGTCGACCATCGCGGCGTCGACCACCTGTCCCTTGCCCGAGGTCTGCCGCTCCCACAGCGCCGACAGGATGCCGAGCAGCAGGAACATCGAGCCGCCACCGAAGTCGCCGACCAGGTTCAGCGGCGGCACCGGCCGCTCGCCGGCCCGGCCGATCGAGTGCAGGATGCCGTTCAGCGAGATGTAGTTGATGTCGTGACCGGCCTGCTGGCTGCGCGGGCCGGTCTGGCCCCAGCCGGTCATCCGTCCGTAGACCAGCCGCTCGTTGACCTTGGCGCAGTCCTCGGGGCCCAGACCGAGCCGCTCGGTGACGCCCGGGCGATAGCCCTCAATCAGCACGTCGGCCTTCGCGACGAGCTTGAGGACCAGGTCGCGGCCCTCGGCGGACTTGAGATCGGCGGTGACGATGCGCCGGTTGCGGCTCATCGCGTCCTTGACCGGACCGCCGGGACCGGGGCGGTCCACCCGAACCACGTCGGCGCCGAGGTCGCCCAGGATCATGGCGGCATGCGGGCCCGGCCCGATTCCCGCCAACTCGACAACACGTAAACCACTCAGCGGTCCCGCCATGGGTGCACCGACCTTTCGTCCGCTCTGACGCCCTAACAACCGGTTGATTGCATCTTCGCAGCCGCCGCGGGCGACCATGCATCCCGGGTCACTTACTGTGAATCCCATGTCCAAATCCGGAATTGCCGCTCTCGCCCCCGTCGCCGGCCTTGACGTCGACCTGACCGACGGCGTGCTGTCGCTGACGATCAACCGACCCGACAGCCTCAACTCGCTGATCATTCCGGTCATCACCGGTCTGGCCGACGCGATGGAGGCCGCCGCCACCGACCCCGCGGTGCGGGTGGTGCGACTCGGCGGCGCCGGTCGCGGCTTCAGTTCCGGAGCCGGCATCAGCGCCGACGACATGTCCAGCGGCGGCGGCGTTCCCCCGGACGAGATCATCCTGGAAATCAACCGTCTGGTCCGGGCGATCACCACGTTGCCGCACCCGGTGGTTGCCGTCGTGCAGGGACCGGCGGCCGGCGTCGGCGTATCTATCGCCCTGTCTTGCGACGTCGTATTGGCTTCGGAGAAGGCATTTTTCATGCTCGCCTTCACGAAGATCGGCTTGATGCCCGACGGCGGCGCGTCGGCTCTGGTCGCTGCCGCGGTGGGCCGGATCAGGGCCATGCGGATGGCGCTGCTGCCCGAGCGGCTCACAGCGACCGAGGCGCTGTCGTGGGGTCTGGTGAGCGCGGTCTATCCGGCCGACGACTTCGACGCCGAAGTGGACAAAGTGGTCACGCGCTTGCTGACCGGCCCGGCCGTGGCGTACGCCAAGACCAAGACCGCGATCAACGCGGCCACCCTCACCGAGCTGAACCCCACCCTCCAGCGGGAGTTCGAAGGTCAACGCGGCCTGCTGCAGGCGCCCGACTTCAAAGAAGGGACCCGGGCATTCCAGGAACGCCGCTCGCCCAACTTCACCGACTCTTGAAAAGCAGGATTATCAATCCACACTTGCGTGTACTCCGAATAATTGGTGAACGTGAGCGAACGGGGTGCTGTGGCGGCTGAACCGATGCATTGCTTAGTGACCGGGGCGACCGGTTACATCGGCGCGCGGCTGGTGCCGCGCCTACTAGAGGCGGGTCATCGCGTGCGCGCGCTGGCACGTAACCCCGGCAAGCTGGACGGGGTGCCGTGGCGACCGGACGTCGAGGTGGCGCGCGGTGACCTCGGCGACGCCGATTCATTGGTCGAGGCATTCGACGGAATCGACGTCGTCTACTACCTGGTGCACTCGATGGGCGGCGGGGCAAAGGATTTCGCAGCCGAGGAGGAACGCGCGGTACGCAACGTCGTTACGGCCGCGCGTCAGGCCGGAGTGCGTCGCATCGTGTACCTGAGCGGCCTGCATCCCGAGGGCAAGGAGCTCTCCCCGCACCTGCGGTCGCGGAAGGCGGTCGGCGATCACCTGATCGAGTCCGGCATCGAGACGCTGGTGCTGCAAGCCGGCGTGGTCGTCGGGGCCGGCAGCGCGTCGTTCGAGATGATCCGGCACCTGACCGACCGGCTGCCGGTGATGACCACCCCGAAGTGGGTGCACAACAAGATTCAGCCCATCGCGGTACGCGACGTGCTGTACTACCTCGTCGCCGCGGCGACGGCGCCGGTGCCGTCTTCGCGCACCTGGGACATCGGCGGTCCCGACGTGCTGGAATACGGCGACATGATGCGGATCTACGCCGAGGTCGCGCGGCTGCACAAGCGCTACCTGATCGTGCTGCCGTTTCTGACACCGACGATCGCGAGCCTGTGGGTGGGCACCGTGACACCGATCCCGCCCGGATTGGCGCGCCCGCTGATCGAGTCGCTGGAGTGCGACGCGGTGATGCACAACTCCGACGTCGACTCGATCATCGAGCGACCTCCCGGCGGGCTGACCGGATACCGTCGCGCCGTCGCGGTGGCACTCAATCGCGCCTTCGCGGGCCTGCCCGACCCGACCTGGGACTCGCTGGAGTCCGAGCCGGCCGAACTGTTGCCCAGCGACCCGGACTGGGCCGGCGAGATCATCTTCGACGACGTGCAGACCACCACGACCTCGGCCGGGCCCGACGAACTGTGGAAGGCAGCGGAGAACGCCGCCAACCGCGGCCGGTGGTACTCGTTTCCGCTGGCGCCGCGACGCCGCTATTCGGCCACCCGGTGGAGCGTCGCGGCGAGCGAACCGGGCGAGAAGCTGCGACTACGGGCGGAAGTCCGCGCGCCCGGCCAGGCCTGGCTGGAGCTGACGACCGCGCCGGGCAAATACACCCAGCGGGCGATCTTCTACCCTCGCGGCATCCCCGGCCGGCTGTACTGGTTCCTGTTCAAGCCGCTGCACGCCGCCGAACTTCGAAAGCTGGCGCGCGAGGTCGGCGCCGGCCAATAGCTATAAAACGCCGAACATCGGTGGCAGTGCCAGCACCATGATCAGGCCCCAGACGAAGTGGGTCAGCATGGGAGCGAGCACGCCGCCGGTCGCGCGGCGCGACAGCGCGTTCACGGTTCCCAGAATCACTCCGGCGAATCCGAGCATCGGGTTACCACTGGCCATGGTCGCGGCGACATACAACACCGTCGAGATCGCCACCGGATGGTGGCGTCCCAGCGCGGTGTAGAGCGCACCGCGGAAGAACACCTCTTCGGTGACCCCGTTGACCACCGTGATCAGCACGATCAGCAGAAACGGCCCCTGGTGTGCGTACTGCAGGACGCGGGTGATCCAGGCGTCGATCGGCTGGATCTCCCGGACGATCAGGCCACCGACCACGAAGATGGCGCCGAGGACGAGGCCGATCGTGGTGCCGGTGATCACCGGACGCTGGTTGCGTCCGCGCCAGCAGATCCCGCCCAGGTGCAGCGGGCCGGACGCCAACGCGCCGAGCAACCACACCGCCGCCAACGCCAGCGTCAGCCAGTAGAAGCTGGCCTCGCCGGGCCGGGTCCGCAGCGAGACGCCCAGGATGGCGGCGCCGAGCACCAGCGTGATCGCGACGACAATGCGACGGCGCAACACGACCCGTGGCGGCTCGTGATGCGGCACCGCGACGTTGACGATCGCGCGGCGGATCTCCTGGATGGCACTGGTGCGGTTGGGTGTAGCGGTTTGGGTCATGCCGTGCGGATCCTCGGGGTGAGCGTTAGCAGGATGTCCAGGCTGGTACGCAACGCACCGGCAAGGGGGCCGGGGACGATGTTAACCAGTCGCAGGGTGGGCCGCACGATCGGCGGCGTGATGGTCCGGGCGAGTCGGCGGATGCGTAAGGCATCGCCGCCTGCCCAGATCGGGTCGGTATCGGCGAGGTGGTGCGGGTCGGCGAGCGCGCTGACCGGCCGGGGCGGGTGCTCGGTGTGGCCGCTCAGCGCCAGCGAAATCGCCTCGTCGATGCCCAACAAACCGCCCAGCGGGTCCGGCACCTTGTTCTGCAAGCCGCTGCCGGACGCGCGCATCGGATGTTCCAGCGACTCCACCAGATCCCCTGCCAGGGCACTGGGCACCGGGAGCGCTATCGCGGCGAACAGCGAGGCCATCGAGGTGTCGATGCCGGGCACGCGACATGCGGCGTGCCAGCGGCCGGAAATCCGGGCGTACCTCTTGAGTAGGTCCCGGTAGGACGTGCTCTCCGGCCCACTGATGTCATAAGCGCCGGCCGGAACAAGGTCCGGGTCGGCCGCGGCCACCAGGTAGTGCAGGACATCGCGGATCGAGATCGGGTCGAGGGGGTTGTGCATCCAGCTCGGCATCGGCATGACTGGGAACCGGTCGCCGACGTAACGCAGGATCTCGAATGACGTCGACCCCGCCCCGATGATCAGCGCCGCCCCCAGCCACACCAACTCCGGACCGTTCTCGACCGTCAGGGACTCGGCGACCTCGGCCCGGCTGGTCAGGTGCTCGGACAACGCTCCGTCGTCGGGCACGAACCCGCCCAGGTAGACGATGCGGCGCACGCCGGCGTCGCGAGCCGCGGTGGCGACGTTGGTGGCGGCGGTGTTGTCGGCTTCGCGGAAGTTGGCCTGACCGATCCCGTGCACCAGGTAATACACCACGTCAACCTGCCCGGCTGACTCGAAGGCCGCCTGCACCGACGCGGGGTCCGAAGCGTCCAACCTGACCGTCTTGACCTCATCTGACCACCCAAAGCGCTTGAGGCTGTTCGGGTTTCGGCTGGCAGCCACCACCTCGTGGTCCTCCGCCAGCAACGCTGTGACCAGACGTGACCCCACATAGCCGGTGGCGCCTGTCACCAGAATCCGCATTGTTCCAACCTAACTGTCGCGTTCGGGGCCTTGAAAGGGCCTTGAAGGACGAAAAGGCCCACGTTGCAAGGCAACTGTCCCCAGTCAGGTACCCCAACCAGGGCGTCCGCAAATCGGTGCAGGTCAATCCTGTTTCTGAGCCTGCTTCTAGGCCCTGATGAACCGGCGCGGCGGTGACACCGTGACTGGCTACATGAACATCACTTCAAGGGGAGATTCGGCACGTCCCGGCGCGCGGACACCAGTTGCCGAGAACACGCCGTCCGTGGCCGGGGTTGCCGTGCAGTTTCCGCGGCACCTCAACAGCCAGGAGGACACCATCGCGGCACTCACCGACTTCGCCGGCCCGGAATTCCGGCGTTTCGCGATGAGCAGCGGCGTCGAGTCCCGTCACACCGCGCTGCCGCTGTCGCGCTACGCGAACCTGAGTGGTTTCAGCGAGGCCAACGACGCCTTCATCGGGGTTGCGCTGGAGCTGGCCGAACAGGCGCTGCTGCAGGCGCTGGACCAGGCCGGGGTGCATCCGTCGGAGGTCGACATCGTCTTCTCGACGACCGTCACCGGCCTGGCGGTGCCGACGCTGGAGGCGCGGCTGGCCAAGCGGGTGGGGTTGCGGCAGGACGTCAAACGTGTCCCGCTGTTCGGCCTGGGCTGTGTCGCCGGCGCGGCCGGCGTGGCGCGCATGCACGACTATCTGCGCGCTTTTCCGGACCAGGTCGGCGTGCTGTTGGCGGTCGAGTTATGTTCTCTGACCATTCAGCGCGAAGATAACTCCGTGGCCAATCTTGTGGCATCCAGCCTTTTCGGTGACGGCGCGGCCGCCGTCGTGGCGACGGGTGCCCGCCGCGGCAGTAGTGGTGCCACTGCAGGCCCGAGGGTGCTGGCCACCCGCAGCCGCATCTACCCCGATACCGAAGAGGTGATGGGCTGGAACATCGGCAGTGACGGATTTCGCATCGTGCTTTCGGCCGACGTGGCGACGGTGGCCGAGAAATACCTCGGTGACGACGTGCGCACGTTCCTCGCCGACCATGGGTTGACCCCCGAGGACGTGTCGACCTGGGTGTGCCACCCGGGCGGGCCGCGGGTGATCGAAGCGGTGGAAAAGGGGTTGGGACTGCCCGGCGATGCGCTGGATCACACTCGGAAGTCATTGCGCGACAACGGCAATTTGTCATCGGTGTCGGTCCTCGATGTGCTCGGCGCCAATATGGCCGATCCCCCGCCGGCCGGTTCGATCGGGCTGATGATCGCAATGGGGCCGGCCTTCTGCTCGGAATTGGTGCTGCTGCGATGGTAGGACCGTATTACCTTCTGATCCTCGCGGTCGTAGTCGAACGCCTGGCCGAGCTGGTGGTGTCGCGGCGCAACGCAAAATGGTCATTTGCCCAGGGCGGCAAAGAGTTCGGCCGGTCGCACTACGTCGTCATGGTCATCCTGCACACCGCCTTGCTGGTGGGTTGCCTGGTCGAGCCGTCGGCTCTGCACCGTCCGTTCATCCCATGGCTGGGCTGGTCGATGGTGGTGGTGCTGGCGTTGTGCCAGGCTCTGCGCTGGTGGTGCATCACCTCGCTGGGCAAGCGGTGGAACACCCGGGTGATCGTGCTGCCCCACGAACCGCTGGTGAAGAAGGGCCCCTACCGGTTCCTGCACCACCCGAATTATGTTGCGGTGGTGGTCGAAGGCGTCGCGTTGCCGATGGTGCACACCGCCTGGCTGACCGCGACTATCTTCACGCTGGCCAATGCGGCGCTGCTGACGGTCCGGTTGCGGGTCGAGAACTCGGTGCTGGGTTACGCATGACAAATTTCGACGCCGACCTGCTGGTGGTCGGGGGTGGACCCGGTGGCCTGGCCACCGCGTTACACGCTCGCGCGCAAGGGCTTTCGGTGATCGTGGCCGAGCCCCGGGAAGGGCCGATCGACAAGGCGTGCGGGGAAGGGTTGATGCCCGGCGGTCTGGCCGAACTGACCGGCCTCGGCGTGGATCCGGCGGGTATGCCGTTCCGCGGAATCGCTTATGCCAGTGCCCATCGACGGGCCGAAGCGCTGTTCAAGACCGGTCCGGGGCGCGGCGTCCGGCGCACCACGCTGCACGCGGCGCTGGAGGCGCGGGCCAAAGAGGTTGACACCGAATGGATTCGGACGAAGGTGAGCGCCGTCGAGCAGGATGCGCACGGCGTGTCGGCCGCGGGCGTCCGAGCCAGGTGGCTGGTCGGCGCCGACGGTCTGCACTCGACGGTGCGTCGCGCCGTCGGAATCGCCGCGACGCGCGGCACCCCGCGACGGCACGGATTGCGCTGGCACTACCGGGTTCCGGCCTGGTCGGAGTTCGTCGAGGTGCACTGGTCGCGGTGGGGCGAGGCGTACGTGACGCCGGTGGAACCGGATCTGGTGGGCGTGGCGATCCTGTCCCGTCAGCGTCCCGAACTTGACTGGTTCCCCTGGCTGGCAAGGCATTTGGAGGGCGCTGATCGTACGGCCGCGCGCGGTTGCGGCCCGCTTCGGCAGGTGGTCTCCCGCCGGGTGGCCGGCCGGGTGCTGCTGGTCGGCGATGCCGCCGGCTACGAAGACGCGCTCACGGGTGAGGGCATCAGCCTCGCCGTCAAACAGGCCGCCGTCGCGATCGGTGCTCTCGTCGATGACACCCCGCAGGCCTATGAGCGCTCATGGCACCGGGTGACCCGCGATTACCGGCTGCTCACCCGGGGTCTGGTGCTGGCCAGCACCCCTCGCGTGGTGCGCCGCGCCCTGGTCCCGGCCTGCACCGCGCTGCCGCCCTTGTTCCAGTGGGGCGTCAACGTGCTCGCCTCCTGACCCACGGCGAGCAGACGCGAAATCGCACGATTTGATCCCAAATCGTGCGATTTCACGTCTGCTCGGCAGGGCCCGCGTCAGCGGGTCTGGCTAGCGCGACTTCCAGACTGGCTCGCGCTTCTCGGCGAACGCCAGCGGGCCTTCCCGGGCGTCCTCCGACCTGATCAGCGAACGCATTTCGCGCATGGTGCGGTCCCAGCCCACTTCCTCGGCGGTGATCACACCCTCGTCGACGCCGTAGGCGATGCGCTTACTGGCCTGCACCGACAGCGGCGCATTGCCGGTCACCCGCGCGGCCAAGGTCAGGGCGGCATCCAGCACCGAACCCTCCTTGACCACCTGGTTGATCAGGCCCCACTCGTAGGCGTCCGACGCAGTCAGCGGTTCGCCGGTCAACAGCAGTTCCATCGCGACCTTGTGCGGCAGCTGGTCCATGATCCGGAACACGCCGCCGGCGGCGGCGATCAGTCCGCGCTTGACCTCGGGCAGCCCGAACTGAGCGCGCTCGTCGGCCACCACCAGGTCACTGGCCAGCGCCAATTCGGTGCCCCCGCCCAGCGCCGTCCCGTTGACCGCCGCGATGGTGGGCTTGTCGACGAAGTGATGCACGTAGCCGGCGAAGCCCCACTCCGGACGGTCCGGGTGGTAGATGTTCTCCCGCCGCGAGATCGCCTTGAGGTCCGCACCGGCGCAGAACGACTTGTCGCCCGCGCCGGTGATCACCACCGCCCGCACCTCGGGATCCTGCTGGGCTTCCTCCAGCGCGTTACCGACTCGGATGCTGACCGCGCCGTTGACCGCGTTGCGGGCTTCGGGCCGGTTGATGGTGATGATCATGACGTTCCCGCGGCGCTCGACCAGAGCGCCGGGAGCGTCCGTCACAGCAATTCCAGGATGGTGGCGTTGGCCTGGCCGCCACCCTCGCACATGGTCTGCAGGCCGTAACGAATTCCCTTGTCCCGCATGTGGTACAGCAGCGTGGTCATGATGCGGGCACCGGAGCCGCCGAGCGGGTGACCGAGCGCGATCGCCCCGCCGTTGGGGTTCAGCTTGGTCTCGTCGGCGCCGATGTCCTTGAGCCAGGCCAGCGGAACCGGCGCGAACGCCTCGTTGACCTCGTAGGCGCCGATGTCGCCGATGGACAGGCCGGAGCGCTTGAGCACCTTCTGGGTGGCCGGGATGGGCGCGGTCAGCATGATCACCGGGTCGGCCCCGGCCAGAGTCGCGGTGTGCACCTTGGCGATCGGCTTCATGCCCAGTTCCTTGGCCTTCTCCGCCGACATGAACAGCAGCGCGGCCGAACCGTCGGAGATCTGCGAGGAGTTGCCCGCGTGGATCACGCCGTCCTCCTTGAACGCCGGCTTCAGCGACGCCATCTTCTCCATCGGGGTGCCGCGGCGGATGCCCTCGTCCTTCAGAATCACGTTCCCGTCGCCGTCTTTGATACCGACGATCTGGTCGTCAAAAGCACCGGCATCCTGTGCGGCAGCAGCCTTTTCGTGAGAGTCGAGGGAGAACTGGTCCAGGTCGAGGCGGGACAGACCCCACTGCTCGGCGATCATCTCCGCGCCAATGCCCTGGTTGGGGATCCTGCCTTCGTAGCGGTTCAGGAAGCTCTCCGGGTAGGGCCGCCCGCCGTTGGCCAGGGACGCGCCCATCGGGGTACGCGACATCGATTCCACGCCACCGGCGACGACGACGTCGTAGTGACCGGCAATCACGCCGGCGGCGGCGAAGTGCACTGACTGCTGGCTGGAACCACACTGGCGGTCTACGGTCACGCCGGGCACGGTCTCTGGCCAACCTGCGGCCAGCAGCGCGGTGCGGCCGATGTCGAGAGCCTGCTCACCGGCTTGCATGACGCAGCCCCAGATGACGTCGTCGACGAGTTCGGGGTCGACGCCGGCCTTAGTGACCAAACCGTTGAGGACCTGCGCAGACAGGTCGGCCGGGTGCACCCCGGACAGCCCGCCGTTGCGCTTGCCGACGGCGGAACGTACTGCTTCGACGATGACTGCTTCAGCCATGAGATGTCTCCTTTGACAAAATTAATTACTTAGATTGTCAACCATCCGGTTGGGAGGGCGCGGAGCGGGGTGGCTTCTCGTGGTGAAACGCTGCTTGCGACCCGCGAGGCGGATTGGGCAGACTGCGTCGTCAGTCGCGGTTGAGGACGATGAACAGGCCGCCGATCAGGTCGTCGCGAACCACGAGGTAATTGGTGAGGACGAGTTCCTCGGGCAGGCCGGTTTTGTCGAAATCGCCGCCGACCCGGGTACGGAGCACCATCAGGCCGGACCTTTCATCCGTGTCCAACACCTCCATGGTCACCCGGTCACCGACGATCTCCGTGGCCACCCAGTCGCGAATGGACTCGGGATCGGCGAACTCCCGCTGATTGTCGTTGACCAGCGCGTCGGGGGCGAATGTTCGGACCACGGCATCGACATCGAAAGCGTTAACCGCGTCCACGAAACGTTGAGCGGCGGAGTGCGTTTGAGTAGTCATGCGACCAGCGTGACCGCCTTCACCGCCGGAGAGTCAAGGCGGGCTGTCGGCCTTGACTCTCCCGCAACGGGAGACTTCACAATGACCCAATGACCACTGGTATATCGATCGGCGACTTTTCCCGGATGACGCAGTTGCCGGTCAAGACCCTGCGTCACTATCACGACGTCGGACTGCTCGAACCGCATCGGGTCGATCCGGCCACCGGCTACCGGTACTACAGCAGCGATCAGGCGCCGACCGCTCAGGTCATCCGCCGGTTGCGCGAGCTCGGCATGCCGTTGGCCGACGTCCGCGCCGTCCTCGTCTCCGCGCCGGCCGACCGGAACGCACTCATCAGCGATCACTTGGCAAGACTGGAAAACCAGCTCGCCGCAACCCGCAGTGCCGTCAAGTCTCTGCGGGCCATCCTCGAAGCCCCGGCCCCGGAGTCGCGGATCGAACACCGCACCGTCGCTGAAACCGAGACCGCGGCGATCACCGCGACCGTGGATCGCGACGATCTGCTGACCTGGTGGCAGGGTGCGGTGGGCGAATTGCGGGCGACGGTGCAGGCCGACCGTGTGCTCACTCCGACCGGCGCTCTGGGGGCATTGTTCGACTTCGAAATCTTCGCCGGCGACCGCGGCGGGACGACCGTTTTCCTGCCGGTCGACGGCCCGGTGCGGCCAATCGGACGGGTGGTGCCAATGACCGTGCCAGCGGCCGAGTTGGCGGTGATCTCACACCGAGGCCCGCACGACGACGTCGACATCCACTACAGCGCACTCGGCGAATACGCGACCCGTCACGAGATCAGCATCGAGGGCCCGCTGCGCGAGTACTACGACCGATTCTATTGGGACACCGACGATTCCGCGCAATGGGTCACGTCGCTGTGCTGGCCGGTCTTCCGGGCCGACGCATGACCGCACTGCAAGGACGACGCGCGGTCGTCACCGGGGCCACGAAAGGGACGGGCGCCCCGGTAACCGCCTGGCTGCGATCGCGGGGCGCCCGCGTCATCGCCGTGGCCCGCCATCGCGGCTCGGAGACAGAAGATTTCGTCGCAGCGGACCTGTCCTCGCCGGCCGGAGCGCAGCAGGTGGCCGCTGCGGTCCGCGACCGCGGCGGACTCGACATCCTGGTGCATGTGGCAGGTGGATCCCGGACTCCGTCGGGCGGCTTCGCCGCCCTCGACGACCGGGACTGGGCCGACGAACTCAACCTCAACCTCATGGCCGCGGTACGTCTGGATCGTGCGCTGCTGCCGACGATGATCGAGGCGGGTTCGGGGTGCGTCGTGCATATCGGTTCCATTCAGAGCCGGATGCCCCTGTTCGACGGCACTCTGGGGTACGCAGCAGCCAAGGCTGCCCTGCGCGCCCACAGCAAGGGGTTGTCGAACGAGCTGGCACCTAAGGGCATTCGCGTCAACACGGTGTCACCGGGCTTCATCCAGACCGAGGCCGCCGAGGATCTGGTCGACCGGATCGCCGCTGCGGGCAACGGGGACCGCGACGCCGCCCTGCAGTCACTGATGAGCGCGCTTGGCGGCATTCCGCTGGGCCGGCCTGCCCGGCCGGACGAAATAGCTGCGGTCGTCGGCTTTCTCGTCTCCGATGCCGCGGCCGCGGTAGTGGGTGCCGACATCGTGGTCGACGGCGGCACCGTCCCGACCGTGTGAACGGCATCGGCCCGGATCAGATGCTTGCCTGCCACTCGGCGATCCGCCGCTCGCGATACCGGCGCTCCGGCGCGGCGACCGCCTCGGTGAGCGACGCCTGCGTCGCCTCCACCGCTTCGGCGAATCTTCCTTCCCGGGAGAGCAATTCACCGCGTACCGCATGCCAGCGCTGGTCCGGTTCCAGGGGCGCCAGCGCCTGCAATCCCGCTGCGGGCCCGTCTCGTTCGGCGAGCGCGACGGCTCGGGCCAGGGCCACGGGAGCACTCGGCCGCACCGACATGAGCAGGTCGTAAAGCCGGACGATTTCGGTCCAGTCGGTGGCCCGATACGACGCGGCCCGGGCGTGCTCTGCGGCGATGGCGGCCTGCAGCTGGTAGGGGTCGGCGACCGCGCCGGTGCGCCGCAGCGAGTCGTTGAGCAGCCCGAACGCCTCGGTGATGGCATCGGTGTCCCACAGCGAGCGGTCCTGCTCGGACAGCGGGATCGGCTCCCCCGCCCCGTCCACCCGCGCGGCCCGCCGGGATTCGGTCAGCAACTGCAATGCCAGCACCGCCATCGGGGAGGGTTCATCGGGCATCAGGTTGTGCACCAGGCGCGAGAGTCGCAGCGCCTCGCGGGTGCCGTCGACGTCGGTCAGCCGGTCACCGCCCGCCGGGGTGTGCGCGATGGTGTAGGACGCGTGCAACACCGCGCACACCGCCGCCAGCCGGGCGGGCAATTCTTCGTCGGCCGGCACCCGGTACGGAATCGCCGCGGTGGCAATCTTTTTCCGCGTCCGGGTCAGCCGCTTGGCTACGGCGGCTTCGCTGGTCAACAGCACCGCCGCGATCTGCGCCGGGGACAGGCCGCACAGGGTGCGCAGTGCCAGCGTCACCTGGGCCTCCAAGCCGAGCGCCGGATGACAGCAGGTGAAGATCAGCCGCAACCGGTCGTCGGCCACCACGCTCTCGGGCGGCAGGTCGGGTACCGCGAGTTCCACGCTGGCACGCTCCTTCTGCGCCCGGGCGCCTTCCCGGCGCAGCAGGTCGATGGCAACCCGGCGCGCGGTCACCGTGAGCCAGGCGCGTGGTTCGTCGGGCACCCCGGTGCGGGGCCACTCCCGCAGAGCCCGCAGCGCGGCTTCCTGCACCGCGTCTTCGGCGATGACCAGCGAGCCGACCGTCCGGATGAGGGTCGCCAGAATGCGGGTGCCCTCCATCCGGACGGTTTCGGCGAGTGCGTCGTCGGTATCCATCACCGACCGGATGACTAACCGCCGAATTCGATGACGGGACGCACTTCGACGGCGCCGTCCCAGGCCGCCGGGATCTCGGCCGCGATGCGCAGCGCTTCGTCCAGGTCGGCGGCCTCGATCAGGTAGAACCCGGTCAGGGCCTCCTTGGTCTCGGCGTAGGGGCCGTCGCTGGTGACGACGTCGCCGCCGCGGGCGCCGCTGACCCGCACGGTGGTCGCGGTGCCGGTGGGATAGAGCGCGGCGCCGCCGCGGATCGCGGCACCGTGATCTTGGCCGAATTTCATGTATTCGGCCATGTCACCGGCTTGTTCAGGGGCCGACCAGTCGACGTCCCTGGTGTAGGTGAGTGCGGCGTATTGCGGCATGGTGTCCTTACCTTTCTTGAAGGGTGGTCGTTGCCCTTAGCTCTAGGCTTCGAATTGCCCAGGGACGTCGGGTATGGCTTGCATGTGGTTGCTGTATTTGATGGCCGAGGAGGATTGGCCGCCCGTCGTCCCGCAACGACTCGACCGCTAATTGAGAGATGCGATTTGATCGCTGTGTAAGGACACGTCGGCGTGGTCGTCTGCTGGGTTGGTAGCGATGACAACGATCACGGAGGTGGCTGTGAGACAACAAGTCTGGGCCGGTGTTGACGCCGGTAAATCCGACCACCATTGCGTGGTCATAAACGTCGAAGGGATTCAGCTGCTGTCGCAACGCGTCGTTAACGACGAAACGGCGCTGCTGGATCTGATTGGAGCCGTGACGGCGCTGGCCGACGGCGGTGACATTACGTGGGCGATCGACCTCAACGCCGGCGGCGCCGCGTTGCTGATTACCTTGCTCATCGCCTCCGAGCAGCGGTTGCTCTACATTCCCGGCCGCACCGTCTACCACGCCTCGGCCGGCTATCGCGGCGACGGCAAAACCGACGCCAAAGACGCCGCCGTCATCGCCGACCAAGCCCGGATGCGCCGTGATCTGCAGCCGCTGCGGCCCGGCGATGACATCGCCGTCGAGCTGCGCATCCTTTCCAGCCGGCGCACCGATCTGGTCGCCGATCGAACCCGGGCGATCAACCGGCTGCGAGCCCAGCTGCTGGAATACTTCCCCGTTTTGGAGCGCGCCTTTGACTACAGCACCAGCAAGGCCGCACTGATCCTGCTGACCGGCTACCAGACCCCCGACGGGCTGCGCCGCGCAGGCCCTGCCCGGCTGACGGCCTGGCTTGCTAAACGCAAGGCGCGCAACGCCTCTGCCGTCGCAGCCAAAGCCATCGAGGCCGCCAACGCCCAGCACAGCATCGTGCCTGGTCAAAACCTCGCCGCCACCATGATCGCCCGGCTGGCCAAGGAGGTGATGGCCCTCGACACCGAGATTGGCGCGACTGAGACGATGATCGAGGACCGATTTCGCCGCCACCGCCACGCCGAGATCATCGTGAGCATGCCCGGCTTCGGCGTCGTGCTCGGCGCCGAATTCCTCGCCGCCACCGGAGGCGAATTGAGCGCCTTCGACTCCGTCGACCGCCTGGCCGGCGTGTCCGGGCTGGCACCAGTACCGCGCGATTCCGGGCGCATCAGCGGCAACCGCAAACGCCCCCGCCGCTACGACCGTCGCCTGCTGCGCGCCTGCTATCTGTCCGCCCAGATCGCCATCCGCACCGATACACCCTCGCGCAACTACTACGACCGCAAAAGATCCGAAGGCAAAACCCATACCCAAGCCGTCCTCGCCTTGGCCCGCCGACGCCTCAACGTCCTCTGGGCCATGCTGCGCGACCATCGGCCCTATCAACCCACCGCGCCTAACACTGCGGCGGCTTGACAACTTCATTGAGATTCCTCCTGTACCGATCATGATCCGGGTCTTTCCCGATCTCACCAAGAGGACGATTGCGCAGGGCCCGATCAGGACACCCGGCCCGAAAATTTATCCGACCGGGTAGCCCACCGACTTGATCTCGGTGTACTGGTCGAACCCGGCGATGCCGTTCTGCCGTCCGACGCCGCTCTGCTTGTAGCCGCCGAACGGTACGTCGGCGCCGTACGGGGCACCGCCGTTGACGCCGATGAAGCCGGCCTTGATCCGGCGCGCCACCGCCAGCGAGTGCTCCAGCGAACCCGACATCACGTTGCCGGCCAGGCCGTAGACGCTGTCGTTGGCAATGCGGATCGCGTCCTCCTCGTCGTCGAACGGAATGACCGAGAGCACCGGGCCGAAGATCTCCTCCTGCGCGATGGTCATGGAGTTGTCGACGTCGACGAAAAGTGTTGGGCGGACGAAGAATCCCTTGTCGAAGCCGGTGGGCGCGTCCGGCCCGCCGACCAGCGCGGTGGCGCCTTCTTCGACGCCCTTGCGGATGTAGCCCATGACGCGGTCGCGTTGCCGCTCCGAAATCACCGGGCCGCACAGGGTTCCGGGGTCCTGGGGGTCACCGCAGGTGACGTTCTCGTAGATGCTCTTGAGGATCGCGACACCTTCGTCGTAGCGCGACCGCGGCAGCAGCATCCGGGTGGGGTTGGCACAGCCCTGACCGGCGTGCATGCACGGGGCGATGCCGATGGCGCAGGCCAGTCCGAAGTCGGCGTCTTCGAGAACGATGGTGGCCGACTTGCCGCCCAGCTCGAGGAACAGCCGCTTCATCGTGGCCGCGCCTTTTTCCATGATCCGTTTGCCCACCACCGTCGAGCCGGTGAATGAGATCAGGTCGACCTTGGGCGACAGCGTAAGCTCTTCTCCGACAAAGTGATCGGACGCCGTGACGACGTTGACCACGCCGGCGGGAATGTCGGTCTTCTCGGCGATCATCCGGCCCAGCCGGGTGGCGTTGAACGGGGTATTGGGCGCCGGCTTGAGCACGACGGTATTGCCGGTGCCCAGTGCCTGGCCGAGCTTGTTGACAGTCACCTCGAACGGGAAGTTCCACGGGACGATGGCGCCGACCACACCCACCGGCTCCCGCCATTGCCTGATGGAGGTGTTGGCGCCGGTGAGGCTGATCACCCGGTCGCCGAGATCGGTTTCCCACGGGTAGTCGTCGATGAGCCGGGCCGGGTACTTCAGCCCGTCTTGGAGCGGGGCGTCCAGCTGCGGGCCGAAGGTGATCGCGCGCGGCGACCCGACCTCGAGGATGAGCTCCTCGCGCAGCTCCTCCTTCTCCTCCTCGATCGCGTCGTGCAGCTGCAGCAGACAGCGCTTGCGCAACTCGCGGTTGGTCGACCAGTCGGTCTCGTCGAAGGCGCGCCGGGCGGCGTCGATGGCCCGGTGCATGTCTTCCTTGGAGGCGTCGGCGACTTCACCGAGGGACTCCTCGGTGGCCGGATTGATATTGGTGAACGTGCCGGCCTGGCCGTCGACGAGCTTGCCGTCGATCATCATCTTCGGCTCGAACCGGACCTTTACAGTGTCAGCCATATTTGTTCAGCTCTCTTTTGACAAGGCGCTGGTGAGAGCGCCGGGACGTAAACGGCCACCCGCTAGACAGTAACTCTACGGTGAGGCTTACCGGAAAGCACCCGGTTGGTTTACTGCGGATCGAACAGCACCGGCACCGACGTCGGCGACCGAAAGACCTGCCCGCGGATATGCGGGTCGTCGGCGTCGGGATCCAGCCGCAGGTTCGGCAGGCGGTCGAGCAGCAGGTTGATCGCGGTCCGCATCTCCAGCCGGGCCAGATGCATGCCCAGGCAGACGTGGACGCCGTGTCCCCAGCCCAGGTGCGCCCGCGCCTGCCGGTGGATGTCGAACGTGTCCGGATTCGGATACCGATCTTCCTGCCGGTTCGCCGAACCCAGCATCGGCATCACGGTGGCGCCGGCCGGGATCGCCACCCCGCCGAGCTCGGTGTCGCGGGTGGCCACCCGGGTGATGGTCAGCAATGGCGGCTCCCAGCGCACACCCTCTTCGATCGCCTGCGGCAGCAGCGACCGGTCCGCCCGGATCGCGTCCAGCTGTGCGGGATCCGACAGCAGTGCCAGCAGCAGGTTGCCCAACGACCGGTAGGTCGTCTCCACTCCGGCGGGTAGCAGCAGCCGCAGGAACGAGAAGATCTCCTCGTCCGCGAGCTTTTGTCCGTCGATCTCGGCCGCGGCCAGGGCGCTGATCAGATCGTCTTTCGGTTCGGCGCGCCGGGCTTCGAGGATGGGTGCGAAGTATTCGCACAACGCCGCTGCGGCCGCGAGCCCACGTTCCGGGTTCATCAACCAACTCAGCAGCGAGATCGACCACCGCTGGAACTGGGGGTAGTCCTGCTCGGGCAGGCCCAACAGGCCGGCGATGATCTGGCTCGGGTAGTCGAAGGTGAACTCCTTCACCAGGTCGGCTCTGCCGTTGGACGCGAAGTTGTCGATCAGGCTGTTCGCCACCCGCGCCACCAGTTCGTCCTGCCACCGTGCCAATGACTTCTGCGAGAAGGCTTTTGACACCAGTGACCGCAGCCGGCCGTGCACCGGCTCGTCCATCCCGAGCATCACGCCTTCGCCGAGCACCGGGCCGAATGCGGCGATGACGGCCGCCGAGGAGAACGTCTTGTTGTCGCGCAACATCTGCTGGACGTCCTCGTGGCGATACACGATGAACATCGGCAGCGACTCCTCGTGCGGCAGCGCCCCGGAGGTTTCCAGGCGCTGCACGGGTTCCTCGCGGCGCAGCCGCGCCAACTCGGTGTACGGGTCGCGCACGTCACCGGAGATGGCGTCATCGAAGGCGCCGAAATCTTCCAGATCGTCGAATAGTTGTTCCATTACTGCCTTTCACTCCCCTGGTTACGCTTCGCCACCAACGACGCCACCCGCTGCAGCACCGGCTGCGGCACCACGCGCGCGGTGAATACCATCGCCCGCTGCGCGGCCGTCAACGGATATGCCCCGTCCCGCATCGAACCCTGCTTCGGTATGCCCAGCACGATCCGGGAGACCTGGTGCATGCCCGCGGCGGGCAGAACCCTGTTCAGCGCCAACAACATTGAGGCGTCCGGGCCTACCCCGCGGCGACGGAACGGCCTGGTGTCGCCGAGCGCCTTGAGCAGCCCGTCGGTGAACCGTTCGGGTGGTCTGGCCAGTTTCATCGCTAACCGGCCTCGGGTGTTCATGGTCTGGTGCACGCGGGCGTACGGTCCGCCGAGATCGCGGTTGTCGGTGGTGCCGGCGTCGGTGATGATCTCCGTGTCGTAGGTGCCGGCCACCAACACCGTGACACCGAGACCGAATGGAGCGATCTCGCATGCCATCGACTCGCCCCAGCGCTCAAGGGCCCCCTTCGCCGCCGAGTACGGCGCGGTGGCCGGTTGGCCCCGAACCCCGGCAGCGCTGGATACCAGCACGATGCGACCCTCGCCGGCTGCCCGCATCGACGGCAGCAGCGCCTGGGTCAGCAGGACGGGGCCGAGGACGCTGGTGGCGAACATCTTCTGCCACAACGCCCTATCGGTCTCTTCGACCACTCCGGCCGCCGAGATGCCGGCGTTGTGCACCAATGCGTAGGGTGTCCCGACGGTCTCTTCGATGGCCTTGGCAGCGGCCGTGATCGACGCGGGGTCGGTGAGGTCCAGCTGCACCGGGACTAACCGGTCCAGCCGGTCCACGTCTTGGGCCGCGCCGGTTGCCTGCTGTAGCAACGGGAGTGCGCGGTCCGGGTCGCGCATGGCCGCGACCACCCGCCACCCCTCGCGGTACAGGCGCACTGCCGAAGCGAAACCCAGCCCGCGCGATGCACCGGTGATGACGACGGTGCGGGGCTCAGCCATTCTTGCCCGGCTGTTGATTCTTGTCGGCGCAAGCACCTTGACCCGGCGGAGGCGGCTCGACGTGCGGGCGCCCGTTGGGCTCCCCGCTCGCCCAGGTCGACCAGATGCCGACCGAATGCGGCCCTGGCGCCCCCGCCTGCTCGTAAAACCCTTGTGGATCATAAACTTTGGCCTCGGGGAACGGCCACGGGCAGGCCACCGAGGTCGCCGCGTGGCTCACCTTGATGGCCCAGAACCAGGCCCCGTAGGCGAAATACGACACGTTGATGATGGCGAACATCACCAGGAACGTGCCCAGCACCGGTCGGCTCGGGAAGACCTTCGCTTTGGCGGCCAGCTTCTCCGCCACCGATTTGCCGGTGTCGTCCCGATAACAGAGGATCGCCGCAGGCACCATCACGAACGTCACCGAGAACGACTCCCAGATGAGTGGGAACTGGAAGGTGGTTCCGGTGAACACCGATCCCCACGGGATCACCTGCGAATAGATGTACATGCCCCAGTGGATCAGCGTGTTCTCCAGGAACGCGTCCATGACGAAGCCGATCACACACGTGATCAGGCCCAGGCTGACCAGCGGATGCTTCGACACGAAATGCGTTGGCCCACCTCTGGCCTGCAGTTTGCGCAGGATCCATACCGCCGGAAAGTAAGGGCCGAAATAGAACATCACGTAGCCGAACACCACGAACGGTTCCACGGTCGGCGACAGGGACACCAACGGCCAGGACTCGGGCCAGTGGATGAGATCGGGGTTGTAGACCGCGAACGGTGACCAGTTCATGATCGGGTCTTGCCAGACGATCAACGTCGTGCACAGGAACATCAGCATCGCCGGACTGCCCGGATTCCGCCGCCAGCCCCTGATGAAGACAATCAGCAGCACGACCAGGGCCACCGCGGTGGCGCTGTCCAGAAACGTGATGTAGTCCAAGCCGAACGTGAACTCGACAGGACGCGGCCGGCCCTGCACATTGGGATTGGCCACCCGGGGGTCAAGGGCGGTGCGGCAGTTCGCGATGAAGAACAACGCGAACGCCGCCAGCGCTGCACCGGCGATCCAGCCGCCCCAGCCTCGCTTCGTGGCCCGCCGTGGGCTCGCCGATTGTTGCTCGGCGGCAACCGGTATGGATTGCTCAGTGCTCATCGCCACGTCCCCACTTTCCGAACTCACTCTCCGAAGCGATCGACCAAGTGCGAGTTGACCCCGTCAGCGTCGAGCGTCCGCGCGACCAGATACCCGGCACCCATCCAGGCGCGGCGCGTCCACTTGCCGAACGACACGCGCGTACCGGGTGCGCCGGACGCGGCGGGCAGCATCTTCACCCGCTCCAACGCCTCTTTGACCCCCCGGGGGCTGAGTGGATGGGCGTCGGTGAAGGCCCGCACCAAGGTGGCGGCTACGTCGCGATTCACCACGGTCACGCAGAACTCGGGCCGGCTGCCGTTGTACTTCGCCGCGTAGGCGTCGAGAAAGTCCTGACCGACCCGGTTTGATTCGTCGTACTGGTCGACACCGGTCCAGCCCATGAAGGCGCTCCACATGATCGGGTTGACCCAGGCGTTCTGCCAGGCGGTGGTGGTGAAACGGGGCGGGTCCCAGCCGAGTGACTCGAGTGCCGGGTTGATGAACACGATCCCGAACCCGAATCCCAGGTGCACGATCGCCTCGGACTTCGCCTCGTACAAAGTCTGCGCCGCAGCGTTGATATCCTGGGCTGTCTGGGCGATCGAAACCTCCGCCACGATGCGAATGCCTTTGCGCCGACAGGCACTTCGCAGATTCTTCAGGTAGCTCTCGCCGATCAGGCTCTGCTCTACCAGCACCCCGATTTCGCTGAGACCTCGTTTGGCGATGAGGTCGGCCAGGAAGATCGGCTCATCGGTCATCGAGCCCTGCGGGAAAGCAAATGTCCACT
Source organism: Mycobacterium paragordonae (assembly GCF_003614435.1). Lineage (NCBI taxonomy): Bacteria > Bacillati > Actinomycetota > Actinomycetes > Mycobacteriales > Mycobacteriaceae > Mycobacterium > Mycobacterium paragordonae. The sequence continues at coordinate 5,301,828 of NZ_CP025546.1, forward strand.
CCCCCAACCAGTCGTCGGTACCCGTCACACTGATCGCCGGAACCTTGAACCGCTCCTCGATCGCCTCCCGCAGGGGCACGCAGTTGTCGGTGATGTTGGGACCGAAGACCACCAGGCAGCCCTCGTCGACGAGTTCTCCATAGGCGTCGATCACGGCCTTGACCGAGCCTTTGGGCAGACCCTCCACTTCGCGATAGATCATCTGCACCGGACGGTCCATCAGCCCTTGGGCGAGGGCCTCTTCGAAGATGAGGTCGAAAGTCTGGGTGAACGAAGCGAAAAGGTCCTCCGGAAAGCCCGGCGGGAGCTTGAAGTCCATCAGGTAGCCGACCTTGATCGGCTCTGCGGTGCTCTCGTAGGACATGTGACCTCCCCGGGCTGATCCAACGGCGCCGCCGTAAAACCTAATATTTGTTCACACCCTAGTCGGGGACATTTGCACCGTCAATCATCCGGCGCCCTGACCCAGATAGACCTCGATCATTTCGCCCAAGGCCCTACCCACCGCTACGTCATCGGTCAGTGGCCCGGCGATCGCGGCCCGCGCCGCCTCCGACATGCTCAGCCCCTCGGCGATGAGCCGGCCCGCGGCGATCAGCACCCGGGTCGAGGCGACCTCACGCAGTCCTCCGGTTTCCAAACGTCGGATGGCCTGACCGAAGCGCACCAGCTCGGCCGCCGTCGCGTCATCCACCCCCGCCTCGTGTGCGACGATCCCCCGTTCGATATCGGCTGCGGGGAAACCGAATTCGAGGGCAACCATGCGCTGACGGGTCGAATCCTTCAGGTCCTTGAGGACGCTCTGGTAGCCGGGATTGTAGGACACCACCAGTCCAAATCCAGGGGCCGCGTCCAGCGTCACGCCGAGGCGCTCGATGGGCAGCTGGCGCCGGTGGTCAGCGAGCGGATGCAGCACCACGGTGGTGTCCTGGCGAGCTTCCACCACCTCGTCCAGGTAACAGATCGCGCCCTCACGCACGGCTCTGGTGAGCGGACCGTCCACCCAGACCGTCTCGCCGCCCTGCAACAGATAGCGACCCACCAGGTCGGCGGTGGTGAGGTCGTCGTGACACGCGACGGTGATCAGCGGCCGGCCGAGGTCATGAGCCATCGCCTCGACGAAGCGCGTCTTGCCGCAACCCGTCGGCCCTTTGAGCAGGATGGTCAGGTTCTGTCGATAGGCGGCCTTGAAGACGACCTCCTCGTTGCCGACCGCCTGATAGTAGGGGCGCGCCCGCTCCGCATCGGGACGGACCCCGATGTCGACGTTGTGAACGAGAGCGGACTCCTGGGCCATGACTTCCCTTCTGCGGTTGCCCGAAGACTAACCGGACCAGATGTTTGTTTTCAACACTGACGATGCGGCAGAAGGCTTTCGGCGCACCTCCGCTGAGCGCAGGGCGGACCGGAACAGCGGGCCGATCACACCGGCGAGTTGATCCGGGCGCTCGATCATCGCGTGCGCGGTGGTGCCGAAAACGCGGCGCAGGGACAGCACATCGGTTCCGGCGCCGATCGTCAGGCACACGCAGCCGGTGCCCCGGCGGCGGGCTTCGGTCAGGGCCCGGCGGGCATCAGCGGCACCGTAGGGCCGTTCATATCCGTGGTCGTAGGCGAGCCCGTCCGAAAGCACCACCAACAGCCGCCGCGAGGTACCGCCGCGCGATTCCAGGACCGTCGAGCCGTGGCGGATGGCGGCACCGAGGCGCGAGTACGCGCCCGGTTCCAGACTGTTCAGCCGCCTGACGACCCGGGCGTCGAGGTGATCGTCGAAGCGCTTGACGGGGATCATGCTCACCGCTCCCCTACCCTGCGAATAATATGCGTAGAGAGCTACCCGGTCACCCAGATCATGAAGCGCGACAGTGAGATTGGCGACGGCCGCGCGCTGTTGCTCGTGCACGGTCCGCCCCACTGTTCCCGGCTCGGCGGCCGATCCCGACACATCGAGCAACAGCAACACCGACAGATCACGTCGGCGGCGCAGGCTGTCGAGGTACACCGCTTCGGCGGGCACAGCGCCGGCCAGCGCCTCCACGCGCGCTTCGACGGCGGCGTCGATATCGATGTCGTCACCCTGAGACTGGCGGTGGCGGCGGTGTAGCCCCATACCCAGCCGGGACAAGGGACGTCGCACTCCGATAGCAGATTCGATCTCTGGGATTGCCTGGGTTGCCGTCGCGTTGATCTTCGGCTCGACCTCTCGTACGGTGCACCACGCGGGACGGTAGCGCCTGCGGGTGACGTCCCATTCCGGGTAGCGCACGCCGTCGCCGTGCGCGGACCGGTCGTCGATCTCCTCGCTCGAGGTCGCGGCGAGCGACGACACGGCGTGGATTCCCCGTTTGCCCGAGTTCGTTCGGTGCGTCGGGCTGTCCGAGCCCGGGGGTCCGCCACCACTGCCGGTCTTGCGTGCCGACGAGAGCATCTTCTTCAGCAACTTGCCGATGAAGCCACCGCCGCCCACCGGGCTGCTGAACAGATCGGGGTCGTCGGAGTCGTCCGTTTCGCCGTCATCGAGCTCTTCCAACTCCCGCGCGCTCTCACTTCGCGGAACGTGTTGCGGGGCCGACGTATCCGTCTGTGCGGCGGCCCGGGCGTGGGTAGCCAGCACCCTCGACGGGCGGATCACGCCGAAGGCCGCCGCCGGCTCGGCTACCGCCGCCCGCCCCTCGGCGATGCTCAGCGACTGCAGCGGCGAGTCGCTGCGGGCCGCGATCTCGCGATCACCCAGCGCCACCAGAACGCGCGGGAGTAGACCGGCGTTGGCGACCAACGCGCGGTGACCCTCGATCGCCAGATAGCGCCTGGCCAGACCGCGATGCCGGACCAGGGGCTTCAGCACATTCGGCGCCAGGCTGCCGGCGGCGATCAACGAGGCCTGCACCGCGACCGCCTCGAGCCGGGCGCGCGCTCCGAGGGACCCGTCGACATGGATCGTCTGGCCGTCCGTCCAGGCAGGTTCGCCAGGTTGCGACCGGGCCACTGCAACGGCTTTGCCGGCCAATGCCGACGCCAACATGCCCAGGGCCTGCAGCATGTCGGCCTGAGCGTCTTGGGAAGGGTCGTCCACGCACACACCTCCGAACGACCGGCCACCCTCGTGATCCCGATTGACCAAATATCTGTTCCAACGTAGAGTTCGCCTTGGCTGCAAGTCAATCACGCGCAGACGGGGTTCGAACGCAAACGTGGACTTCTCATACCCGGCCGAGGTCGAGCGGTTCCGTGCTGAGCTGCGTGCCTGGTTGTCGGCCAACCTGACCGAAGAATTGATCGCCGCCCGGCGGCCCTCCGGGCGCGACGAAGCGGCGTTCGACAAGCTGCGCGCCTGGAATGCGACGATGGCCGACGCCGGCTGGGCGGCGGTCTCCTGGCCCGTCGAATACGGCGGCCGTGGCGCAACCGTGCTCGAACAACTCGTCTACACCGAGGAGACGACACGGGCCCGGGCACCGTTGCCACTCAACGTCATCGGCATGAACAACATCGCACCCGCGATCATGCAGTACGGCACCGAATCTCAGAAGACGACACTGCTGCGCCGGATGATGCGCGCCGACGACATCTGGTGCCAGGGCATGTCGGAACCCGAGGCTGGATCGGATCTGGCCGCCCTGCGCACCAGAGCGGTGCGCGACGGCGAGGACTTCGTCGTCAACGGTCAGAAGATCTGGACTTCCCTGGGCCACAAGGCGAAGTGGTGTCAGTTGTACGTCCGCACCGACCCCGACGCGCCGAAACACAAGGGCATCTCCTGCCTCATCGTCGACATGTCGCTGCCCGGCATCGAGGCTCGTCCGCTCGTAACCCTGAACGGTGACACCGATTTCGCCGAGGTGTTCTTCCACGACGTGCGGGTGCCGGCCGACGCACTGCTAGGCCCGCTCGATGGCGGATGGCAGGTGGCCACCACGACGCTGAGTCACGAACGAGCCGGGGCGGCACGCCTGTACGCGGAATTGGAACTGCGACTGGACGAACTGGTAGCCGACCTGGCGCAAGCCGGGGACGCCCTTACTGATCCGGTGATCTTGCGGCGTCTGGGCGAGATCGCGGTCCGCATCAAGTATCTCGAAGTGCTCTGCCAGCGGTCGATTTCCGCCACGCTGCACGGCGGTCCGGACATCACCGCATTCGGGTCGGCCAGCCTGGCCAAGACGGTGTGGGGCGAGATCGGCCAGGAGCTTGCCGCTTTGGCGTTCGACGTGCTGGGCACCGGTGGTGTGCACGGCCGGTGGAGCGACTACCGGTTGACCTCGCGGTCACTGACCATCGCCGGCGGCACCACCCAGATCACCAAGAACATCACCGCTCAGCGGGTGCTGGGACTGCCGCGCAAATGAACCTCGAACTGGACGACGAACAGGTCGCGCTGCGGGATACGTTGCGGCGCTTCCTTGTTGAGCGGGCATCCATTTCGGGCCACGTGCGTCCGATGCTCGACGATCCGACCGGCACCACCGAAGCGGTGTGGCGAAGCCTGGCGGAGCTGGGTGCAACCGGTGTGCTGGTGCCGGCCGAATTCGGCGGCGCGGGCATGACGATGGTCGAGGCCGGCATCGTCGCCGAGGAGCTCGGCGCCGCCCTGCATCCCGGACCGTGGTTGTCCACGGCGGTGGCGGGCGCCCGCGCGCTCACCCGGGTGGGCGGGCAGCCGGCGGCCGGCATTCTCGCCGGGATCGCCGACGGCACCAGCAAAGTCGCGGTCGCCGGCCTGGGCGAGCAGTCCCAAAAGTCCCTCGTTTCGACACGCAACGGGGGCTTTTGCGTCTGCTCGCCACCCCTGGCCGTGCCCGATGCGGAGGCTGCCGACGTGCTGCTGGTCTGGGACGGCACGGAGCTTTTCGCGGTGGAGTCCGCCGCGGCCGGCGTCTCGGTGACCCCCGAGCGCGGTATCGACCCGACCCGCAAGCAGTTTCGGGTCGAGCTCGACAATGCGAGCGCGCAGCGACTGGGCACGTTGTCCGCCGACGATCTCCAGGCTGTCACCGACGATCTACTGATCGCCGCGGCCGCCGACGCGCTGGGCGCCGCCAGCGCCGTCATGCACACGGCCATCGAATATGCCAAGACCCGAACCCAATTCGGAGCGCCCATCGGATCGTTCCAGGCGATTCAACATCTGTGCGTCGACATGTTCGAGACGGTGGAGCTGGCCCGCAGCGGGGTGATCCACGCGCTCTGGGCAGCGGAGAACTCACCGCAGGAACGGCATCTTGCGGCCCTGCGCGCCAAGGCTTTCGCGGGACGCCTGGCGACGGTCGGCGACACCGCGATCCAAGTATTCGGCGGCATCGGCTACACCTGGGAGCACGACGCCCACCTCTATCTCAAGCGCTTGCTGAGCTGGAGCGCCTTCCTCGGCAGCTCGGACTGCTATCTCACCGAAGTCGGTGCGCACCTTGCCAAGAAGGGAAAGCGATGACCGACACCGTCGACTTCACCGATCAGGTCGCAATCGTCACCGGCGCCGGACGTGGACTCGGCCGGCTCTACGCGCTGGACTTGGCCCGGCGCGGCGCCGCCGTCATCGTCAACGATCTGGGTGGCACCATGCACGGTGAAGGCGCCGACACCACCGTCGCTGACCGGGTCGTCGCCGAAATCGAAGTTGCCGGGGGCAGGGCGGTGGCGTCGCACGAGTCGGTGGACACCCCGGAAGGCGGTGCGGCGATCGTCGCCGCGGCCGTCGATAACTTCGGCCGACTCGACGCGGTGGTGAGCAACGCCGGAATCTTCAACAGCATCCCGTTCGACGAATTGTCCGCCGCCCACTGGCGCAGCATGCTCGGGGTGCACCTGGACGGCGGGTTCTATCTGAGCCAACCCGCCTACCGGGTGATGAAGACGCAGGGATACGGCCGGTTCGTCTTCGTCTCCTCCTCGGGCGGCATGTTCGGCCAGCCGCTGGAAGCCCACTATGCCGCGGCCAAAGCAGGATTGGTCGGGTTGTCGAATGTCATCGCCATCGAGGGCGCCGCACATGGAATTCTCAGCAATACCGTTCTGCCGTTCGGTTTTTCGCGCATGGTGACCGAAACCGTCGGAGATCCCAAAGCTTTGGAGGAGATCGGCTTCCTGGAGCTGATCAAGCCCGAGTTGGTGGTGCCGATGGTGGTCTTCCTGGCCAGTCGCGGTTGTGAGCTGAGCCATCAGAACTTCTCCGCGTGCGCGGGGCGTTTCGCGCGGGTGTTCGTCGGGCTGGGGGCGGGCTGGCTTGCAGATGGCGATGGCGACGGCGATGGCGCTGGCGCGCCCAGTGCCGAGGACATAGCCGCGCATCTGTCGGAGGTGTCGGCGACCGAACCGTTCACCGTGCCCGGCTCGATCTTCGAGGAAGTGTTCGGCGTCTGTGCTCAACGCGGCGTCGACGTCGGCGTCTGATCGTGGACATCGCGCTCTAGGATGTGGTCCACACCCCCTTCCGGGTTCCTCAGCAGCGCGTTTGGCGCCGCGGGTCTGATAGCCTCTACCAAAGATTTGGTTCAGCAGGAGGACGACTTGCGCACGCTGCCGGCACCGCGGTCCTCCGCCCCGAGCGGGCCATGACCGACAGCGCCACCGAGGCCGGCACGCGGCGCGCCGAAATCCTCGAGACGGCGGCGTCGCTGATCGCCTCGTCGGGCCTGCGGACGTCGCTGCAGGAGATCGCCGACGCCGCAGGCATTCTCCCGGGCAGCCTCTACCACCATTTCGAGTCCAAAGAGGCGATCCTCGTCGAACTCATCCGTCGCTACCAGGCCGACCTGGCCCGCATCGGGGAGAGCGCCCAGGCGAAGCTGGACGAGCCGGACTCGCGTCCTCCTGCCGAGCAGATCATCGAACTGGGATCGGCGATCGCCAATTGCGCGGTGCGGCATCGGGCCGCCCTGCAGATGTCCTTCTACGAGGGCCCGAGCGCTGATCCGGAGCTGATGAAGCTGACGCAGCAGCGCCCCACCGCGATTGAGGAGGCGATGCTGCAAACGCTGCGCGCGGCGCGGTGGAGCGGCTACATCAAGGCCGACATCGATCTGCCCACGCTGGCCGACCGGATCTGCCAGACCATGCTGCAGGTCGGGCTCGACGTCATTCGGCACAACTCCTCCGCCGACCAGGTGGCTACCCTGATGTGCCGGATCATATTGCAGGGGTTGGCATCCCAGCCGCCCAGCGACGAAGCGCTGGACCGGTCCAAGGCGTTCGCCGCGGCGGGCGATGTCATTGCGTCCTGGGCCGACGACAGCGAAGCCGATCCCAGCGACAAGGCGGCGCATCTGCGGGCGGTGGCCCGAGCGGAGTTCGGCCGCAAGGGATATGAAGTCACCACGATCAGGGATATCGCGTCGGCGGCGGGCCTGGGCACGGGCACCGTGTATCGCGTCATCGGGTCTAAAGACGAACTGCTGGCTTCGATCATGCGTTCCTTCGGCCAGAAGGTCGAAGCCGGCTGGGTGGACGTACTGCGTTGTGCGGCAACCCCGATCGAGAAGCTGGACGCACTGAGTTGGGTCAACGTCAATGCGCTGGACCAGTTCTCGGACGAATTCCGCATTCAGCTCGCCTGGATGCGTCAGTCGCCCCCGAACACCGCCAACCCGGGCTGGCTGTACACCACTCGCCTGCGTCAGATGAAATCGCTCCTCTCTGAAGGCATCCGGTCCTCCGAGATACGTATCGACGCGCCCAGCATCACCATGCTGGCCCGCAGCATCATCGGCATGCAGTGGATACCGGAGAACATCCTGCGCGCGGTGGGCACCCGATCGTCGCTCATCCTGGCTCGTGACACCGTCCTGCGTGGTGCGGCGGTTCGCGCCGTCGAGTAGCGCAAGTAGCCTAGGAACTCATGGCGCACATCATTGTCATCGGCGGCCACGGCAAGGTCGCGCTGTATCTGGCCAGAATCCTGACCGGGCGTGGTGACCAGGTCAGCTCGGTCTTCCGCAACCCCGACCACGCCGATGAGGTCGCGGCCACCGGCGCCACGCCGATCACCGCCGACATCGAGCAACTCGACACCGACGCCCTGGCCGACCTGCTGGCCGGGCACGACGCGGTCGTCTTCACCGCCGGGGCCGGCGGCGGTGACCCGGCACGAACGTACGCCGTGGATCGGGACGCCGCGATCCGCGTGATCGACGCCGCGGCTCAGGCCGGGGTCAAGCGGTTCGTGATGGTGTCGTACTTCGGCGCGGGCCCCGGACACGGCGTGTCGCCGGAGAATTCGTTTTTCCCGTACGCCGAGGCCAAGGCCGCGGCGGACGCCCACCTGCGCGCCAGTGAACTCGATTGGACCGTGCTGGGCCCGGGTCGGCTCACCCTCGACCCGGGCACCGGACACATCGCGGTGGGCAAAGCCAAGGGTGAGGTCTCGCGGGAAGATGTGGCGGCCGTCGTCGCGGCCACTCTTGCCGACGACGCGACGATCCGGCGCACGATCGACTTCAACAACGGGGATGTGCCGATCGCGGACGCAGTGGCGCCCGTGCCGTAACCGATTACTGCCCGCGGAGTAGCCTTGTCCTCGCAACTGGTCTGCCGGTGCCCTCGTGGCGCCGGCATCGAGCGAGGCCTCCAAGCCTCGCGAGAGGGAACCCGGTGAGAATCCGGGACTGTCCCGCAGCGGTATGCAGGAACGACCGCCGTCACATGCACTGGTCCGCACCGGACTGGGAAGCGACGGCCAGTAGGAAACCTGCCCGGCTCTTCAGCGGCCCCTTCCGGGCCGCATCGTCGACCGGGCGGGAGCACCTTCCGGTGCGCGCCTGTGAGTCCGAAGACCTGCCAGTTGTGTCGGGCGCGCCGCGCCCGGCGGCACATCGCCTCGTGGAATGGGCGTTTGGCCAGCCAGCCGTGGTGGTACGCGGGCTCCAGAGAGCACATGCGCATCGCCCCGACTGTCGGCTGCGCGTCCGCGGGCGGTGTCCATACCGTCGAATGAAGGACCGCTCGTGACCGCTTCAGCTAGTTCTCCGAAATTCACCGCCACCATCACCGGTTCCCCCCGGATCGGCCCGCGCCGCGAACTCAAGCGCGCGACCGAGGGTTACTGGGCAGGCCGAACCAGCCGCTCCGACCTGGAGTCCGTCGCCGCCAACCTGCGCCGCGACACCTGGTCGGCATTGGCCGCCGCCGGCCTGGACTCGGTGCCGGTCAACACCTTCTCGTACTACGACCAGATGCTGGACACCTCGGTGTTGCTCGGCGCGCTGCCGGCCCGGGTCGCCGGGATCTCCGACGATCTGGACCGCTACTTCGCGGCCGCGCGCGGCAACGACGAGGTCGCCCCGCTGGAGATGACGAAGTGGTTCGACACCAACTACCACTACCTGGTTCCCGAGATCGGACCGTCGACCCAGTTTTCGCTGCACCCTGAAAAGGTGCTCTTCGAGCTGAAAGAGGCTCAGGAACAAGGCATTCCGGCGCGTCCGGTGATTATCGGGCCGGTCACCTTCCTGCTGCTGAGCAAGGCGGTGGACGGAGCGGGCGCACCGATCGAGCGGCTGCAGGAGCTGATGCCGGTCTATTCCGAGCTGTTGTCACTGCTGGCCGACAACGGTGCGCAGTGGGTGCAGTTCGACGAGCCGGCGTTGGTCACCGACATCTCCCCCGATGCGCCCGCGCTGGCCGAGGCCGTCTACAACACGCTGGGGGCGGTGGCCAACCGGCCCGCCATCCACGTCGCCACCTACTTCGGCGACCCCGGCGCGGCATTGGCGGGGCTGGCCCGCACCCCGGTCGAAGCGATCGGCGTCGACCTGGTCTACGGCCCCGACACGGCGGTGGCGGCCGTTGCCGAACTGGCCGGCAAGACATTGGTGGCCGGGATCGTCGACGGCCGCAACATCTGGCGCACCGACCTGCAGGCGGCGTTGGGCAAGCTGGCCACCCTGCTGGGACCCGCTGGGGCCGTAGCTGTTTCGACGTCGTGCTCCACTTTGCACGTGCCGTACTCGCTGGAGCCGGAGACCGATCTGGACGACAACCTGCGCAGCTGGCTGGCGTTCGGGGCGGAGAAGGTGCGCGAGGTGGTGGTGCTGGCCCGGGCGCTGCGGGACGGCCGCGAGGCGGTGGCCGACGAGATCGCGGCCTCCAACGCGGCCGTGGCCTCGCGCCGGAAAGACGCACGGCTGCACAATGACGAGCTCCGGGCCCGCATCCAGTCGATCGTCGCGTCCGGCGTCCACCGCGGCGACCCCGCCGAGCGTCGCGCCAGCCAGGACGCGCGGTTGCAGCTGCCGGTGCTGCCGACCACGACGATCGGTTCCTACCCGCAGACCTCGGCGATCCGCATCGCGCGGGCCGCCTTGCGCTCTGGTGAGATCGACCAGGCCGAGTACGAGCGGCGGATGAAGAAGGAGATTGCCGACGTCATCGCGCTGCAGGAGCAACTCGGCATCGACGTGCTGGTGCACGGCGAGCCGGAGCGCAACGACATGGTCCAGTACTTCGCCGAACAGCTGGAAGGCTTCTTCGCCACTGACAACGGGTGGGTGCAGTCCTACGGCAGCCGCTGTGTGCGTCCGCCGATCCTGTTCGGCGATGTGGTGCGTACCCACCCGATGACGGTCGACTGGATCACCTACGCGCAGTCGCTCACCGACAAGCCGGTCAAGGGCATGCTGACCGGGCCGGTCACGATCCTGGCGTGGTCGTTCGTCCGCGACGATCAGCCGTTGGCCGACACTGCCAACCAGGTGGCGCTGGCGATCCGGGACGAGACAGTGGACCTGCAGTCCGCGGGTATCGCGGTGATCCAGGTCGACGAGCCGGCGCTGCGGGAGCTGCTGCCGTTGCGCCGCGCCGACCAGGACGAGTACCTCTCGTGGGCCGTCGGGTCTTTCCGGTTGGCCACTTCCGGTGTCGACGACTCGACCCAGATTCACACTCATCTGTGCTACTCGGAGTTCGGGGAGGTGATCGGCGCGATCGCCGACCTGGACGCCGACGTCACGTCCATCGAGGCGGCACGCTCGCACATGGAGGTGCTCGACGACCTGAATGCGATCGGCTTCTCGAACAGCGTGGGCCCGGGTGTCTACGACATCCACTCGCCGCGGGTGCCGAGCACCGACGAGATGGCGAGGTCGCTGCGGGCTGCAGTGAAAGCCGTTCCTGCTGAACGGCTTTGGGTGAATCCGGACTGCGGGCTGAAGACCCGGAACGTCGACGAGGTGACCGCGTCACTGCGGAACATGGTGGCCGCTGCGCAGCAGGTGCGCGCCGAGGCGTAGCTCCTCCGGGGGCACGCCCACTCGCGAGCAGACGCAAAATCGCGTTCCGGTGCGCCGGAATGTGCGATTTTGCGTCTGCTCGCGCCCTAGCTCGACTCCACCACGACGGGGAGGTCGTCGGCCCAGGGCTGCCGGGTCACCATGTCGGCTACCCGGACGTAGCCGTGCTCGAATTCACCTGTGGCGGCATCGACTAACCGGTACCGCTGGGTCTGCCGGTGGATCGGCTGGGCATCCAGCAACACCACGCGCACCTCCCCCGGCTCGAATCGGCAGCGCCGTTGCATTGCGGCGATCAGTTGCTCGTTGTGCATGTGGCCGTCACCGAAGTTCCAGCCGATTGCGGTGCTGCAGATGCGTTCTCCGTCGGTGATGACGTACTCGTCCTCGTTCTGCCCGGCCATGGCGCGATGCGCCAGCGTGAACAACGCCCGGCCGTGAGTGTTCATGGCGCGGAACGCATATCCGAGATACATCGGGATCTGGGCGCGGTCCTTGCCGTAGAACCGCTCCAGCTGGGCCTGCGGCATGCTGGCGATCGCCACGATGCCCCGGGCGATCTTCTCGCTCGCCGACGGCTTGATGCACCACAGCGTGGTGTCCCAGTTGCCGGCGTAGTAGCGCATGCCGGGCAGGAAGGAGATCTTGCGCGGGAACATGTTGCCCAGGATCACGGTGCCCACCAGCGCGGTGAACAGAATGGCTACCGGCGCAGGGTGTTTGACGTCGCTGATGCCCAGCTGGGCATGCCCTACGAATAGCGCGAACACGCCGAAGATCATGAACACGTTCCACTCCAGCGGCACCCCCATCGGGATCGCGGTCAGGATGCCCAGATGGAAGCACACCATGACGATCGCGGCGACGGTGGTGGGCCAGCCGCCGTGGGAGAAGAACAGCGCCAGCGGCACGAACATCTCGATAAAGGTGCTGACATGGGCGAACATTCGCGACAAGATGCCGGGTCGCAGGTCGTCGGGGAATTTCTCGAAGAACATCCGTTTGATGAACCGCGGCCGGAACAGCGGATTGTTGGACATCATCGTCGAGATCACGAACGGAAAGTGTTTGTTCAGTTTGGATGTCGCTGCGCCCATCCAGATAACCAGGAACACCAGTTTGGCCGCGACGATCATGTCGACTCCGCCGAACAGGAACGTGACGGTCAGCGAGCCGTACACCTCACCGCGGGCGGCCAGGAAGATCACCTTGTCCCGCAGTCCCGCGGCGCCGAGTACCAGCAGGATCGCCACGATCTCCCACATCGGCAACAGTCCGACCTTGGTGCCGAGCGCCGGTATCGGCCCGGTGCCATCGGTGAACAGCGCCGTCACCAGCAGCACCAGTAGCAGGGCATAGAGCGCGACGTCCACCGGCTTGCGCTTGGTGCCGAAGGTAAGCGGGACTCGATCCGGCCAGGGTGGCAGCCGGATGGTGCCGAACCGCAGCCAGTACAGGATCGAGCCCATCGGCGGGAAGAACCGGTTGTTCAGCGGCCCGAAGCCGCAGCCCAGCCCGACCACTTCGAACAACATCGTGTACAGCACGACCTTCTCGAAGACGATCGGCTCGGCGTACCAGGCCCGGACATTGGTGAACCCGTCAATACCTTTGGTGCTCAGAACAATCAGCCACGCAAACAGGACGTAGAGCAGGATCTTGACGACGTAGAACAGGTGCATGACCACCGGCGTCCCGAAGCCCACCTCGGCCCAGTGCCGGGCCATCGGTCGGATCTTCTCGCTGCGGGTGCCCTTGCTCCATTCGGCGATGTCGACCTCGGGCAGTTGGGGCTTGAGAAATCCCATGGTTCCACAGATTAGAACGTGTTCTAGCTATCTGCCCAGCCCGCCGCACCGAATCCTTGTTCCGCCGCTGCTGCCGGCGATAACGTGAGGTGGAGGTGTCGAAGGGAGTGGGGAGCATGCGTGGAGCCCGATACCTGAAAAGAGCGGTCGTCGGGGCCGCCGTACCAATCGCATTCGTCGTGGGCAGCGGTCCCGCGCAGGCGCAAGCGCCGTCCCCGGGTGATGCGTGCACGGTGCTGCACGCGACCACCCAGGACGCCGAGGGCAAGACGATGTGGTGCAACCCGACCATGACGGGCAGCCACAGCCTGGTGTGGCAGTACGGCGGACCGGGCTAGGCGATCCTCACGGCGCGCCGGGCGCCAGGAACGGCAGGCCCGGCGGGCACCCACGTCGGGCCAGGTCGAGTAACGCGTCGATGTCCAGGCACTGTTCGACCAGATCGCCGAGAAGATCCAGACGCCGCTCGCGTGCGACCGGGAAACTCACGCCGGATGTTGTGAGGCCGAGCGTCTCGTGCAGGAACGCCCGGCGCAGCGCGTCGCCTTCTAGCGAGCCGTGCCACATGGTGCCGAACACCTGCCCGTCACGGACGCCACCGAGGAACTCCTGCCCCGCGTGGCCGCGGGCGATCCTGCCGTGATGAATCTCGTATCCCGATGCCGGCACGCCGAGTCCCGCTCCCCGCGGAAGTCGGAGAACTTTGTCGGTGCCGAAGACCGTCTCCACGTCGAGCAACCCCAGGCCCTCGACCTCGGCCGCCGGCCCTTCGACGCCGTGCGGATCGCGAATCGTGCGGCCCAGCATCTGAAATCCGCCGCAGATACCGAGCAACGGCTTTCCCGCGGCGGCGTGGGTGAGCACCGCGCGATCCAGACCCCTGGCGCGCAGCCAGGCGAGGTCGGCGATCGTGGCCCGGGTGCCGGGCAGCACGATCAGGTCGGCGTCGCTCAGAGCGCGGGGCTCGGAAACAAACACCACATCCAGATCGGGCTCCAAACCCAGCGCGTCGACGTCGGTGAAATTACTGATGCGGGGCAACCGCACGACGGCCACCCGGCGCGCCCCGGTGCCGGCCGCCCGTCGGCCGTCCAAATCGAGCGCGTCCTCGGAGTCCAGCCACAGGTCGGGATGCCACGGCAGGGTGCCGTACACCCGTCGCCCGGTGACCCGTTCCAGATCGCGCAGACCCGGCGTCAGCAGGTCGAGATCGCCGCGGAACTTGTTCACCACGAACCCCGCCACCAAAGCCTGGTCCTGGGCGGACAACAGCGCGACGGTGCCCAGGAACGCCGCGAACACGCCGCCGCGGTCTATGTCACCGACGACCACGGTCGGCAGATCCGCATGACGCGCGAGACCCATGTTGACGTAATCGCCTGCGCGCAAGTTGATTTCGGCCGGGCTGCCGGCACCCTCGGCGATGATGACGTCGTACCGGGTGGCGAGGTCGTCGAAGGCGTGGTGCGCCGCCTCGCCCAGGGCGCGCCGGCCCTCCAGCCAGTCCGACGACGCGACCTCGCCCCACGGTCTGCCCATCAGCACCACGTGGCTGCGTTGATCGCCGGATGGCTTGAGCAGGACCGGGTTCATGGCGGGCTCCGGTGTGGCCCCGGCAGCGAGCGCCTGCACCCATTGCGCCCGGCCGATTTCCGCTCCCCCGCCGTCCGGGCCCGCACACACCATCGAGTTGTTGGACATGTTCTGCGCCTTGAACGGCGCCACCCGAACACCACGTCGGGCCAGCGCGCGGCACAACCCGGCCGTGACGGTGGTCTTGCCGGCGTCGCTGGTCGTGCCCGCTATCAGCAGACCAGGCATCGGGTGACCTTCTGGGGAATCGTCGTTGTGTTCACCGCCCGCTATGGTCTCATCGGCCCGCCGACGGGCTGCTCGGGCGCCCAGTAGTCGAGCATCTCCGCGAAGGCCTCGAACGCCGGCCCGGACACGCCGTAGGTGGCCTCCAGGTGGACGCTCAGCGAAAAACCGAGGTCGACGACGCCGTCGATGACGCGCTTGTACAGGTCGACCAGCATCCGGCGCTTCACTCCGCGCTCACTGCCTGCCAGTTTCCTGACGAATGCCTGTTCTTCGGCCACGGCCGCGTTCCCGGGGTCCTGGATCAGCCAATTGATAAGTCCGGTGCCGGTTTCCATCTTCGGGACGAAGCCGAACGAGAGCAGGATCTCGGGCCGGTGGTCGGTCGCCTCGGCGAAGTCGGTCAGAAATCGCACGATCGCGTCGGAGTACAGCAGCTGGGTCATGCCGTAGGTGGCGCCCTGGTCACACTTGAAGTTCAGCCGGCCCTGCTCGCCCTCGCGGGTCGGGATCACGATCACACCCCGGTTCTCCACCAACATCCGGTACATCGACAGCGCGTCGGTCGGTGCGATGCCGGTGCCCGCACCGTCGGTCATGGTGCGGGGCACCCCGACGAATACGATGCCCTCCATCCCCGCCTCGACCAGATCGGACAGGCGCTGACTCAAGGCCAACTCGTCGGTGAACGAGGTGACCTGGGTACACAGGCCCCCGATCCCCGGCAGCTGGGACTTGAGGATCGAAAAAAATTCCAGCACATCGAGTTTCGGGCGCATGGCGACCGGCCGGTCGTCGTCCTCGGCGATCAGGCCGGGGATCATGACGTGCCGGAGGCGATCCCGTAGACCGTATTCGGCTGAGTAGCGCAGCACCTTGTGCGCGTCGTCGAAGGCGCGCTGCGTGCCGCCGTCGACGTCGGGTGGCACCAGCTCCAGCGCGATGGTGTGTAACGTCACGCGCCCAGCACCACCAGCAGATCGCCACCTTCGACCTGAGCCGTCCCGGATACCGCCACGCGCGTGACTTTTCCGGCCCTCGGTGCGGTCACGGCTGCCTCCATTTTCATGGCTTCGATGGTGCCGATGGTCTGACCGTCTTCGACCTCGTCGTCGACCGCCACGGTGACGGTGACGACGCCGGCGAAGGGCGCGGAGATGTGACCGGGGTCAGCCCGGTCGGCCTTCTCGGCGGTCGGCACCTCCGCGGCCATGCTGCGGTCGCGGACCAGCACCGGCCGCAGTTGGCCGTTGATGATGCACATCACGGTGCGCATGCCGCGTTCGTCCGGCTCGGAGACGGCCTCCAGGCCGATCAGCAACTCCACGCCGCGTTCCAGCTTGACGCGGTGTTCCTCTCCGTACCGCAGTCCATAGAAGAATTGGTTGGCGCTCAACCGGGATGTGTCGCCATACTTCTCGCGATGCGCCTGCAGTTCGCCGGTGGGTCCGGGGAACAGCAGCCGATTGAGCGCGGCCCGGCGGGCAGGCCCGGGTGTGCGTAGCACGCTCTCGTCGGCGGCGGACAGCGACCGCTCGGACTTGGCGGGTCCGCGTCCACGTAACGCCCTGGTGCGCAGGGGTTCCGGCCAACCCCCAGGCGGGTCGCCGAGTTCGCCCCGCAAAAAGCCGACCACCGAGTCAGGCACATCGAAGCGCGCCGGGTCGGCGGCGAACTCCTGCGCGGTGACACCGGCGCCCACCAGAGCCAGCGCCAGGTCCCCGACCACCTTGCTCGACGGCGTCACCTTCACCAGATGCCCGAGGATGGAATCCGCCCCGGCATAGGCGTTTTCGATGTCTTCGAACCGGTCGCCGAGTCCCAGCGCCACCGCCTGCTGACGCAGGTTCGACAGCTGGCCACCCGGAATCTCGTGGTGGTACACCCGGCCCGTCGGAGCCGGCAGCCCGGATTCGAACGGCGCGTACACCTTTCGCAGCGCCTCCCAATACGGCTCGAGGTCGCACACCGCGGTCAGCGACAACCCGGTGTCGTACCGGCTGTGCGCGGCGGCCGCCACGATCGAGGACAGGGCGGGCTGGCTGGTCGTGCCTGCCATCGGCGCGGCCGCTCCGTCGACGGCGTCAGCCCCGGCCTGCCAGGCGGCCAGATACGTCGCCAGTTGTCCACCCGGGGTGTCGTGGGTGTGGACGTGCACCGGGAGGTCGAACCGGGACTTCAGTGCCGACACCAACGTCGTGGCGGCGGGTGCGCGCAACAGGCCCGCCATGTCCTTGATCGCCAGCACATGCGCGCCCGCGGTGACGATCTGCTCGGCGAGTTTCAGGTAATAGTCCAGGGTGTAAAGGTTTTCGCGCGGGTCGCTCAGATCGCCGGTGTACGACATCGTAACCTCGGCAACCGCGGTGCCCGTCTCCCGGACCGCGTCGATGGCCGGTCGCATCGAGTCCACGTTGTTCAGTGCGTCGAAGATTCGGAAGATGTCGATGCCGGTGCGGGTGGCTTCGTCGACGAAGGCCGCGGTGACGATCTCCGGGTAGGGGGTGTAGCCGACCGTGTTGCGCCCGCGCAGCAACATCTGCAGGCAGATGTTCGGGATCGCTTCCCGGAGCTCCGCCAACCGCTGCCACGGATCTTCCTTCAAAAACCGCAGCGCCACGTCGTAGGTCGCGCCGCCCCAGCACTCCACCGACAGCAGTTGCGGGGTGAGCCGGGCGATGTAGGGCGCCACCTTTACCAAGCCCGTCGTGCGAATCCTGGTGGCCAGCAACGATTGATGCGCGTCGCGGAACGTCGTGTCGGTGACGCCGACGGCCTTCGACTCCCGCAGCCACTGCGCGAACCCGTCCGGACCGAGGGCCGTCAGCCGCTGTTTGGAACCCGGGGCCGGCGGCGCCGAAAGATCCAGCCCCGGCAGCTTGTCGTGCGGGTAGACCGTCGAAGGACGGGGTCCGTGCGGTTGGTTGACCGTGACGTCGGCCAGATAGTCCAGGATCTTGGTGCCGCGGTCGGCGCTGGTGTACCCGGTCAACAACTGCGGCCGCTCGTCGATGAACGACGTCGTTGCCCGGCCCGCGACGAAGTCCGGGTCGTCCAGCACCGCCTGCAGGAACGGCGTATTCGTCGTGACGCCGCGGATGCGGAACTCGGCGACCGCGCGGCGCGCCCGGCGCACCGCTGCCGGGAAATCGGCGCCGCGGCAGGTCAATTTGACCAGCATGGAATCGAAGTGCGGCGACACGTCGGCGCCCAGGTGGGTGCCGTCGTCCAGCCGGATGCCCGCGCCGCCCGGGGTGCGGTATGCGCTGATCCGTCCGGTGTCGGGCCGGAAACCGTTGACGGGGTCCTCGGTGGTGATCCGGCACTGCACGGCCGCGCCGTGCACCGCGATCGACTCCTGCGCCAGCCCGAGGTCACCCAGGCTTTGGCCGGCGGCGATGCGGAGCTGGCTGGAGACCAGGTCCACATCGGTGATCTCCTCGGTCACCGTGTGCTCCACCTGGATCCGTGGGTTCATCTCGATGAACACGTGATTGCCACGCTCGTCGAGCAGGAACTCGACGGTACCGGCGCAGGTGTAGCCGATGTGCCGGGCAAAGGTCACCGCGTCCGAGCAGATCTTCTCGCGCAGGGCGGGATTCAGGTTCGGCGCCGGGGCGATCTCGATGACCTTCTGGTGACGGCGCTGCACACTGCAGTCCCGCTCGTAGAGGTGGATCACTTCGCCCTGGGTGTCGGCCAGAATCTGCACCTCGATGTGGCGCGGGTTGAGCACGGCCTGCTCGAGAAACACCGTCGGGTCGCCGAACGCCGACTCCGCCTCTCGCGCTGCGGCATCGATCGCTTCGGGCAGGTCCCTGGCATCGGCCACCCGGCGCATGCCCCGGCCACCGCCGCCGGCGACCGCCTTGACGAACACCGGGAACTGCATGGACGCGGCGGCCTCGACCAGCTCCTCGACCGACGATGATGGCGCTGAGGACGCCAAGACGGGCAGACCTGCCTCGCGTGCCGCGGCGACCGCGCGCGCCTTGTTGCCGGTCAGTTCGAGGACGGGGACAGACGGACCGACGAAGGTGATTCCGGCTGCTGCGCAGGCTCCCGCCAGTTCCGGGTTCTCCGAGAGGAATCCGTATCCGGGATAGATTGCGTCCGCGCCGCAGGCTTGGGCTGTCGACACGATCTCCGCGACGTCGAGATAGGCGCGCACGGGATGGCCCGCCACGCCGATCTGGTAGGACTCGTCGGCCTTGGCACGGTGCGCGGAGTTACGGTCCTCCTCGGGATAGACCGCGACCGTGCGGATCCCCAACTCGTAGGCCGCACGGAACGCCCGAATGGCGATCTCGCCCCGGTTGGCGACCAGAACCTTGGTGATCACGTCAGCGCGCGTTGTGGCGGTCCGACATACTCGCTGAGCGGACGGATCAATGCATTCGAGGCGGTCTGTTCCATGATGTGGGCGGTCCAGCCGGTGATTCTGCTCATCACGAAAATCGGTGTGAAGCAGCCGATGTCGAATCCCATCAGGTAGTACGCCGGGCCGGTCGGAAAGTCCAGATTCGGCTTGATGCCATTGGCGGCCGCCACGCCCTGTTCGAGGACGTTGTAGATGTCGAGCCAACGCTGGCCGTCGCGCACTGCCGCGACCCGCTCCAGAGCTTTCTTCATGGTCGGTACCCGCGAGTCACCGTTCTTGTACACCCGGTGGCCGAAGCCCATGATCTTCTCTTTGCGGGAAATCTTGCCCTGCAACCACTCTGCAGCCTTGTCCGCGGTACCGATCTCGAGCATGTCGTGCATCACGGCCTCATTGGCGCCACCGTGCAGCGGTCCCTTGAGCGCGCCGATCGCGGCCGTGACGGCGCTGTAAATGTCGGACTGGGTGGACGTGACCACGCGTGCGGCGAAGGTGGAGGCGTTGAAGCCGTGCTCGGCGTAGAGCACCATGGACTGCTCGAAGGCATCCACGATCACCTTCTCCGGCACGTCCCCGAAGCACATGTGCAGGAAGTTCTGCGCGTAGTTCATGTGGCTGTGCGGGGCAATGGGTTCCAGGCCGCGCCGGCGGCGCATGTCGGCCGCGACGATGGTCGGCAGCACCGCGTACATCCGCAGCGACTTGACGTAGTTCGCTTCTGCGCTGCTGTCGTCCTCCTGGGCGTCTTCGGCGCCGAGATAGCTGATCGCCGTGCGCACTACGTCCATCGGATGGCAGGTGTCGGGCTGCTTGGCGATCAGTGACAGCAGGGACCGGTCGAGCCGCCGGTGCGCGCGTTCCCGCTGCGTGAACAGGGCCAACTGACCGTCGTTCGGCAGCTCGCCGTGCCACAACAGATACGCCACCTCCTCGAAGCTGCACCGGGCGGCGAGGTCCTGGACCGGGTAGCCGCGGTAGGTCAGCGAGTTGGTCTCCGGCACCACTTTCGAGATAGCCGTGGTGTCGGCTACGACACCGGCCAGCCCCTTGAAGATGCGCGGCTGGTCTTCGATGGTGCTCATGGTGTGACTCCTTCGAGGGCGAAGTTATAGATGTCGGAATCGAATTGGTTGTAGTCGGCGTAGCGCAGCAGCTCGTACAGGCGACTGCGGTGCTGCATCCGGTCCAGCAGGCCGGATTGCGTTCCGGTGCCCGCGATTTCACGGAGTCCGGCCTCAACCGCGTGCATCGCCAGCCGCAGCGTGGTCACCGGATAGATCACCACGTTGTAGCCGATGTCGGCGAGCTGGCGCGCGGTCAGCAGCTGCGACTTCCCGAACTCGGTCATGTTGGCCAGCAGCGGGGTATCGACCGCGGCGCGGAATTTCTCGAATTCGGCTGTGGTCGAGAGTGCTTCAGTGAAGATCAGGTCGGCGCCGGCGTCCGCGTAGGCCTTGGCGCGGTCGATGGCCGCGGGCACACCTTCGATGCCGGCGGCGTCAGTGCGGGCGCAGACAATGAAATTCGGGTCGCGACGCGCCGCGACCGCGGCCCGCAGCCGTTTGACCATCTCGCCGACCGGCACCACGGCCTTGCCGTCGAGGTGGCCGCAGCGTTTCGGGTTGACCTGGTCTTCCAGATGACACCCGGCCAGTCCCGCGTCTTCGAGGACAGCGACGGTGCGCGCGGCGCTCATCGGCTCGCCGAAGCCGGTGTCGGCGTCGATCAGGGTGGGCAGGTCGGTGGCGTTCGCGATCTGCGCGCCGCGGGCGCTGACCTCGGTCAGCGTGGTCAGGCCGATGTCCGGCAGGCCCAGATCCGCGGAGAGCACGGCTCCGGATACATACACTCCGTCGAACCCCAGTTCGGCGACCAGCTTCGCCACCAGCGGTGAGAAAGCACCCGGAAGACGTTGCAGGCGGCCGCTTCCCAGCGCGGTGCGCAGTCGTGACCGCTTGTCGGAGGCCGCCACCGCACTGTGCATGAGCCCGCTCATCCGAAGATCCCCGGCCGGATGGTCGGCGCCTTGTCCAGCACCACCGGGTTGACGAGCGGGTTCAGTGCGCCGAGGCCGCCGGCCGGCAGTTCGGGCAGGCCCTCGACCACCGACAGGAACCGGTGCTGCTCGTCGTCGTCGATCACACCGGCGGCCAGTTCGGTGAACTTCGACACGTACTGCTTGCGCTCAAAAGGCCTGGCGCCCAACGGGTGCGCATCAGCCACACCGATCTCGTCGACGATCACCTCGCCGCTGCGCAGCGTGACTTCGGCGCGGGCGCCGAACGCCTTCTCCGCCGGATCGTCCGAGTGGTAGCGGCGGGTCCATTCGGGATCTTCGCGGGTGGAGATCTTGTGCCACAGGTCGACGGTGTCGGGCCGGTGCGCACGTTCCGGCGCGTAGGACCGTTCGTGGTGCCACGCGCCGTCCTGCAACGCCACCGCGAAGATGTACATGACCGAGTGGTCCAGCGTTTCGCGCGACGCGTCGGGGTCCATCTTCTGCGGGTCGTTGGCCCCGGTGCCGATGACGTAGTGGGTGTGGTGGCTGGTGTGCAAGACGATCGTCGCCACCTGCTCGAGGTCGCCGATCCGCTCCCGCAACCGCCGGGCCAGATCGATCAGCGCCTGGCTCTGGTACTCGGCGGAGTGTTCTTTGGTGTAGCTGTCCAGGATCGCGCGCTTCGGCTCGCCGGGCTCGGGCAGCGGCACCTGGTAGGTGTGCTCGGGACCCGACAGCAGCCAGGCGATCACCCCGTCCTCACCCTCCCAGATGGGTGCCGGGGCACCTTCGCCGCGCATGGCCCGGTCGACGGCTTCGATCGCCACCTTGCCGGCCCAGGCGGGGGCGAACGCCTTCCAACTCGAGATCAGGCCCTTGCGGGACTGCCGGGTGGACGTCGTCAGGTGCAGCGCCTGGCCGATGGCCTGGTAGATGGTCTCCTGATCCAGCCGCAGCATCGTCCCCAGACCGGCGGCCACCGACGGGCCGAGGTGCGCGACGTGGTCGATCTTGTGCTCGTGCAAGCAGATTCCCTTGACCAGGTCGATCTGGATCTCGTAGGCGGTGGCCAGGCCGCGGATCAGGTCGGCTCCGCCGACGCCGAGGTGCTGGGCGACCGCTACCAAGGGCGGAATGTTGTCCCCGGGATGGGAATAGTCGGCGGCCAGAAACGTGTCGTGGAAGTCCAATTCGCGCACCGCCACGCCGTTGGCCCAGGCGGCCCACTCCGGGGAGTACCTGCCCTCGACGCCGAAGACTTTGGCGCCGTTGGCCGCAACGGGATGCGCGAGTGCCTGTGCCCGCGCGGTGGCGACCGGCCGCCTAATCACCGAGGCCGCCGAGACGGCAGCGTTGTCGATGATGCGGTTGATGATCATGGCTTCGGTATCCGCCGGTACGGCCACCGGGTCGACCGCGACCTCGGCGAACTTGGCGGCCAGGTGTTCGCGGCGGGGGAAGTCGTCGGCGCTGCGCCGCGTCCCGACGTCGTGGATACGCATAACTCGCACAGTACGCAGCCGCGCAGTTTGGGTAAATGCGCTGTAAAAGCGTAATTTTGTGTGCTGAGGCGACGGATTTTGCAAATGTTGTGAAAGGCGGTCGGCGTACTGTGTCCAGGGTGGCGAAGACCTTCGCTGGTGCGCGGCTGCGGCGGTTACGCGAAGAACACGGGCTGACCCAGGTGGCACTGGCACGTGCCCTGGGGCTGTCGACCAGCTACGTCAACCAGATGGAAAACGACCAGCGCCCGATCACCGTCCCGGTGCTGCTGACACTCACCGATCGTTTCGACCTGCCCACCCAATACTTCGCTCCGGAGTCCGATGCGCGGCTGATCTCCGATTTGAGCGAGGTGCTGGCCGAGGGACCTGCCACCGCCGCGCAGATCGAAGAACTCGTCGCGCGGATGCCGGCGGTGGGTCAGACGCTGGTCAGCCTGCACCGGCGGCTGCATGACGCCACCAGCGATCTGGAGGCCTTGCATGGTCGCGCCAATGTCGAGTTGCCGGCATCGGCGCAACAGCCGATGCCCTTCGAAGAGGTCCGGGACTTCTTCTACGACCGCAAGAACTACATTGCCGAACTCGACCTGGCCGCCGAGCGGTTGTTCGACGAAAACCGACTCCGCATAGGGGGACTCGACGGTCAACTCGCGTCGCTGCTCAGAGACAGACTCGGCGTGACCGTCGTCCTCGACGACGGGGAGGTGCTGAGCGCCAACACCAAACGGCTTTTCCGTCCCGAATCCCAGACCGTGCATGTAGCGCGCTGGCTGCATCCCGGGCAGCGTGCTTTCCAGCTGGCAACCCAGATCGCGCTGCTCACGCAGGATTCGTTGATCAGCGGGATCATCGCGGCCGACGATCAACTCAGTGACGACGCCCGCGGCGTGGCCCGCATCGGTCTGGCCAACTACTTCGCCGGGGCACTGTTGTTGCCGTACCGGCGATTTCTCGAGGCGGCCGAACGGGCGCGCTACGACATCGACCAACTGGCAAGGCGATTCGAGGTCGGCTTCGAGACCATCTGCCATCGGCTCTCCACGCTGCAACGCCCCCACGCTCGCGGTGTGCCGTTCATCTTCGTCCGCGCCGACAGCGCCGGCAACATATCAAAGCGACAGTCCGCCACAGCTTTTCACTTCTCGCGGGTAGGCGGGAACTGTCCGCTGTGGGTTGTTCACCACGCGTTTTCGCGGCCCGGTCAGTTTCTGACGCAGGTGGCTCAGATGCCGGACGGGCGCGCCTATTTCTGGGTCGCCCGCACTACGGCCACCGAACCGAGTCATTACCTGGGACCGGACAAGAGTTTTGCCGTCGGACTCGGCTGCGATGTGGCCCACGCCGAAAAGTTGGTCTACTCCGTGGGAATCGATCTGGCCGACGCCGAGGCGACGGTTCCGATCGGCGCGGGGTGCCGGATCTGTGACCGGCGGGCCTGCTCGCAGCGGGCCTTCCCTTACCTGGCCTCTCCGGTGCACGTCGACCCGCACCTGAGCACTGACCTCCCGTACCCGCCCGTGACCACCGGTCATGCCGCCGAAAGCTGAGTTTCATTCAGCGACAGGCAAATCCGCTTACATAACCGTCAATATCCCGGAACCCATGTCGACGGTGCCTAGATCGGTGTAGCTTGCTGCTGGGGTGGCACGGGGGTCAACGAGGAGCGGGGCATGACGGATGTCGACTACTGCGTTGTCGGAGCCGGATTCGCGGGACTGACGGCCGCACTGCGCTTGAAGCAGGCCGGCCATTCGGTGGCGCTGCTGGAGGCCCGCGACCGGGTCGGCGGCCGGACCTTCACCGTGACCCGCGACGACGGCGTGTGGGTCGACCGCGGCGGGGCGTGGATCGGACCCGGCCAGGACCGGATCTATGCGTTGATGCAGGAATTCGACGTGCCGGAATACAAGCAGCACAACGACGGTGACGCCATGATGATCGTCGACGGCAAGAAGCGTCGCTACGGCGGAAAGCTGCCGTGGACCATGAGTCCGTGGGCGGTCGCCAACCTGGGCATGGGCCTGATGAGCATCGAGCAGATGTGCAAGACGATCCCGCGCGAAGCCCCCTGGGAGGCCGAGGAAGCCGCCGAGTGGGACCGAATGAGCATCGGTGACTGGCTCGAGCGCAACGTACTTTCCCGGCCGGCCCGCGAGATGCTGGACATGGTGCTGGGCGGCACCTACACCTCCACGGCGTCCGAGGTGTCGTTCCTTTGGATGCTGCTGCAGATGTCGTCGGCTGGCGGACCCACGTTCGTCATCTCGGGTAAGGGCGGCTCCCAGGATGCCCGCCCGGTCGGCGGGATGGGTGCGATCTACCGGCCGATAGTGGCCGAGTTGGGCGACGCACTGCACTTGTCGCGGCCGGTACGCACCATCATCCAGGACACCGACGGAGTCACGGTCCAGTCAGACGGGTTCTCGGTGCGCGCCTACCGGGCGATCGTGGCGATCCCGATGGCTATCGCCAGTTCGATCGTTTACGAACCCGCACTGCCCGCGGACCGAGCCTTTCTCAACCAACGCATGCCCAGCGGCGCCGTCATCAAGACGTCCGTCATCTACGACGAACCGTTCTGGCGCGCCGACGGATTGTCCGGCCAGTCGGCCGCACCCGGAACGCCGGCCACCCTGACCATCGATGCGTGCACCGACACCGGGCGCCCGGGGATCATGTGCGCCATCACCGAGGGACCCGCGGCCCGCCGGCTGACCGACCTCAGCGAGTCTGACCGCAGATCCGTCATCATCGGTGAACTCATCGACAGGTTCGGCGAAAAAGCCCGCACACCAATGGAATACCACGAGCAGAACTGGTCCCTCGAACGTTATTCCGGCGGCGGCATGATCAGCCACACATCGACCGGTGTCCTCACCGAATACGGCCACGCGCTACGCCCACCGTGCGGCCGGGTGCATTGGGCCGGCACCGAGAGTTCAGCGATCATGTGCGGCTGGATCGACGGTGCTATCCGCTCCGGTGAGCGCGCCGCGGCCGAAGTGGTTGCGGCGCAGACTTAACCGATCCCGGTGCGCGGAATCACGCTGGGCCGGTTCTGCGTCACGTGCGGACTTGCGCCGCCGCGGCCCATCATGCCGCCAGGCATGCCGGCCCCCGCACCGCCGGCACCGGCGCCCATCGGCATCGGCATCATCGGCATCCCGCCACCGGTGGGCGAGCCGGCCGGCATCGAAGCAGGGGTGGGCGTAGCGCTCAATCCGTGCATCGCCGAGCTGGCCATGCCTTTCGGCGCTGACCCCACCCACGTCGGCGGCACCGACATCGCCCCCACCATCCGCGCCTGGCCCAGGCTGCCGGACATGCCCGCCCCCAGGCCTGCTCCTCCGCCGAGCCCTTTCATCGCCGGAGCGGTGTCCCCCACGAATTTGGTCGCGTCGCCCACACCGGTTGTGGCACTGGCCAATCCAGCTGTGCTGGCGGTGGCCGACTGTCCCGCCTGCATGAGCGGACCGATCATCATGCTGGCCGGCATGGCGCCCAGCTGAGCCACCGACGCGATCGACTGAATCGGCAAGGCCGAAGCTGCCGACTGCACTCCCGCCACCAGCCCCGGAGCCGCTCCGGTGACGCCTTGCAGAGCCGGACTGATTGCGGCCGACGCCATGGTCGCCAGGCCGGTGAACTGCGCACCGAGATTGGCCGCCAGGCCGGCCAGATCAACCGGCGGAGCGGCGAACGGGGTCAGACTCGCGGCCACCGCCGTCGCACCACCGTGATAGCCGACCATCGCCGCGACATCTTGCGCCCACATCTCCGCGTAATCGAACTCATTGGCCGCGATCGCCGGCGTGTTGAACCCCAGGAAGTTCGTCGCGATCAACGTCATCAGCGATATCCGGTTGGCGTCCACCACCGCCGGGTGCACCGTCGCCGTCAACGCCCCCTCGAACGCCGAGGCGGCCGTGCGCGCCAAACCCGCCGCCGCGTCCGCCTGGCCGGCCGCCGTCGTCATCCAGTCCTGGTACGGCAACGCCGCAGCGGCCATCGCCGCCGATGCCGGGCCTGTCCACTGCCCTCCGGTCAGTCCAGTGATCACCGCATTGAACGACGACGCCGACGCGGCCAGATCCGCCGCCAGACCGTCCCAGGCCGACGCCGCCGCATGCAGCGGACCCGGTCCGGCGCCGCTGAAAATCCGCAGCGAGTTGATCTCCGGCGGCAACCACGCAAAATCCAAAATCATCGCACCCCCAACCCCAGCCAGCGGTATGCAACTACTTTGGCCATTTGTCCCCTCGCACGGTCATGAATTCAGGTGACTGCCAGCAACATCCCAGGCCGTCTCAAGGCAGCAGTCCGGGCCCGCTGCCGATTGCCTCCGCGAGCTGTTCGGGCAGGAAAGTCAGCAGGCCCGGAAGGATGCCGCCGAAGGCAGTGCCGAACAGCGGGATTGTCCCCGACGTACCGAAGATTTCGAGTGTGAGCGACGCGGTCTGAGCCGGCGTCAGGATGCCCCCGAGGGGGACGTTCGTCGTCGTGGTCAGTTCTCCCAACGTCACCGAAAGCGGCAGCGTCGCTTGGCCATTGAGGAATCCGTCCAGAACGGTGGCGGGCGCGTCGAGCAGCGCCGCGCCGGCGCCCAGGACATTGCCGGTTTGCAGCGCGCCGAGCACGGCATTCGCGCTGGTGCCGAAGGCATTGACGGTGGTGACGACCGGACCTATGGCTTCCAGTCCCAGGACCAACGGCAGGCCCACATGAAGGTCGCCGGTGACCAGGTCCAGGGTTTGCGAGGTGTCGGTCAGGGTGGTGATCATGTTGGTGAGGTGCTGTGAGATCTGCGCGGGAACCGAGCCGGCGGGGAGCAGATCGGTGAAGTTCTGCGCCATCTGGCCCGGGATGGCCAGAATCGGCAACAGGTCACCGATGGTGCCCGTCGGGGTGATGTTGATCAGCATCGTCTCCATGTCCTGGTTGGCCACCAGGCCGGTCAGGAACAGGTTTCCGAATCCGGTCGCGACGCCGCGTGCCGCTCCCGTCACATCGCCCGTCGCGAGCTGCTGCGCGGCGGTCTGCACCGTCGCCGGCAGGGCGTTCGCGTTGGCGCTGAAGTCCAGGGCGGCGTTGTTCAGCGCGGTGGAAACCGTTTGGCCGTAGCCGATTTGCTGATCGACGATGGTTTGCAGCACAGCCGCCGGGTCGGCGGGTATTGCGAGGTTGAGCGGGGTGCCGAGTGCTGCGGCGATCGTCTGCCCGAAGCCGGTCTGGTTGCTGACGAACTGGCGAAGCAATGGCGCCGGATTCGCGGTGATGGCACTTTGCAGCGCTTGAAGATTGGCGGCCGTATTTGTGAAAAGCGCTTGGGAGGCAGCTGATTCGGCGCTCGCATAGGCGCCGGCGGCGACGCCCAGTGAACTGGCGAAACGCTCGCCGAACGCCTGCGCCTGGGTGTGGACGGCCTGGAACTCTGCACCGAAGCTGCCGAACATCGACGCGACCGCCGTCGATATCTCGTCTTGAGCGGCGGCCGCGATCCCGGTGGTCGGGCCGGCCACGGCAGCGGCGGCGTCGGTCAGCGAGGCACGAATGCCCGCCAGATCTTCGGCCGCGCCCTGCAGTTGTTCGGGCGCCGCGATGACAAACGACATATGAACCCCCCTTTGATATTTGACTTAGTTGAAGAGACCCGACTTCGCGTCGGCCTTATTGAAGAAGCCTGAATCGTCGTTGCCGGAGTTGCCGATACCGGAATTGAAGACATTCGAATTGGCGATGCCGATGTTGTCGAAGCCGGTGTTTGCGATGCCCGCCAGGAAACTTCCGTGGTTGTTGATGCCCACGTTGTTGCCGTTGCCGGAATTACCGAACCCGGACTCGAACGCCAGGCCGGTGTTCATGAACCCCGATGTATCGCCGCCGGAGTTGGAGAACCCCGATGAGTCCAGGCCGGTAGTGCCGAAGCCGGAGTTCTTGACCCCGACCGGCGTGATGGCACTGCCGAAACCCGTGTTGAGGTTGCCCGAGTCGAAGCCTCCGGTATTGCTGCGGCCGGCGTTGGCCCAACCGGTGTTGATATCACCGGCATTGAAATCCCCGGTGTTGAGTGAGCCGGCGTTCATGCTTCCGGTGTTCTGGAATCCGGCATTTCCGTAACCCAGGTTCTGCGAGCCGCCGTTTCCGAAGCCCATATTGTTCGCGCCGGCGTTCCCGAACCCGAAGTTGTTGAATCCGGCGTTGAGCGCACCGGTATTTCCCTGGCCCGCGTTGCTGAAGCCGGTGCTGAAGCTGCCCGAGTTCTCCAGGCCGAAGCTGTGGTTGCCGGAGTTGAAGATGCCGACGTTGCCGGTGCCCGAGTTGAAGAAGCCGATGTTGCCGGTGCCCGAGTTGCCGAAGCCGATGTTGCCGATACCCGAGTTCAGTGCACCGATGCCCACCTGGTTGTCCCCGGTGAGGCCGAACCCGATGTTGTTGTTACCGGTATTGCCGAAGCCGAAGTTGTGGTTGCCGGTGTTGGCGAACCCGACATTGTTGCTGCCGCGGTTGCCCAGGCCCATGTTGGCGTCGCCGCGATTGCCGTTGCCGACGTTGGCGCTGCCGAGGTTTCCGTTTCCCAGGTTGCCCTTGCCGAGGTTCCCGCTACCCATGTTGCCCTGGCCCGAGTTTCCGGCTCCGGTGTTGCCGATACCCGAGTTGCCGCTGCCCACATTCTGATCACCGCGGTTGCCGTTGCCGACGTTGCCGTTTCCGGAGTTGCCGCTGCCGAGGTTGGCGTCGCCGAAGTTGCCGTTGCCCACGTTGCCGGTGCCGTGGTTGCCGCCGCCCAGGTTCTGAGCACCGATGTTGCCCAGCATCGCCTGTACCTGAGCCAGCCCGGGCAGGCTCGGCAGCGTCTGCTGCAGTGGTGCAAGCTGCGCGACCGCCGCCGACGCCCCGCTGTGGTAGCCCAGCATCGCCGCCACATCCTGAGCCCACATGTCTTCATAGGTGGCCTCAGCGGCGGCGATCGCAGGTGCATTCTGGCCGAACAGATTCGAAATGATCAGGGAGACAATCTGATTGCGATTGGCGGCCACCATCCCCGGGTGGACCGTGGCCGCCACCGCCGCCTCGAACGCCGACGCGGCGGCCCGCGCCTGACCGGCCGTGCCCTGCGCTTGGGCCGCTGCAGTGGACAGCCACCCCAGATAAGGGGCGGCCGAGCCGGCCATCGCGGCCGCCGCCGGACCTTGCCACACCGCCTCCGTCAGCCCAGAGGTCAACGATGCGAAGGAACGCGCCGCGGTATCGAGTTCACCGGCCAGCGCGTCCCATGCCGTCGCCGTCGCCAGCATCGAACCCGGCCCTGGCCCCAGATACATCCGCGCCGAATTGATCTCCGGCGGCAGCACCGCGAAATTCATGCGAGTCGTCCCTCCTTGCGGAAGTCAACGATGCTCGGCCGTGGCTGAAGGAACGTCGGTTACAGCGCGTAATTCCGGTGCCGTGGGGGTCGTACATCCCGTGGGGTGAGGGTCGTACGGGGTGTGCGGCTATTGAGGCGCCACCGCCGCGGCGGGAAGCCCCCCCCCCCCCCGCGAGCGACCGCAAAATGCCGGCCGTGGCGGCGTGTCCCTGGCAACACGCGGGCGCTCGGCAGCAAGGCCCACCGCGAGCGACCCCAAAATGCCGGCCGTAGCGGCGTGTCCCCGGCAACACGCGGGCGCTCGCGCCAAAGGAGCGGCAGGCCCCACCGCGGCCGGAAACCCCACCGCGAGCGTCCACAAAATGCCGGCCGTAGCGGCGTGTCCCTGGCAACACGCGGGCGCTCGCGCCAACGGAGCAGCAGGCCCCACCGCGGCCGGATAGCGAACTTTTTCTACTCATGTTGAACCGTTGCCGGCCTCCCTGCGTGACACTGGGAGTCACAGGCACAGCAAGAGGGCAGTCTGAATCGGGTTTGACATGTGCGTGAGCGAATTTCTGCCGACGAGAACAGTAACTCTGTTGCTCGCCGAAGCCGACCGCTCGGCGCTGCCATGGGACGACCTGCCCGAGACGACGGCAGGCGACCGTGAACTCGTCCAGAACACCGTGTCAGACATCATTGCCACCCATGGCGGCGTAGGGCCGGTCAAACCACACTCTGCAGGCAACATCGCCGACGAGTTCCTGGCCGTTTTCGCCCGGGCCACCGATGCGCTCGCCTGCGCGATCGATTTGCAGCAGGCGCCGCTGGCTCCGATCCAGCTAAGAGCCGCGGTGCATACCGGCGAGGTGCAACTAGGTGGGTCGGGCACCTACACCGGCCCCACCGTCGACCGGGCGGCACGGCTGCGCGATCTCGCACACGGTGGCCAGGTGGTGGTGTCGGGCACCACCCACGATCTGGTTGTCGACCACCTCCCGGACGACGTCTGGCTTGCCGATCTCGGCACCCATCTGTTGCGTGACCTGCCTCGCCCCGAACGGGTCACGCAGTTGTGCCACCCCGACCTGCGTATCGAGTTCCCGCCGCTCCAGGTGGCCAAAGATGCTGCACCACAGAATGTTCCGGCGCAGTTGACCCGATTCGTCGGCCGCGCTGCGCAGATGAACGACGTACGCAAGTTCCTCGCCGACAACCGGCTGGTCACCCTGGCTGGTACCGGTGGCGTCGGAAAGACCCGGCTGGCGGCCCAGATCGCCGCACAGGCGGCGAGCGAGTTCGGCGACGGCGTATGGTTCGTGGATTTGGCGCCGGTCAGTCAGCCCGAGGTGGTGCCGGTGGCCGTGTTGCGCGCGCTGGGATTGCCCGACCAGCCGGGCCGTTCGGCACTCGACACGTTGTTGCGCTTCCTCGGCGACCGGGACGCGCTGGTGGTGCTGGACAATTGCGAGCACCTGATCGATGCGTGCGCCGCACTGGTCCGCGGCCTGTTGGGCGAGTGCCCGCAGCTGACCATCTTGGCCACCAGCCGGGCACCCATCGGAGTTCCGGGTGAGCTGACCTGGCGGGTGCCGTCCCTGTCGCTCTCCGACGAAGCGATCGAGTTGTTCATCGACCGCGCCCGGCTGGCCCGGCCCGACTTCAGCATCACTGCCGCCGACGCCGCGGCGGTGCAGGATATCTGTGGGCGCCTCGACGGCCTGCCCTTGGGAATAGAGCTCGCGGCGGCGGCCGTGCGGGTGATGTCACTCGGCGAAATCCTGGACGGGCTGCGCAACCGCTTTCGGCTACTCACCGACGGCGGACCGGCCCGTCGACGCCAAACCCTGGGCGCGTCGGTCGACTGGTCGCACGCCCTGCTGACCGAACCCGAGCGGATGTTGTTCCGCCGGCTGGCCGTCTTCAGCGGTGGCTTCGACCACGAAGCCGCGCGGACCGTGTGCGCCGACGGTCAACTGGCGCCGCATCAGGTTTTCGATCAGCTCACCCTGTTGGTGGACAAATCACTGGTGCTGGCCGAGAACGCCGAGGACCGGACTCGGTTCCGGATGCTGGAAACGGTGCGGCACTACGCGATCGAAAGGCTGCACGAATCCGGTGAGGCCGACGCGCTGATCGCACGCCATCGCGACCACTACGGGCGGATGGCCGCCGCGCTGGACAACCCGACCGATGGGGAACACCAGCGCCGGATCGAACAGGTGGAGATCGAGATTGACAATCTGCGGGCGGCTTTTGCCGGCTGTCGCGACAACCGTGAACTCGAGCCCGCGCTGGAACTCACGTCGGCGCTGCAGCCGCTCTGGCTGACGCGCGGGCGCATCCAGGAAGGTCTGGCGTGGTTCGACGCGGTGCTCACCGACCGCAGCGCCCTGTCCGGCGTCTCGCCGGTGGTGCGCGGGCGGGCGCTCGCCGACAGAGCGGCCCTGGACGCATCGCGCAGCGTTCACGACAATCTCGAGCAGGCACAGCAAGCGGTGGCCATCGCCCGCGAGGTCAAGGACCCGGCCCTGCTGGCCCGCGCGCTCACCTCGTGTGGCGCGATCAGCTCCTTCAGCGCCGAGGCGGCCCGCCCGTATCTGTCCGAGGCGATCGGCATCGCGCGCGAGCTCGGCGACCGGTGGCGCCTGACGCAGATCCTGACGTGGCAGGCCTACGGCGCGTTCTATGCCGGTGACCCGATCGCCGGTTATGCGGCTTCCCGGGAGGGGCGCGACCTTGCCGAGGACATCGGCGATCAGTTTCACGCCCGCTCCTGCCGGTGGACGCTGGGTCTGGCGCAGATGATGAAAGGCGTTCTGGGCGAGGCGATCACGCAATTCCGCGCGGTCACCGCCGATGCCGATGCGGCGCACGACGTGTTGTTCCGGTGGGGCAGCCGGCTTGCGCTGTGCAACGCACTCGCGTTCCACGGCGACACCGAAGCCGCCAAGGCCGCGGCCAACGCGTCGTTGGCGGCCGCAGCGGACCTGTGGCCGCACAACCAGGGCTTCAGCTATGCCGTCCTGGCAACCGCGGCCGTGGCCGCCGGTGACGTCGCGGCCGCGGCCACGGCCAGCGAGGCGGCCCAAGAACTGCTCAGCGTGCAGGGCGAACTGGCCGGCGCCAACACCAACCCGATGGCCGAAGTGGCCTTGGCGCGCGGCGATCTGGTCACCGCGGGGCGTTGGGCCGACCAGGAAGTCGCGGCGTCGTCGGGCTGGCATCTGGCGCGGGCATTGACGACGCGCGCCCGCGTCGCGATCGCCAAGCATGAGCCGGATCAGGCCGAGCGCGACGCCCACCGAGCACTCGCCTGCGCCGCCGAACACCAGGCACACCTGGCCGTGCCGGACATCCTCGAGTGCCTGGGCCGGCTGGCCGCGGACGGCCTGGCCCATCGGGACGCGACGCGACTCTTGGCCGCGGCCAACCACATTCGTCGCGACCTCGGTTGCGTCCGGTTCAAGGTCTACGAAGCCGACCACCACAGCACCCTTATGCATCTGCGTGAAGTACTGGGCGACAATGCTTTTGACGACGCATGGCGGGAGGGCGAAGGCCTCTCCCTCGACGAGGCCGTTGCCTACGTGCGGCGGGGGCGCGGCGAACGCAAACGCCCGGCCAGCGGCTGGGCGGCACTGACTCCCACGGAGCGCGATGTGGTCCGCCTCGTCGCGGAGGGCCTGGCCAACAACGAGATTGCCGCACGGCTCTTCGTTTCCCGCCGGACGGTGCAGACCCACCTCACGCACGTGTACGCCAAGCTCGGTATCAGTTCCCGGGTGCAACTCGCCCATGAAGGTGTCTCCCACGGCTGAGGCCGATATACGACCCCTCAGCCGCACGATCTACGTCCTCTGACCGACGTTCCGCACCGCACCATCCCGCACTGTCGAGTCATTACTCGACGTTCAGGAGTGCAGCAATGTCGTTTGTATCGGTAGCCCCCGAGATGGTGGCCGCAGCGGCCGCGGATGTGCAGAGCATCGGAACGGCGCTCAGTGCCGCCCATGCGGCGGCTGCGGCCCCGACCGTCGGGGTGTTGGCGGCCGGGGCCGACGAGGTGTCCGCGGCCATCGCAGCCTTGTTTTCCGGCCACGCGCAGGTCTACCAGACGCTCAGCGCCGAGGCGGAGCTGTTCCACCAGCAATTCGTGCAACTGCTGAACGCCGGCGGCGCGATGTATGCCAGCGCGGAGGCGGCCAACCTCAATCCCTTGCAGAGCCTCCTGGACGGCATCAATGCCCCCATCCAGGCCGCCACCGGTCGTCCGCTCATCGGAAACGGCACCAACGGCGCCGCGGGGACGGGGCAGAACGGCACCGCCGGCGGGTGGTTGATCGGTAACGGCGGCTCCGGTGGATCCGGCACCAACGGCGGCACCGCCGGTGGGGCGGGCGGCGCCGGCGGGGCCGGCGGACTGATCGGCAACGGCGGGGCCGGCGGCGCCGGCGGAACCTCGCTGGCCGGCCCGGGCGGCGCCGGCGGCCACGGCGGGGCGGCCGGCCTGTTCGGCTCCGGCGGCGTGGGTGGCGCCGGCGGGAACTCGGAGGCGGTCGCGGGAGCCGGCGGCGCGGGCGGCAACGCCGGACTATTGTTCGGCGCGGCCGGCACCGGCGGCGGCGGCGGTCATGCTGACAGCATCACCCAGGCGGGCGGGACGGGCGGCGCCGGCGGCGCCGGCGGCCTGTTCTCCAACGGCGGGGCCGGCGGAGTCGGCGGAACCGCCATCGGCGGGACCGCCGGGGCCGGCGGGGCCGGCGGCACGGGCGGGACGTTCGGGTCGGGCGGGGCCGGCGGAGCGGGCGGAGTCAGCACCGGCGGGACCGGCGGGCTCGGCGGGGCCGGCGGCAGCGGAGGGACATTCGGCGCGGGCGGCCACGGCGGCAGCGGCGGGCACGGCTCAGTCAGCGGTGGGACCGGCGGCGCCGGAGGCAACGCCGGCATGCTCAGCCTCGGAGCCGGCGGCGCCGGAGGCAACGGCGGCGAGAGCATCACCCCCGCGACAGGCAACGGCGGGGCCGGCGGAGCCGGCGGAAACGCCGGCCTGCTCTTCGGCGAAGGCGGGACCGGCGGCAACGGCGGGTTCGGACCCACCAACGGCGGCAAGGGCGGCGCCGGCGGCAACGCCGGGATGATCGCCGGCTCGGGCGGCTCGGGTGGCGCCGGCGGTGACGCCGGAACCGCTCTGGGCGGCGCCGGCGGCGCCGGAGGCGGCTCCGGGCTGATCGGCAACGGCGGCAACGGCGGAAGCGGAGGCACCGGTCAGGCCGCCGCCGGCAGCACCGGCGGGGCGGGCGGCGCCGGCGGCAACGGCATGCTGATCGGCGACGGCGGCAACGGCGGCAACGGCGGCTTGGGCGCGACGAAGGGCGGGGCGGGCGCCGGCGGCATCAGCGGCCAGCTGTTGGGCCTGGACGGCTTCAATGCGCCAGCCAGCACCAACCCGCTGCACACCATGCAGCAGCAGCTGATCAATGCCGTCAACGCGCCAGTTCAGGCGGCGACCGGCCACCCGCTGATCGGCAACGGCGCCAATGGCGCAGCGGGAACGGGCGCCGCCGGGGGCGACGGCGGCCTGTTGTTCGGCAACGGCGGGATCGGTGGCTCCGGCGCCGCCGGCGCCGCGGGCGGCCACGGCGGGGCCGGTGGCGGAATGTTCGGCACCGGCGGCGCCGGCGGAGCGGGCGGCGCATCGACGACCACCAACGGAGGTGCCGGCGGAGCGGGCGGCAACGGCGGCCTGCTGGGTTCCGGCGGAACCGGCGGCGTGGGCGGAAGAGCGCCGAGCAGCGCCACCGGAGGAGCCGGCGGGGCGGGCGGCAACGCCGGCATGCTCGTCGGCGCGGCAGGCAGCGGCGGCGACGGCGCTGTCTCCTTCACCCCGGGCGTTTCGGGCGCCGGGAAGGGCGGTGCCGGCGGCAACGGCGGCGCCGGAGGGCTGTTCGCCAGCGGCGGCATCGGCGGGGACGGCGGGTTCGGCCAGACCAGCAGCGCCGGCGGCAACGGGGGCAACGGGGGCCTGTTCTCCAGCGGCGGGGACGGCGGGGCCGGCGGGGCCAGCAACCTCAACGGCGCCAGCGGAGCCGGCGGCACCGGCGGCAACGGCGGGTTATTCGGCTCCGGCGGCAACGGCGGCGCCGGTGGGTTCGGCCAGAGCGTCGCCGGCGCCGGCGGGCGTGGCGGCAACGCCGGCATGCTGAGCGTCGGCGCCGTGGGCGGGACCGGCGGCGCCGGTGGGAGCAACGACGGCGTCGGCACCGCCGGGGCGGGCGGCGCCGGCGGCAACGGCGGCATGTTCTTCGGCGACGGCGGGGCCGGCGGAGCCGGTGGCGGCGGCGGATTCGTCGCCGGGACCGGCGGTAACGGTGGCAGCGGCGGCACGCTCATCGCCTCCGGCGGGGCGGGCGGCGGCGGCGGAGCCGGGCGGCTGGGTGACTCCGGTGCCGCTGGCGGGGCCGGTGGAAACGCCGGGGTGATCGGCAACGGCGGCGCCGGCGGCGCCGGCGGGGGCAGTCTCGGCGGCAAGGGCGGTGCCGGCGGCAACGGCGGCACCGCAGTGTCGATCGGCGACGGCGGCAACGGCGGCAACGGCGGCCCGGGCACGCCGCCCGGCACGCCAGGCACCGGCGGCACCGGCGGGCAGTTGCTGGGCCAGAACGGAAACAACGGCCTGGGATAGCGGGCCAGGACGATCTACGACCCCCTCCGCGCGACATCTACGTCCTCTGACGGAAGTTCTCCGACGCACAGCGCCGCATTCTCATTCCACAACTCCAGTGCTCAACGACGACAGGAGATGGCGATGTCGTACCTGGTAGTGGGTCCGCAACTACTCGCGGCGGCCGCGGCGGACCTGGACAGCATCGGATCGGCACTGAGCGCGGCCAACGCTGCGGCGGCGGTTCCGACCACCACCCTGCTCGTAGCCGCGCAGGACGAGGTGTCGGCGGCACTGGTGACGCTGTTCGCCGGACACGGCCAGGCCTATCAGGCCGTCAGCGCTCAGGCGACGGCGTTCCATGAGCAGTTCATCCAGACGCTGACCACCGGCGGTGCGATGTATGCCGCCGCCGAGGCGGCGAACGCCTCCCCGCTGCAGACGCTGCTTGACGGGATCAACGGTCAGGTCCAGGCCGCGACCGGTCGCCCGCTGATCGGCAACGGCACCAGTGGCGCGCCGGGGACCGGGCAGAACGGGACGCCCGGAGGCTGGCTGATCGGCAACGGCGGAGCCGGCGGTTCGGGCAAAGCCGGTACCGACGGCGGGGCCGGCGGAGCCGGCGGGGTCGCAGGGTTCCTCGGTAGCGGCGGCGCGGGCGGCGCCGGCGGTACCGCCACCACCGGAACCGGTGGAGCAGGTGGCCGCGGCGGGGCGGCCGGGATGATCGGCGCCGGTGGCGCCGGCGGGGCCGGCGGAAACTCGGTCGCCGGCGCGGGCGGGAACGGCGGGGCCGGCGGTAGCGCCGGCATGCTCTTCGGAGCCGCCGGAATCGGGGGCGCCGGCGGATCCACCCAAAGCCTGACCGCGCTCGGCGGAACCGGCGGCGCCGGCGGCGACGGCGGGATGTTCTCCAGCGGCGGAGCCGGCGGGGTCGGCGGCTTCAGCTTCGGTGACGGTGGCGCCGGAGGGGCCGGCGGCGCCGGCGGCATGTTCGGGCCGGGCGGCACTGGCGGCACCGGTGGCACCAGCATCGGTACCGCCGGCGGTGCTGGGGGCGCCGGCGGGGCCGGCGGCATGTTCGGGGCCGGCGGCACGGGTGGCTCCGGCGGCCACGGCGCGACCGCCGGCGGCGCTGGCGGGGCCGGCGGCAACGCGGGCATGTTCGGCTTCGGCGCCGGTGGCGCGGGCGGTATCGGCGGAGAGGGCGTCACCCCGGGCGGAACCGGCGGGGCGGGTGGCGCCGGGGGCACTGCGGGGATGCTCTTCGGCGACGGCGGGGCCGGCGGTGCCGGGGGGTTCGGCGCGACGAACGGCGGCAAGGGAGGGGCCGGCGGCAACGCCGGCATGCTCAACGGCTCCGGCGGAGCGGGGGGCACCGGCGGCCAGGGTGGAACCACCAACGGCGGGGCCGGCGGTGCCGGCGGCGCGCCCGGCATGATCGGCAACGGCGGTAACGGCGGCAGCGGCGGCGCCGGCGGCACAGGAGCCGCCGGAAAGGGTGGCACCGGTGGGGCCGGCGGCGGGTCCGGTACCGGCATGATCGGTGACGGCGGCAACGGCGGCAACGGCGGCACCGGCACCACTCCGGGCAAGGCCGGCGCCGGCGGCATCGGCGGCCAGTTGTTGGGTCTCGACGGTTTCAACGCCCCCGCCCCCGCCAACCCGACGCATGCCATGCAGCAACAGGCCCTCAACAGCATCAACGCACCCGTTCAGGCCATCACCGGACGCCCGCTGATCGGCAACGGCGGCAACGGGATTGCGGGCACCGGAGCGGCCGGCGGAGACGGGGGTTGGCTGTTCGGTAACGGGGGAATCGGCGGTTCCGGGGCGGCCGGTGCCACGGGTAGCCCCGGCGGCAGCGGCGGCCGCGGCGGAATCCTGTTC
Organism: Mycobacterium paragordonae; assembly: GCF_003614435.1. Classification (NCBI taxonomy): domain Bacteria; kingdom Bacillati; phylum Actinomycetota; class Actinomycetes; order Mycobacteriales; family Mycobacteriaceae; genus Mycobacterium; species Mycobacterium paragordonae. Next base: position 5,340,460 of record NZ_CP025546.1, read on the forward strand.
GGCTCTGGCGGGTCGGGCGGCGCCGGCGGACCCGGTGTCACGACCGGCGGTGCGGGCGGCGCCGGCGGCTCGGCGTTCCTGATCGGATCCGGCGGCAGTGGCGGTGCCGGGGGGACGGCGGTGGCCCCGGCCGGAACACCCGGCCCGTTCACCGGCGGCGCGGGCGGGCGCGGCGGCGATGCGGGCGTCCTGTTCGGCGCCGCCGGAACCGGCGCGGCCGGCGGCGGCCCCGGTACCGGTGGGGCCGGCGGCGCCGGCGGCACCGGCGGGTTGTTCGCCAACGGCGGAGTCGGCGGGTACGGCGGGTTCGCCGGGCTCGGGGGCGCCGGCGGGGCGGGCGGCGCCGGCGGGCTGTTCTCCGGCGGCGGAGACGGCGGGACCGGCGGATTCGGCACCACCACGGGCGGGACGGGAGGTTCCGGCGGCGGTGGCGGGCTGTTAGGTGCCGGCGGCACCGGCGGCGCCGGCGGATACAGCCTTTCCATCGGCGGAACCGGTGGGCAAGGCGGCAATGCCGGAATGCTGGCCGCCGGTCCGTCGGGCGGTGCGGGCGGCAGCGGCGGGGGCGCCAACAACGGCACCGGCGGCACCGGCGGGACCGGCGGCAACGGTGGTGTGCTGTTCGGTTCCGGCGGGGCCGGTGGCGACGGTGGCGGCGGACTTTTCGCCTCTCATGGCGGCGCCGGGGGCGCCGGCGGCAACGCCGGTCTGCTCAACGGCTCCGGGGGCGCCGGGGGCGCCGGTGGTGCGGGTGGCCCGAACCCGAACACCATCGGCGGCCTCGGCGGGGCCGGCGGCAAGGCTGGGCTCACTGGCAACGGTGGTGATGGTGGCGCCGGTGGGGCAGCGTCCGGAGCGGGCGGCGGCGGCGGTAACGGCGGCAATGCCGTGCTGATCGGCAACGGCGGCAACGGCGGCAACGGCGGAACCGGCACCCCGGCGGGTGGCGCCGGCACCGGCGGCAAAGGCGGATTGCTGCTCGGTCAGGACGGCAACATCCAGTCGGCCTGACCTACGCCGGTTAACCGGCTTGCTTTGCCGGCGGCCGATAGAAGATCAACAACTGGCCGACAGCCCCGGCCAGGCCCAGGCCCACGGAGATAGCCAGCCCCTGCCAGCCGTCGAACCAGTTCTTGCCGAAGATCAGGTGATCCAGGCTGAGCTTCCCGGCGCCCAGGGTTGCGATGACCACGGCGGTGACCGCCAGCACCAGGTTGTACTCCCAGCCCTCCTTCACGATGAAGAAACCGTTGGCCCGATGCACCGTCCAGGCCGCAACCAGCATCAGCGAGACGAATCCGGCCGCGGGGATCGGCGTCAGCAACCCGGCCGCCAGCCCCAGCCCGGCCGCCGTCTCGGTGGTGGCGGCAACCGTGGCGTGGAATTTGCCCGGCTTCATCCCGATGCTCTCGAACCAGCGCGCGGTACCCGGTATCCGCCCACCACCGAAGAACTTGTTCAACCCGTGCGCGGCCAGGGTCAGACCCAGCACCAGCCGCAGGATCAGCAACGCGACGTCATAGGGAGTCATACCGTCAAAACTAACGGGTAAGCAACAGCGGCGAGCAGCCGAGCCCGGTGATCGGTATGGGACCATTGCGGGCGTTCCGGCAACGACGAGGGCAACGACGACGGCAAGGACGAGGGGGTGCATCTTGGCTGGTGCCGCATCCGGCCGGCACTCCCCCGCGGGCACGTTGAAAGACGCGGTGGTGGTGCTGGACGGCCGTTCGCGTCACCCGCGGCAGATCCTCGGCAACAAGGGCCACGGCATCGACACCATGCGTCTACATAATCTGCCGGTACCGCCCGCCTTCTGTATCACCACCGAAGTGGGCCTGCGGTATCTGACCGAACCGGGGTCCACCATCGACGCGATCTGGGCGGATGTGCTCGACCGGATGAGCTGGCTGGAAGAGCAAACCTCGCGGACCTTCGGACGAGGACCGCGTCCGCTTCTGGTCAGCGTGCGGTCGGGTGCCACGCAATCGATGCCGGGCATGATGGACACGATCCTGGACCTGGGCATGAACGACGACGTCGAGCGGGCCCTGGCGCAGCAGGGCTCCGCCGAGTTCGCCCGCGACACCCGCCGCCGGTTCACCTCTATGTACCGCCGCATCGTAGGAGCCGAATCGGACCCGTCCGACGACCCGTATACGCAGTTACGGACCGGCATCGAAGCAGTGTTCGCGTCCTGGAACTCCCCGCGCGCGCTGGCCTACCGCGATCACTACAACCTCGACGAGCGGCAGGGCACCGCGGTGGTGGTGCAGGCAATGGTGTTCGGCAACCAGGCGGCCAAGTCGGGCGCCGGCGTGCTCTCGTCGCGCAACCCGATCACCGGAGCCAACGAACCCTTCGGCGAATGGCTGCCGGGCGGGCAGGGCGACGACGTGGTTTCCGGCCTGGTCGACGTCGAACCGATCACCGCGCTGCGCGACGAGCAGCCCGCCGTCTTCGACGAGCTGATGGACGCCGCCCGCAGCCTCGAGCGGCTCAATTCCGACGTCCAGGAGATCGAGTTCACCGTCGAAGACGGCAAACTGTGGCTGCTGCAAACCCGCGGGGCCGAACGGTCGGCGCAGGCCGCGGCGCGGCTGGCACTGCAGCTGCGCCACGAAGGGCTGATCGACGACCTCGAGACGCTGCGCCGGGTCACCCCCGCCGACGTCGAGGCGGTGCTGCAACCGTCGCTGCAACCCGAAACCCGTTTCAGCGCACCACTTCTGGCCAAGGGCCTGCCCGCCTGCCCGGGTGTGGTGACGGGCACCGCCTACACCGACGTCGACGAGGCCCTCGACGCCGCCGACCGCGGTGAGCCGGTCATCCTGGTCCGTGATCACACCCGCCCCGAAGATGTGCTGGGCATGCTGGCCGCACAGGGCATCGTCACCGAGGTCGGCGGGCCCGCCAGCCACGCGGCCGTCGTCAGCCGCGAACTCGGGCGCGTCGCGGTGGTGGGTTGCGGGCAAGGTGTCGCCGCCGCGCTGGCGGGCCGGCAGATCACCGTCGACGGCTACGAAGGCGAAGTGCGCCAAGGGATTCTGAGCCTGGCTGCATGGTCGGAAGACGACACGCCGGAGCTGCGCGAGCTGGCCGAGATCGCGCTGCGGGTGAGCCCGCTGCGTGCGCACGCCGGCGGCGAGCATCCGCGACTGGACACGTCTTCCGATGAGGCGTTGCGGGCGGCCATGGCCGCCGGACACACCGACGTGGTGTCGGCGACGCCACTGATCACCATGCTCAACGCCATCCGCGTACAGGCCGGCGAATGATGGATCTGCAAGTGCTGCAAGCTGTCCGGCTGAAAGGCCGGGTGAGCCCCGCCGACCTCGCCAGGACTCTGGACGCCGATGACGCCGAGACCGAGACGGCGGTGCGCCGCCTCGTCGACGCCGGTCTGCTGATCGAGGGCGCCACCGTGCGGATCACCCCCGACGGGCGCGCCCGCCTCGCCGAATTGCTGACCGCGGAGCGCCAGGGCGTGGATGGCGTGGCGATAGACGCCGCTTACCACCAATTCCGTTCAGTGAACGCCGATTTCAAGGCGCTGGTCACCGACTGGCAACTCCGGGACGACCAGCCCAACGATCACCGGGACGCCGAATACGACGCCGCGGTACTGGCCCGCCTCGACGAGGTGCACCGGCGGGTGACGCCGATCATCGCGGCGGTCACCGCGCAGCTGCCACGCCTGCGCGGCTACCCGGCGAAATTGGCCGTGGCGCTGGACAAAGTGAAGGCCGGCGAGATCGCCTGGCTGACAAGGCCACTCATCGACTCCTACCACACCGTCTGGTTCGAGCTGCATGAAGAGCTGATCCTGGCCGCCGGGCTGACCCGGGAGCAGGCGGCCAGATCCGGTGACGCGCAGTGAGTTACAGGGCAGCGTCCAGTAGTCGCAGATAATTCTCCACGTCGGGCAGCGCCGATGACGCCGCGTGCACGCTGATCGCGACCGTGTCGCCGATGCCGTGCACACCGTGCGTCAGGCCCATCACCGGCGACAGGCCCGGATAGCCGGCCGTCAGCACCACCGGCACACCGCCGAAGCTGAGATCGGCGGCCCCGCGGTGCACGCTGGACACCACCGTGTTTCCCGATACCTGTTCCGGCCGCACATCCGCATCGAATTGGTTTACGCCCCAACGTAACAACGCAGCAGGCACCGTCGCGAAGGCCGCATCGGAGGCCGGCGTGGCCGGATGCTCCAAACGGCGGCGGCCGTTGGCCAGGTCGGCGGCGATGCGTTGCACCCTGGCTTCGTAGCCGAGTTCAGGGTACAGGCCCACCACGACGTTCCCGAAGTGGTTGAAGCCCAACGGTGCACCGGGCTTGGCCATGGGTACCTCGGCCGCCAGCGCGGTCGCGGACGGGCCGAGCAGATCCGACAGCGCAGTCGAGATCGCCGACAGCGCCGCGACGGTGACCGTCGGGCCCCGCAGTTGTCCGCGGCGGCGCACCAGTGTGCGCATCACCCGCGGGCCCGCCGGTTCGGTATTGGTGGGCAACAACGGCCGCGACCCCAGTCCCGGCGCCAGCAATCCGTTCTCGGTGTCACGGACGAACCTGCGGTGCGCCCGCGCCGCAATCACGCCCCGCCACGGAAGGAAACCCGCCCGCGGCCGCACGGCCGGAACGGGCTCCCCCCGGCCGAACAGCCACGCCGCCATGGCCGACGCCCGAGCGCCGTCGGCCAGCGCGTGCGCGACCTGCAACACTGCGACGGTACCTGCGCCCCGGACTCCCGGGATGTCCTGCACGGGCGTGAAAAGGTGTAATTGCCAGGGTTTCTCGCGAATGTCCAGCTGATCGTCCGCTAACCGGACCACGGCGTCCAGGCAGCCCGGCCAACTGTCATCGGACAGGTCGTGCCGGGTGGCCCGACCCGGTTCGATCGGCGCAGGCACCCAGCGCGGATAGCTCAGTCGGCTGCCGTCCTGGACGACCAGCCGCAACTCGGGGCAACCGCGGGCACGGCGCAGCACGTGCGCCACGGCCCCGTCCGGGTCGGCAGGTTCGCCGCCGAACGCGTACAGCAGGAACTCGTCGTTGGGGATCTTGGCCGACATCCAGTAGAACTGCGCGTCGACGGCGGCCATCCGCTGCCCAGCCGGCACTAACCGGGATCGCCGGGTGCGCCGATGAAAGCCAGCACCAACTCGGCGACCTTGTCGGGCTGCTCGAGCTGCAGGAAGTGACCGGCGTGCGAGACGATGGACACTTCGCTGCCGGGCGGCAGGATGGGTTCCACCCAGCGCGCGAAAGCCGATGTCATGCAGCCGTCGTCGCGACCGTGCAGGTAGAGGGTCGCGAGCTTCGGTGGCTCGGTCCAGTACCGGTGCAATTCCGCGTACTGCGCCGGCGGCCGGGTATTGCGGATCGTGGCGCGGTAATACCCCAGCGCCGCACGCCAGCTTTCCGGCGTCCCGATCGCGGCGTCGACGTGGCGCAAGTCCTCCTCGGCGTGATAGCCCGGCGACCACCGACGCCACAACAGCGGGACCACCCACGAGGCGGATCTCTCCGGCAGGAACGGCAGCTGGAAGTAGCTGATGTACCAGCTGCGCAGCAGCTGACGCGAGAGCTGGGCCGCCAGCCGGCCGCGGTCGGGGAGCCGGCCCAGCGGGCGGAACGCGCCGGACGGCGGCACCGACATGATCACCGCCCTAGCGAACGGGCTGTCCGGCATGGCGGCCAATCCGGTGGCGGCGATCGCACCCCAGTCGTGACCGATCACCACATCCCGGTCGGAACCACCCGCGGCCGTCCGGACCCGTAGCGCGTCGTGCATCAGGGCGCCGACGTGGTAGCTGCCGTCCACCGGGATCGAGGACGGTGCGTAACCGCGCATGAACGGCGCCACCACCCGCCAGCCGGCCTCGGCCAGTCGCGGCGCGAACTTGCGCCATCCGTAGGCGGTATCGGGAAAACCGTGCAGGCACAACGCAATCGGGCCGTCGGCGGGGCCCCAGGTCAGGGCTTTGAGGTCACCGTTTGAGCCCTTCACGTCGATCCATCGTGGTTCAGACAACTCGACTCCTGTTCGCCTTGTACAGCCCGCACCGTCCAACGTAACCGGCCGCAAGGGGGACAAGAAGCCCGTCAATCGGGGGACACGAATTTCCCCCCCGGTGTAGCCGCTCGGCCGACAGACGGCAGCGCGTCGCCACGGGAGCCTTATTGCAAGGGCGCAGAGGGAGGAGCAGCAACGATGATGTTCGCCGCCTTACCACCGGAGATCAACTCCGATCGTATGTACACCGGGCCGGGTCCCGGGTCGATGCTGGCCGCCGCGACGGCCTGGGAGCAGCTGGCTGCTGACCTCGAATCCACCGCGATCTCGTTTCAAGCTGTGATCACCGGCCTGATCGGCGGGCCGTGGCTGAAAGCAGGTGCGTCGACCATGGCCGCCGCCGCCATGCCCTACCTGGTGTGGCGCAATGCCAGCGCCGGCCAGGCCGCCCAAACCTCCGGCCAGGCCCGAGCGCCGGAATCCCGGCTCGAACTTTCCACCCTGCGAATCCTCCCGGAGGCGGTCGGTTGATGACGGAAATGACTTCTACGACAAGGGCCCGGCGCTGGGGCAAGACTGATGCAACCCAGCGCCGCATCCTGGACGCGGCGACCCAGGTGTTCGCCACCAAGGGCTTCACCGCGGCAACGATCGCCGAAGTGGTCTCCAGCTCCGGAGCCAGCATCGGCAGCATCTACCACCACTTCGGCGGTAAGAGCGAGCTTTTTCTGGCGATCTTCGAGCAGATGGCCGACGCCGTCGAACGACGCATTCAGGCGGCCGTGGGCGGACTCGGCGCCTCGGCTCCCGACCGGCGGCGCGTCTTCCTGCTCCATGTGCGGGCGTACCTGGCAGGGATGTGGGAGAACCGTCACGCCGCCCGGGTGCTGTCGTCCGGCGATACGCCTGCCGGCTTCGAGATCACCCGCCGCAAACGCCTGGCCGCGGTCCTGCACAACTGGATGGAAGTGCTGGAGCTGGACACCTCCCCCCGCAACCAGTTGATGGTCCGCGTTCTCATCGCGACGGTCGCCGAATCGACGCTGATGGTCATCGGCTGCGACGATCCGGCCGAGATTCCGCCGATCATCGACGCCACGATCGAATGGATCGACCAGATCACCCGGTGAGCTACCGGCCCGCGACGGCCCGCTCCAGGTCGGAGACGATGATTTTGCGCATCTCGTGCATCGCCTTGGTCGCGGCGGTGGCGCGGGCCGGGTCGGGATCGGCCACCAATTCATAAAGCCGGTTCGGGACGATCTGCCAGCTCACCCCGAACCGGTCCTTGAGCCAGCCACATTGGGATTCCTCGCCGCCGTCCCGGGTCAACCGGTCCCAGTAGTAGTCGACCTCGTCCTGGTCTTTGCAGTGAACCGTGAAGGAAACCGCCTCGCTGAAGCTGAACGCCGGACCGCCGTTGATGCCGATGAACCGGGTGCCGTCCAACACGAAGGAGCCGCTGAGCACCGTCCCGGGCTCACCCGGCCCCGCCTCGGTGGTCCGGTTGAGCTGCTCGATCTTCGAATTGGGGAACACCGAGGTGTAGAACTCGGCCGCGTCCTCCAGGTTGTTGTCGAACCACAGTGAGGGCGTGATCGATGGCATCGCTGTCTCCTAGCTGTCGGGGGCTGTGGGGGTCTTGAACGGGTAGACCGCCGCGGCGCGCCGAACTCATCGCACTTGCCCCGAAAGATTACGGATGTAATTATCTGGTGGTGGGGTTGCTGGACGGCAAAGTCGCCGTCGTCACCGGGACCAGTCGCGGCGTCGGCGTGGGTATCGCACACGAGTTGCTGCGGGCGGGTGCCACCGTCATCGGGTGCTCGCGCTCTCCACTGGACGGGCTGCCCGGCGCGGACGCAGAACCGGAGTGGGCCCGCCGCTCTGCCCAAATGGTCTGCGACCAAGGTGATTACACCGCGATCGACACCTTCGTGCAGCGGGTCGTAGACGACTTCGGCCGCATCGACATCCTGGTCAACAACGCCGGTGGCACCGTGCCGGCCCCACACGCCGAAGACATTCCCCAACTGGTGCAACGACTTCAGGGCACCCCGCGCAGCGACGACGACTTCGAACGCACCGCGTTGTTCCACGCCTTCGCGGTGCAGATGAACCTGATCAGCCCGCTGTGGTTCGCCATTCGGGTCTATCGGCAGATGAAAACCCAGGACGGCACCGGGTGCATCGTCAACATCTCCAGCGGCGCCGGCCACCCGGCCGGTGCCCCCACGCTGGTGTCCTACGGCGCGGCCAAGTCCGGGCTCAATCACCTGACCCGATCACTGGCCGAGGAATGGGGACCCAAGGTCCGGGTCAACTGCGTGGCACTCGGCCCCACCATCACCGAGAACTTTCGCGCCTTCGTGCTGCCCAAGGACGATCCGACCGGCGCCGAATATTTCCAGAAGGTCCCGATGAAGCGGGGCGGCGAGCCCGCCGAAGTGGGCCGAACGGTCGTCTTCTTGGCCTCGGGCACAGTCGATTTCATCAACGGCACCACCATCGAGATCGACGGGGGCATGTTACCAGGGGTGCTCTACGACGCGGGATTGAAGACCATCACCGACCTGATGTGAGGAACATCCATGGCATATGACCGGCTCGAGTTCGACGCGTTCTGGGACGACTGGCTCGACAGGAACCGCCTCGCCCAGGACTCCGGCGACTGGGGGGTGCTGGCCGACTTCTACGAGCCCGACGCCACCTACGGATGGTCCTATTCACCCACCGACCATTTCATGGCCAACGGTCGCAACGAGATTCGCGAGCTGGCGCTGGGCACCGAGATGGTCGGCTTTCAGGGGTGGATATACCCTTACCAGACAGTGCTTTTCGACGACAGGTCCGGGCAGGCGTTCGGGTTGTGGCGACAGCTGTCCACGTTCACCTCGCCCCGCGGCGAGCCGTATGAGATTCAGGGCCTGGGCGGCAGCTGGTTTCAGTACAGCGGCCACCGAAGCTGGTCGTGGCAGCGCGACATCTTCGACGTGCAAATGGCCACCGCCGCCATGTTCGACATCCTGCGCGACGGCAGAAGCTCACCGGGACTGGACGCCCGGATGGACGCGATCCGCGCCGGTAGGCAGCCGGGCCACTACGGCTCCTGGGCTGAGATGAGCGCACCGCTGTGGCCGGTGCCCCCGGTGCTGTCATGACGCGCGTCATCCAGTACTCGACAGGAAACGTCGGCCGGCACGCACTGCGCATGCTCATCGAGCGGCCCGAGTTCGACCTCGTCGGGGTGCACGCGTCCAGCCCGGACAAGGTGGGGCGCGATGCCGCCGAACTGTGCGGCCTCCAAACCCCGACGGGTGTCACGGCCACCGACGATGTCGATGCGCTGCTGGCGTTGAACGCCGACTGCGTCGTCTACACCTCGCAGGCCGAGACCCGGCCCAAAGATGCCATCAAGGAGATCAGCCGCTTCCTGCGGGCCGGCACCAATGTCGTCGGGTCGTCATTCGTGTGGCTGGTGGCCCCCGAGCAGGCCGGTGACTGGCTGCGTGAACCGTTGCGGCAGGCCTGCGCGGACGGCGACGCGACGCTGTACATCAACGGCGTCGATCCGGGCTACTCCGGTGACACGCTGGCCTACACGGCGTTGAGCCTGACCGAGCGCGCGACCAGTATCACCGTGCAGGAGATCTGCGATTACGCCAGTTACGACGACGCCGAATTCACCGGTGTCAGTTTCGGTTTCGGCACCAGCCCGGATCACACACCGGTGATGTTCCTGCCCGGTGTGCTGACATCGATGTGGGGTGTGCAGGTGCGCAGCCTCGCTCAGGACCTGGGCGTCGAACTCGATGAGGTGCGGGAGCGGTGCGAGAAGTGGGTGACGCCCGAACCCATCGACTGCACGATGATGCACGTCGACCCGGGACAGGTCGCCGCCGTGCGGTTCGGCGTCGAAGGCCTGCGCGACGGCGAGGTCGTGATCACCATGGAGCACGTCAACCGGCTCGGCCCGAACACCGCACCGGAGTGGGCCTATCCCCCGGACGGCCGCGCCGGCGTGCACCGGGTCGTGGTGACCGGCAGTCCGGGTGTGGAGATCAACACCCACCTCGGTGGCGAGATCGACCACAACGAGGGCGGCGTGATCGCCACCGCGGCCCGCGTCGTCAACCTGATCGACGCCGTATGTCGCGCTCCGAGCGGCATTTTGGCCGCCCACGATCTGCGGCCACTCGATCACCTCCGCGGCGTGATGCGTTGACCGCCCCGCGCAGACCCCCCGGTGGCGGACAGGCCCGCGCCGAGCGCAGCCGGCAGGCCGTCATCGACGAAGCCGTCCGTTACATCCTCAAAGAAGGCTTCGCCCCGCCAAGCGTCCGACAGATCACCGAACGCGCCGGATTGACCTGGGGTGTCGTGCAATATCACTTCGGTGACCTGAACGGCATCTTGATGGCGGTGCTGGACAAGGGATTTGCCGACCTGCTGGAGACACTCGACCACCTGCCGGCGCAGGCCGCACAGGTACCGGCGCACGACCGGCCGGCCTTTGTGGTCGACGCGGTATGGCGCGCCTTCTCCAGCCCCACCTCGATGGCGGCACTGGAGATCCTGATCGCGACCCGCAGCGCGCGTACCGCCAAAGCCAACGCCCACCTGGCCGCGATGACCGCACGGATGACCGAGATCGGCGAGCACCTGGGCACCGGCATCGCGCCGGCTCAGGCCAAGCGACTGGGCAATCTGATCTGGGCCACCATCCGCGGGCTGGTGGCCGTGCAGCTGACGTGGCCCAAGCCGTTGGACAGCACCCGGGACAGGGAGATGCTCGCCCAAGTCATCGCCGCGTACCTGGCCTCAACCCAAGGAGATTCATGACAGAGACGAGCAGCCCGCAGACGGTTGACTTCGCCGGGGTAGACGGGATCACCCTGGTCGCCGACGAATGGAACCGCGGCGGTTCGGGCGAGCGGCCCACCATCCTGATGCTGCACGGCGGCGGCCAGAATCGGTTCTCCTGGAAGAACACCGGACAGATCCTGGCCGACGACGGATATCACGTCATCGCGCTGGACACCCGCGGACACGGCGACAGCGACCGGGCACCGGACGCCGACTATGACGTGGAGACGCTGACCGCCGACGTCATGCACGTGCTAGAGACGATCGGCCGCCCGGTGGTGATCATCGGCGCGAGCATGGGCGGGCTGACCGGGATCTTGGTCGCCGACCGGGCCGGTCCGGAGAAGGTGACCAAGCTGGTGCTCGTCGACGTGGTGCCGCGGTTCGAGAAGAACGGCAGCGCCCGCATCCGCGAGTTCATGATGACCAACATCGACGGCTTCGACTCGCTGGAGCACGCCGCCGAGGCGGTGGCCGCGTACCTGCCGCACCGGACCAACCCGCGCAGCCCCGAGGGCCTCAAGAAGAACCTGCGGCTGCGGGACGGACGCTGGTACTGGCACTGGGATCCGGCGTTCATGACCAAACCCGGCGACGATCCGGAGTTGCGCACCGAGGGCTTCGAGGAAGCTGCCGCCCGTCTGGCGATTCCGGTGTTGTTGATCCGCGGCAAGCTGTCTGACGTCGTCAGCCTGGAAGGCGTCGAGCATTTCCTGTCCCAGGTGCCGCGCGCGGAGTTCGTCGAACTCTCCAACGCGGGACACACCGCGGCCGGTGACGACAACGATGCCTTCAGCGACGCGGTGGTGGCCTTCGTCGAGCGAGCCTAGGCCCGGGCCGCTCCCCGCCGCCCGTCACCGCCGACTGTGAACCTCACGACGCGACACGCCGTTGGGGCGTCGGGGATTTCACGCTCGGCCGGGTGAGCGGGCCTAGTTGGCGGGTTTCTCCGCGTGGCCGCCGAACTGCTTACGCATCGCCGACAGCGCTTTGTTGGCGAAGTCGTCGAGGTCCCTGGACGCGAAGCGGGACTGCAGGGCGGTGGTCAGCACCGGCGACGGCACGCCCTCGTCGATCGCCGCGATGGCCGTCCAGCGGCCTTCACCCGAATCGGAAACCCGCCCGGAGAACTCGGACAGGTCGGCCGAATCATGCAGCGCGATCGCGGTGAGATCCAGCAGCCACGAGCCGATCACGCTGCCGCGCCGCCACACCTCGGCGATGTCGGGAATGTCGAAATCGTATTGGTAGCACTCGGGATTGGACAGCGGAGCGGTTTCGGCGTCACCCTCCTGGATGCGGGTGCCGATGTCGGCGTTGCGCAAAATGTTCAGGCCCTCGGCGAGCGAGGCCATCATCCCGTACTCGATTCCGTTGTGCACCATCTTGACGAAGTGCCCCGCGCCCGCCTGGCCGCAGTACAGATAACCCTTCTCCGACTGGGCGACCTCACCGTCGCGGCCGGGTGTCCGCGGGGCCGCGTCGACGCCGGGCGCGACGGTGGCGAAGATCGGCTCGGCGTGCTCGAATGCGTCCGGATCGCCGCCGATCATCAGACAGTAGCCGCGCTCCCGGCCCCACACGCCACCGCTGGTGCCGCAGTCCAGCAGCCGAATGTCGTTCTTGGCCAACGACTTCGCGTGCTTGATGTCGTCGCGGTAATAGGAATTGCCCCCGTCGATCACGATGTCGCCAGCCTCCAGCGTGTCGACCAGTTCGTCAATCACCCCGGTCGTGATGGTGCCCGCGGGGACCATCACCCAGACCACCCGGGGCGCGGTGAGTTTGTCGCGCAACTCCGCTAGCGAGGACACCCCGGTGATGCCGTCCTCCCCCGCCATCGCCTCGACCGCCTCCGCGCTGTGGTCGTAGACGACGCATTCGTGCCCACCGGTGACAACGCGGCGCACGATGTTCGCGCCCATCCGGCCGAGACCGATCATGCCCAGTTGCATAGGCTGCTTCTCCTTCAAGTCCATCGAGTGGTCCGGTTGCTTGAGGTGGTGCTTCCCCGCGAGGGCCGAACTCAACCCTAAACACCGAGAGGCGGCCTGTCAGGATGGTGGGCATGGGTGATGCGCTGCATGTGGTTGTCTACGTGCTGGCCGGCATCGCGGTGATCGAGGCCGGGGGGCTGATCGCACTGTGGCGCCTGCTGGAACGCAGCCGTCGGGAGGTCGACGAGTTGCAGCAGCGGGCCGATGTCCGCAACCGGCTGTGGTCCGGCGGACGTGAGGCCGTCAAGACGGTGTGGAATACCGCGAACCTGATGCGCAAGGAAGGTTTCGGTGCCGCGGTACGCAGCTCGATCGAAGACCTGGCCGACTGGGCCGAGGTGGAGCGCCCGGACCTGGCCCGGGTCACCCCGGACGGCCGGGTAGTGATTTTGTTCTCCGATATCGAAGAGTCCACCGCGCTCAACGAGAAGATCGGCGACCGCGCCTGGGTCAAACTCATCGGCTCGCACGACAAGCTGATGCATCAACTCGTCCAACGCCAATCCGGCCATGTCGTCAAGAGCCAGGGCGACGGATTCATGGTCGCCTTCGCGCGTGCCGAGCAGGCGGTGCGCTGCAGCATGGACCTGCAGCAGGCGCTACACAAAGAGGCAAAACGTAAGCGGCATCCGGAGATTCGCGTTCGGATCGGCATTCACATGGGCCGGTCGGTGCGTCGCGGCGATGACCTGTTCGGCCGCAACGTCGCCATGGCCGCCCGCGTCGCCGGCCAAGCCGTCGGCGGACAGATTCTGGTGAGTGAGCCCGTCCGGGACGCGGTGCACGACTGCGACGGCATCGATTTCGACGACGGGCGCGAGGTGGAATTGAAAGGGTTCTCCGGCAGCTACCGGTTGTTCGCCGTGGAGGCCGAGCCCGAACCCGAGCGCGACCGGTAGCCTTCGGCGTCCGAGTCGGCCAACCGCTGGTGTAGCCGCGCGCGGATCTCGTCGGGCGTGTAGGCACGGCGCTTCCGTTGATCGCGCACCACCAGCGCACCACCGGCTACGACGCCCGCCACTCCGGCCAGCCCGATCCACTTCCAAACGTTGCGCATCGGCACAGGCTATCGCCCTTTAGAGTGCTTGGCGTGAACTCAAGCACGCTCACCTTGGATCAAGCGCTCGACCAAACCCGGACCGGCGATCTGTGGCTGTTTCGGGGCGGTTCGCGGCCCGACCGCGCGATCCAGACGCTGACGAATGCGCCGGTGAACCACGTGGGCATGACGGTGGCCATCGACGACCTCCCGCCGCTGATCTGGCACGCCGAGTTGGGCGACAAGCTCGTCGACATGTGGACGGGCACCAACCACCGCGGGGTCCAGCTCAACGACGCCCGCGACGTCTTCCTGCAGTGGACCGGGCGCTACCAACAGCGCTGCTGGCTGCGGCAGTTGGCGCCGCACGCCAACCACAAGCAGGAGAACGAACTACTGCGAGTGATCGCCCGGATGGACGGCACCGCGTTCCCGACGACGGCAAAGCTGACCGGCCGGTGGCTGCGCGGCCGGCTGCCCACCATCAACGACTGGTTCCGCGGAATCCCGTTGGTAGAGAAGAAGGTTCGAGAGCATACCGAGCGGCGCAGGACAGAACAGCGCAAGATGGGGCTGTCCACTGCCTACTGCGCGGAGACGGTCGCCATCACCTACGAGGAGATGGGGCTGCTGCTCACCGACAAGGACACCAACTGGTTCGACCCGGGCAAGTTCTGGAGTGGTGACACCCTGCCGTTGGCGCCGGGCTATGAGCTGAGCAAGGAAATCGCGGTGATCGGCTAGTGGCGATCGGCTAGTGAACCGCGAGATTGCGGTAGCGGTCGTGGGTCTCGGTGCGGTCGCAACCTTAGCGGCAATCTCGAGGCAGCCGCGCGCAGCACCGCGCCGCGATCAACTCAAGCGAGCTCGACCCGTGTGACCACCGGAGTGGGGTTGCGCGTCAGGTCCAGTACCGGACAGTGCGCGTCCACCGCGTCCTGCAGCTCGCGGTAGCGCTCCGGCGTCTCCGGTCCGCTCACCCTCACCACCACCCGGACCTCCTGGAAACCGGCCCGAACGCCATCGTCGCTCTCCGCCAGCCCGAAGAAGCCCCGCACGTCAAGGTCGCCCTCGGCGTGCGCGGTGATGTCGTCGACCGCGATGCCCAGCTTCTCCGCCCAGAACCGCCACGTCACGATCTGGCAGGACAGCAGCGAGGCGAGGTAGTACTCCACGGGGTTGGGCGCCTTGCCTTCCCCGCCCAGCGGCGGCGGTTCGTCCACCTGGACGTGATACTGACCGAGGGTGACGGTGCTGGCAACCGCATCGTGCGCGGCGGCTGAAGCTTCGAATACGGCGCGGGCCTTGGCGGGGTCAGCGCTCACCGCACTCGCGGTGGCTGAGATGATGCCGCCCAAGTGGGAAACCGAGGTCGTCACA
Source organism: Mycobacterium paragordonae (assembly GCF_003614435.1). NCBI lineage: Bacteria > Bacillati > Actinomycetota > Actinomycetes > Mycobacteriales > Mycobacteriaceae > Mycobacterium > Mycobacterium paragordonae. Next base: position 5,355,761 of record NZ_CP025546.1, read on the forward strand.
GTGCAGTCCTTCCGTCCCTGCAAACCTAACCGAGCCCAGGAGCACGGTTCGACGGTCCCGCTCACCATGAATCGAACAGCAGCGCATAATTTCGGCCGGAAAGTGGTATTTTTTGACCACGAAATTGGTTGCCGATAATTACTGAACTAAATGACGCAAGCCACACCCGTGGCGCATTGTGATCTGATCCACAAATGCGCGTTGGATGTGGCCGCGTTCTTCAGTAAATTGTGATCTGAGTCGCACTAAGGGGCTGGAAGGGTTACGAATCCGTCATTCCGGGGTCGCCGACCGGGCCGGGTTCGGGAGCCTGGTCAGGTGCCGGCGGGGCCATCTCAGGGGCCGGCGGGAGCATTTCCGGAGCCGGGTCGGGCGCGACGGCGTCGACCAGTTCCACCGGCCCATCCGGACCCGGCAGACCCTCAGGAAGGTCGAGGTCTTCCACCGGGAGGAACATGTGGTGAGTGAATTGTGCCTGGTAGGCGCCACCGCCGCCGATACGGACACCGCCACCCTCACCGCTGGACACGGGAGTGCCGTCCGGCAGGGTCACAGCCGTGTGGCCGCCGTTCCAGCCGATCACCACCGCGTTCGGGGCGGTGCCGTGCTGGAAGCCGCGGGCCGCCAACGCGGACTCTTCATTGCCGGTATTGAACCGACTTCCGAAAACCGGCCGATCGGCTGCCGCATTTGCGACCCACGACGCGAGCCCTGAACAGTCGGTCCCAGCAGGAGAATCGCCACCCGGAACATACGGGGTGCCGGAGACCTGATTAACGAGCGCCAACAGCGTTGCTAGAGCAATCATGGCCAGAAACCTACCGACTATTTGCATAGGAAATCAAAATTTGTGGTGCTAATCACGGGAATTCGAATAGGCCTGTGACCTGCATATACCGCAGCTATGTCACGCAATAATCTATAAAGTGAAACAGATGTGGTTAGTGTGAATGAAGATATACATCAGCAAATTACGCTACTGCCGAGAAATTGCCTATGAAGTGCGGGTATCCGGCCCGCCACATTGGTATAGCTACTCCAGGATTACACATGAGGCACCTAGCAAGGGCCGATAATCACTGCCGCGCCGGTTACATTCCGGTCTCAGACGTGGCCCAGACCACAAATCGACACTGCCCGGCTACGGATGAAGGGCGAACCAATCGAGCAGCAGTTCAGCGACCGCGTCGGACTGCTCGTCCGGCATCCAGTGCGACGCTCCGCGCAGCACCTCGAAACGGTAATGACCGGTGACATAGCGTTCTGACCGCCGAGCGGCGCTTTCCAGGATGTACTTGTCGCGATCGCTCCACACGAACATCGTCGGCACTCCCACCCGGCCGATCCGGCCCGAGAGCGGCGCGGCTCGATACCAATTCAGGGCTGCTGTGTACGCCCCGGGTTCCGCCATTGCCCGGACGTCACGCTCGGCAAGCTCGGCACGCTGGCCACCGGACTGCAGCATTCGCGACAATCTCGCACCCTTGCCGTTCTTACCGAGATAGAACCGCTCTGGCAGGCGCGGCAGCAAGTACGCGTAGGCGTACCAGGACGCCAGGCCCTGACGACCGGTGAGCATCGCCCTCTGCAACGCGGTCGGGTGTGGGCCGGACAAGGCTGACAGAGTCCGGACCTGGTCCGGACGCTGCGCCGCGACAGCCCATGCCACCAGCGCACCCCAGTCGTGGCCGACCACATGGACCTTTCCAGCGCCGCTGGCATCGATGAGCGCCCCGACATCGTCGACCAGTTCGGATATCCGATACTCCCGACGGCGCCCCGGACGCGCTCCCGGGGAGTAGCCGCGCTGGTTGGGAGCCAGGCAGCGGTAACCGCGCACGATGAGCCGCGGAATTATCTCGTCCCACGCGGCATTCGTCTGCGGGTGGCCATGGAGGAGCACAACCACCGGCCCGTCAGCCGGACCGCGGTCAAGCACGTCGAAGACGAGATCTCCCCGTCGAAGCTGCTCCATCAGTCGCGGTGGTAGACGACGTTGAGGACGTTGCCGTCGGGTGCCCGGACGAAGAAGCGGCGCACCCCCCAGGGTTCGGTCGTCAGCGGGTGAACTATCTCGTAACCCCGTTGCCGGGCTTCCTCGTAGGCGCCCTCGACGTCGTCGGTGTGAACCGAGATGACCGAATCCTCGCCGGCCGTTGCGTCACCGGTCACCAACTGCAGATTCACCCCGGTGTCTGGGTCGGTGTACCGGGCGACCCAACCCATGCTGAACTCCTCGTCGCGCAGGCCGAGATAGTCGGTGTAGAAGCTTTTCGTCGCCTCGATGTCGGGCACCCGAAGATTGGCCGTGATGCGCTTCGCTCGCATGCGTTCTCCCCTTCCGACGAGACGGTGGTCATTGGCGCGACTTATCGGGGCGCCAATATCGCTGTGCGAGTTGGCAAATCGCGTCATAACCCACTCGCGCATCATTCCACAGACTGGCGCTATCCACTGTAGTGAACCCAGGGGCTTGGCTCGGAGTGGACTCAGCGACGAAGCGTGGCTTGCGGGCTTTCGCCGTACTCCTGGCGGTAGAACGCCGCGAAACGGCCGAGATGAGCGAATCCCCACCGGGCCGCGATCGCGCTCACGGTGGACGTTTCAATGCTGGCCCGAAGGAGCTCGAGGTGTGCATGGTGCAGTCGGACCTGTCGCAGGTACTCCGTCGGCGTGCAATAGCGGTGCCTGCGGAACATGTACTGCAAGGCCCGCGGCGTGATGCAGGCAGCACGCGCGATGTCGGCCAGCGAGATGTCCCGGTGGGCGTTGTCGTCGATGAACGTCATCGCGCGTCGGAGCAGTAGCGGCGTCGAGTCATGTCGATCTTCGATCGTCGGCTCGAACACCGCGGTATTGGGGAAGGTCGCCAGCATGCACGCCGCGAGATACCGCCGCACCGCACTGACGATCAAAATACTCTCAGCCACTTGCGAATTCGCCACGACGTCAGTGCAGACATGGTCGACGGCACGGACGAGAAACCGGTTGCCTTCAGGAGTCGCAACGGCATTCGCGGTGAGTCGAACTGCTGCGCCGTCGCGGGGAGCAGGGTTTGCGGCAACCTCGTCGAACGCACTCCTGGCGATGGAAACCAGGACGTAGTGGCAATACGAGACGTTGCCGAACATCGGCAAGGCCTCGATGGCACCGGCGGCCGTCACCTCTCCCGGGCCGAAAACCCTGGGTTCGAGGCCCGGTTGGTCAACAGACATCGCCCCCGAATAAATCCGTCCCAGCAGGATCGTGTCCAGCGGCTCCATCTGGTACGTCACGTCCAAGCCGAAGCTGACGTCATCGACCGGCGTCGAACACAGCTGAGATCGCGCTATGCGCGCGTGCATACTGGTCTCATCGGGCGGGCGGACCAACCTCACATGCGAATAGCTGGCACTTACCGCTTCTTCGACTTCATTGAGGTCGCCGGTGTCGAACAATACGGTGCTCATCTGCGAGAACCTGTCGAACGCCGTTGCATCTCAGCCGACATCCCCCCGAGCACCGAAGTTAGCCAGCGCTCGACGGTCTGTTGCATTCGAACATAATATCCACGGCCTGCAATTGCCTACGGGACTTCTTCGCCCCGCCGCGTGGCCTCACCCATCACCCGCCTGATTTCGGCGTCCTCACGCTGCGCCGCGGCCCGGTCACGCTCCGCCCGTTCCTCCACGCGCCGCAGTCGCTCCCGCTCGCGCTGCGCGGTAGCGCCCTCGCGTTCGTCCGCCTGCGACTCCCGCTCGTCGGCGGTCTGCTCGCGCTCGTCGGCGATACGGTCGCGTTCGTCGGCTATGCGTTCTCGCTCGTCAGCGACGCGCTCGCGCCTGCGCAGGTCCCTCTCGCGGCGCGCGAACGCCGTCTCACGGTTATTTCCCTCAGTAGCGCGCCGACCTAGCTCGCCCGAAGCCTCGGCGCGGTCCGCGTCGACCACCGCTCAACTGTAGCCCCGTGAACACGGCCGAAGACGGCCCCGGGCGGCCGACCTCCGTTAAAATGCCGGGTAACTGTTTGCGCCTGTCCGGGCCGTCGGACGCGTCAAATTTTCTGAGGGAGGGGCACGCCATGGTGGTGGCGAGAACCATCGCGTTGATAGTCCTTTCCGTGGGGTTGGCCGCGCCGGCCTATGCGGACGCGACAGACGACGCGTTCATCACGAACCTCAACACCTCGGGTATGAATTTCGGGGCTCCCGACAAGGCGATCCAGATCGCGAAAACGGTTGTCTGCGGCTCGCTCAAGGACAACCCCAGCACCAGCAATGCCGAGCTGACCACCAAGGTCACCGGTGCGACGAACTGGCCGGCACTCAACGCCGCCTACTTCACCGGCGCGGCGATCCAGGCCTACTGCCCGCAGTACGGCTCCCTCACGCCGCCGAGCGTTCCCAGCAAGGTTCCCACCGCCCCGAGCACGGCTCCGCCGACGCCGTCCACGTCGCCCGTGCAGAGCGCCTGAGCACCGTCAATCCTGTTGCTGCCGAACCTGATTCAGGTAGGCGCAGGATCGGCCAATGTTTCTTCAAGACCGTTGACGTGATCATGGGCGGGCGTCGACGTGTTCGAAACATCTCGACATCCCTTGCGGCGAAAGCTATTCGAACCAGGCATCGAAAACAACTTGAGCGGGTTTTCAGCTAGTCGCCGCTGCCCGTCTGGTTGCCTTCGGCCCGGCGTAGGTCAGCTTCGGCCGCCAACCTCGCCGCTTCACGCTCACTGGCGGCCCGCTCGCGCTCGACTTCCGCCTGCTCTCGCAGCGCAGCTGCCTCTTTGCGTTCCAGGCTCTGCTCCGAGCGCAGCTCATGGTTTGGCGGGCCGCTGGTGCCGACCTCTAAAAATCTGCTTTCCACTGACTCGCGTAGGTCCGCCGCCAATTCACGTTCATCGGCGATGCGCTCCCGCTCGTCGGCCAGCGCTTCACGCTGATTCGCGATCCGTTCTCGCTCATCGGCGACGACTCCACGCCGATCGGCGAGCCTGCCGCGTAACTCGAAATACCGCTCAGTCCCCGCGGTCAGCCGCTCTCGGCGAGCGGTCAAGAGCTCCCTGGTCTGGGCGAGCGTCTCGCGTTCGTGAGCCAAGTGTTCTCGCTCCCCTGCAATGGCTTCGCGCTCTCCGGCAATCCTTTCGCGCTCGGACGCGATGCTTTCGCGCTCCGCTGCCGAGCCGATGATGTACTCGGCGCGGGTGGACTCTTGTTCCGGCATCGGACCTCTTCACCTAACACGAGTGATGCATCAACAGATAGTCCCTTTGCCGCGTCGGATCTAGGGCCGATCGTCACCGCGTCTCTTTGATTACATGACTTCTGCCACCGGTCAGACGTTGAATTTGGCCCGAGCTTCCTCCGTGACGGGAGTGAACAGGTTGACCAGGTTTCCGTCCGGATCCCGGAACAACAGCGCGCGATTTCCCCACGGCATCGTTGTCGGCTCGGTGACCACTTCGGAGATGTGTTCGCGCAGTCGGTCCCACTCGGCGTCCACGTCATCGACGATGAATTCGATTATCGCCGAACGGTTTGCCGCCGGCTCGGCAGATCCATCCCCGAACAGGGGTACGGTTTTGTCGCTTCCGATGGCGAGCGTGCCGACGGCGGTGGGAATCTCCGCGAACAGTTCGTTACCCCAGTTGGCGGTTGCACCCGTGACCATCTCGTAGAACCAGACCAGTTGTTTCACGTCGGCAGTGATGAAGCGGATCGAAACGAATTTCATCGGGAAGCTGCTCCTCGCGGTGTCTGCCGGACAGCCCGGCGGATGGGCTGGACGAACCTCACGATAGGCACGCACCCCGACAAGTCCCCGCCGATCCTGTCGAGATTGCGTCCACGGTCGTAGTTTGCGCTGGAACGCAGCCCTCAAAGCAATCTCGACGATGGGCCGGCCCTAGACGTTGAACCGGAACTCGACCACGTCCCCGTCGGCCATCACGTAATCCTTGCCCTCCATCCGGACCTTGCCCGCCGCCTTGGCCGCCGCCATCGAACCGGCGGCGACCAGATCGTCGAACGACACGATCTCGGCCTTGATGAACCCCTTCTCGAAGTCGGTGTGGATGACACCCGCCGCTTTGGGCGCGGTGTCGCCCTGGTGAATCGTCCACGCCCGCGCCTCTTTCGGGCCCGCAGTGAGATAGGTCTGCAGCTTCAGGGTGTGAAAACCTGCGCGCGCCAACGCATCCAGGCCCCGCTCGGTCTGGCCGATGGACTCCAGGAGTTCCGCCGCGGACTCGTCGTCGAGCTCGATCAGCTCGGATTCGATTGCGGCATCGAGGAACACGGCATCGGCCGGGGCGACAAGCTCGCGTAACTCGGCGATCCGTGCGGCGTCGGTCAGCACCGACTCGTCGGCGTTGAACACGTACAGGAACGGTTTTGTGGTCAGCAGGTTCAGTTCGCGCAGCAAAGATGTGTCCACCCGTGCAGCAAACAGCGTCTTGCCGCTGTCGAGAATCTGCTGCGCAGCCACGGCGGCCTCGTGCACCGGCTTGCGCTCCTTGTTGGTGCGGGCCTCCTTCTCCAGCCTGGGCAGGGCGCGCTCCAGAGTCTGCAGGTCCGCGAGGATCAGCTCGGTCTCCACGATCTCGATGTCGGAGCGGGGGTCGACCTTTCCGGAGACATGCGTCACATCGTCGTCGGCGAAAACCCGCACCACCTGACAGATCGCGTCGCATTCGCGGATGTGGGCCAGGAACTTGTTGCCCAGTCCGGCGCCTTCCGAAGCCCCTTTGACCAGCCCGGCGATGTCGGTGAAGGTCACCGGCGCCGGCACGACGCGGGCTGATCCGAACAGCTCTGCCAGCTTGTCCAGGCGCGGATCCGGCAGCGAGACGACACCCTCGTTGGGTTCGATCGTCGCGAACGGATAGTTGGCCGCCAACACGTTGTTGCGGGTCAGCGCATTGAACAGGGTCGACTTGCCGACGTTGGGCAGACCCACGATTCCCAGGCTTAGGCTCACGGGAAACCAAGTTTAGGGGGCACGCCAGCGATCACTGCCCAGCGATATACGGGCCTTTGGCCGGACAGCCGGTACGGTCATTATGTGTCAGCGCAGCGGGAGAGAGCGGCGGTGGAGCCCAGTCACCGCTCCATCGTGCCTTCCATCCCAGGTGTGCCGTGGTGGGCGGCGGTGCTCATCGCCGTCGGAGCGACGGCCCTGGGGTATGCGTTCGACGCCGGTCACAAGGAGCTGACCCACACCTTCGCGAGCCTGTACATCGCCGGTTGTGTGGCAGCCGTCCTGGCGGTACGGCAGGCGGCGGTGTTCACCGCGGTCATCCAGCCACCGCTGATCCTGTTCTGCACCGTGCCCGGCGCCTACTGGCTGTTCCACGGCGGCAAGGTCGACAAGTTCAAGGACCTGTTGATCAACTGCGGTTATCCGCTTATCGAGCGGTTCCCGCTGATGCTGGGCACCGCGGGTGTCATCCTGCTGATCGGCCTGATCCGGTGGTACCTCGGCAAGAACAGCCGAACGGACGCGGCCGACGGGGACACGGCAACCGACGAAGCCCCGGCTGACCGACCGCCCCTGTTCAGCGGCTTTGTGGCGAAGCTGAGCTCTCTGTTGGCCGGCGACTCCTACGACGACGCCGATGCGGATGCGGCCAACGCGGCGCCCCCGGCCCATTCGAAAGGGCGGGCCGCCCGCAGCGGCCGGACCACCCGGAGCACCAGCCGGACGGCGCAGCGGACGGAACGGTCCCGCTCGCGGCACGCGCGCCCCGACGACTCCTACGACCCCGGCGCCGAGCGTCCCCGCCGCACCACCCGCAGAAGTACGGCGCCGTCCGCCGACACCCCCGAGTACGACCGGACCGACCTGCCGCCGCGGCCGCGCCGCCGGCGTCCGGAGGGCGACTCGGACCTGGGCGCCCACCCGCCCCGGGAGCTGCGCCGCGAACCGCACCCACGCCGCAGCGCATATGAGCGGCCACGCTCAACCGAACGGCCCACTGAGCGGTCCTACGAGCGCCCTGAGCCGCGCAGCAGCCGGTTCAACCCGTATGACTCCTACGAGCGCCCCGCGCCCTCCGAGCGGAGTGAACGCCGCAGCCGCCATGAGCGGCGCCCGAGCAGCTACGAGCCCTACCCGCCCTACGAGCCGCCGTACGAACCCCGCAGCAGGCGCACCAACGGGTCGAACGGCGCCAACCCGACCCACCACCCGATTTCACAGGTGCGTTACCGCGGTGAGGCGCCCCGCGAACCGCGCGAACCGAGGGATGACCGCCGCGACGAACCGCGTTCGGATCGGCGGAGCCGGTCCCGCGCACCGCGCAGGCCGCAGACCGAATCCTGGGAGTAGGTCGCTCAGCCCCGCGACCGGGCCGGCCGGATCTCTCGCGGCAGGGCGAACACCAGCGTCTCGTTGGCCGTCGTCACCGGTTGCACCATGTCGTAGCCGTACTCGGCCAACCGCTCCAGCACACCGCTCACCAGCACCTCGGGAACCGACGCCCCGGACGTCACGCCGACCGTGGTGACGCCGTCCAGCCAGGCCGGGTCGATGTCGTCCGCCCAGTCCACCAGATGCGCCGCCCGCGACCCCGCATTCAGTGCCACCTCGACCAGCCGCACCGAATTCGACGAATTGCGGGAGCCCACGACGATCACCAATTCACACTCGGGGGCCATCGCCTTGACCGCGACCTGGCGGTTCTGGGTGGCGTAGCAGATGTCGTCGCTGGGCGGATCCTGCATCTTCGGGAAACGCTGGCGCAGCCGCTCGACGATCTCCATGGTCTCGTCCACCGACAGCGTGGTCTGGGACAGCCAGATGACTTTGTCCTCGTCACGGATGGTGACGCGGTCGACGGCTTCGACGCCGTCGACCAGCTGCACGTGGTCGGGGGCTTCCCCGGCCGTGCCGACGACCTCTTCGTGGCCCTCGTGCCCGATCAGCAGGATGTCGTAATCGGCGCGGGCGAAGCGCTTGGCCTCGTTGTGCACCTTGGTGACCAGCGGGCAGGTGGCGTCGATGGTCTGCAGGTTGCGTTCGGCAGCGGCCTCGTAGACCGTCGGCGCGACGCCGTGTGCGGAGAACACGACGATGGCGCCCTCCGGTACCTGGTCGGTCTCCTCTACGAAGACCGCGCCCGCCCGGGCCAGCGTGTCCACCACGTGCCGGTTGTGCACGATCTCGTGCCGCACGTAGACAGGAGCGCCGTGCTTTTCCAGCGCACGCTCAACCGTCTCGACGGCCCGGTCCACCCCGGCGCAGTAACCGCGCGGCTCCGCCAGCAGCACCCGCTTGCGGTCCGGCGCGCCCTCGGAGGCCACCGTGCTCACCGCACCGGGAATCCCCATGTCAATAGTCGGCGCCATGTCCTTCAGGGTACGTTCCACGGACACGGATCCGCCATTTCGTCGCGACCAGCTTGGAGTTCGCCGCCGCGTGAGGCAGGCTGGGACGCATGGCTACTGCACCGTACGGGGTTCGGCTGATCGTCGGCGCGGCGACAGTCGCCGTCGAGGAGACGATGCGGCTCCCGCGAACCATCCTGATGTACCCGATGACGCTGGCCAGTCAGGCGGCACACCTGGTGATGCGCTTCCAGCAAAACCTCGCCGAGCTGGTCATCAAGGGTGACACCACGCTGGAGAACATCTTCCCGCCCAAGGACGAGCAACCCGAGTGGGCGACGTTCGACGAGGATCTGGAGGTCTTGGACGGCGGGGCCGGCGGGGCCGGTGGGTTCTCCACCATCCCGGTGGACGGTCTGGATGAACGCCGCGCCGAGGGACGGTTCGCCTTGTACTCGGTGTCGGACACCGCGGAGAGCGTCGACTCGCCCACCCAGCCGGTCGCGGCCAGGAAGCCCAAGTCCGCCGCCGCGGCCAACGTCCCGGCACCCACCGTGGCCACCGAACTCGACTACCCGCAGCTCACCCTGGCCCAGTTGCGGGCCCGGCTGCAGTCGCTGGATGTCGCCGAGCTGGAAGCGTTGCTGGCCTACGAGCAGGCCACCAAGGCCCGCGCCCCGTTCCAGACGCTGCTCGCCAACAGGATCACCCGCGCGACCGCCAAGTGACTCCGGCCGCGCAGACGAATTCGGCCGAGAATCCGTTCCCGGTTCGCGCGGTCGCCATCCGGGTGGCGGGCTGGATCGACAAGCTGGGCACCGTCTGGGTTGAGGGTCAACTGGCCCAGATCAACATGCGGCCGAACTCCGGCACGGTGTTCATGGTGTTGCGCGACCCGGCCGCGGACATGTCGCTCACCGTCACCTGCTCACGCGATCTGGTGCTGAGCGCGCCGGTGCGTCTGACCGAGGGCACCCAGGTGGTCGTCTGCGGCAAGCCGTCGTTCTATACCGGCCGCGGCACATTCTCGTTGCGGCTCAGCGAAATTCGTGCCGTCGGTGTGGGTGAGCTGCTGGCCCGCATCGAGCGGTTGCGCCGGCTGCTGGACGCCGAAGGATTGTTCGACCCGCGACTGAAGCGTCCAATTCCGTTTCTGCCCAACATGATCGGCTTGATCACCAGCCGGGCCAGCCATGCCGAGCGCGATGTCACAACCGTCGCCGAAGCACGTTGGCCCGCAGTGCGATTCGAGATCCGCCATGCCGCCGTCCAGGGGGTCAACGCCGTCGCGCAGGTCGTCGAGGCGCTGCGCGAGCTGGACGGGCACCCGGAGGTCGACGTCATCGTGATCGCCCGCGGTGGCGGCAGCGTCGAAGACCTGCTGCCGTTCTCCGACGAGACATTGTGCCGGGCGATCTCGGCCTGCCGCACGCCGGTGATCAGCGCCGTGGGCCACGAACCCGACAATCCGCTCTGCGATCTGGTCGCCGACCTGCGCGCCGCCACCCCGACCGACGCGGCCAAGAAGGTGGTTCCGGACACCTCGGCCGAACAACGCCTGATCGCCGATCTGCGCCGGCGCAACGCTCAGGCGCTGCGGAACTGGGTTTCTCGCGAAGAGCGCTCGCTGGCCCAGTTGCGTAGCCGTCCGGTGCTGGCCGACCCACTGCGGATGGTGACCAGCCGCAGCGACGACGTGCACCGCGCCCGGGCAGCGCTGCGGCGCGACATCAACCGGATGCTCGCGGTGGAGACGGAGCGGGTCGGTCACCTCAGCGCGCGGTTGTCCACGCTGGGCCCGGCCGCCACCCTGGCCCGCGGCTATGCCGTGGTCCAGGTCCTCTCAGAAGATGACGGGCAGATCCTGCGCTCCGTCGACGACGCGCCGGCCGGCACCAGGTTGCGGGTGCGGGTCGCCGACGGCGCCATCGCCGCGACGAGTGAAGGGCGGACCGATGGTTCCTGACGAACAACACGAGGCGTCATCGGTTACGCCTATTAGTCAGCTTGGCTATGAAAATTGCCGAGATGAGCTAATCGAAGTCGTGCGCCTTCTGGAGCAGGGCGGACTCGATCTCGACGCGTCGCTGAAGTTGTGGGAAAGGGGCGAGCAACTAGCCAAACGGTGCGAGGAGCACTTAGCTGGTGCCCGTCAACGCGTCACCGAAGCCCTGGCCTCCGGCGAAGCCCCGGAAAGCTGACCGCAGCAAAACTCATCCGCGAACTTGGTTCCGAACTGGAACACGTTTCAGTTATTCTCTCCGGCATGGGTGATCCATCACTGACAACCGAACTCGGCAGCGTCCTGGTCACCGGGGGCTCCGGCTTCGTCGGCGCCAACCTGGTGAAGACCTTGCTGGAGCGTGGCCACCGGGTCCGGTCCTTCGACCGCGCCCCGTCGCCGCTGCCACAGCACCCGAAACTGGAAGTGCTACAAGGCGACATCACCGACAAGGCGGTCTGCGAGGCGGCCGTCGACGGCATCGACACGATCATCCACACCGCGGCCATCATCGACCTGATGGGCGGCGCGTCGGTGACCGAGGAATACCGGCAGCGCAGCTTCTCGGTCAACCTCGGCGGCACCCAGAACCTGGTGGAAGCCGGCCAGAAAGCCGGCGTCAAGCGGTTCGTCTACACCGCCTCCAACAGCGTGGTGATGGAGGGTCAGAACATCGCCAACGGTGACGAGACGATGCCCTACACCAAGCGGTTCAACGATCTCTACACCGAGACCAAGGTGGCCGCTGAGCAATACGTCCTGTCCCAGAACGGTGTCGACGGGATGCTCACCTGCTCCATCCGTCCCAGCGGCATCTGGGGCACCGGCGACCAGACGATGTTCCGCAAGCTGTTCGAGAGTGTGATCAAGGGCCACACCAAGGTGCTGGTGGGCCCGAAGTCGGTGAAGCTGGATAACTCCTACGTGCACAACCTGATTCACGGCTTCATCCTGGCCGGCGAACACCTGGTGCCGGGCGGCAGCGCGCCCGGGCAGGCGTACTTCATCAACGACGGCGAACCGATCAACATGTTCGAGTTCGCCCGGCCGGTGGTGGAGGCGTGCGGCGAGAAGTGGCCGACAATAAGGATTCCCGCGCCTCCGGTGCGTCTGGCGATGACGGCATGGCAACGACTGCACTTCCAATTCGGTGCTCCCGCACCGCTTCTCGAGCCGCTGGCAATCGAGCGCGTGGCCATCAACAACTACTTCTCGATCGAGAAGGCGCGCCGCGACCTGGGGTACGAGCCGCTGTTCACCACCGAGCAGGCGCTCAAGGAGTGTCTCCCGTACTACGTCGACCTGTTCCACAAGATGAAAACAGAGGCGAAGGCCGCCAAGAAGTAGGGGCGGCTCAGCGGAAGCTCACTATCTGCGCGCCCCATGCTTCCCGGATGCGGGCATCGACGTCGTGCCTGACCGTATCGACACTGTCGATGACCAGGCACGACCGGCCGGTCTCGTCGTAACGCGGCCACGCCAGTTCACCGGCCGGGCCGGTCGGTTCACCCTCGGTGGCGAATTTGATCCACCGGGTCTGCATCCGCCTGGACACCGCAGTGGCGGTCTTGGCCCCGCCCAGCTTGAGCGTCACGTCCGCCGGTCCGCCGAGATTGCCCCAGACGTAAGGCAATTCGGTGGCATGCGCGGCCCGGACCAGCAACAGCTTGAATAATGGCGTCGCATAGTCGAACCGGTACAGGTAGACCGGCGCGACTGAGCTGTGACCCTGGGCCAGCCACATGGTCGGCAACCGGAATCCGATATCGGTGGCCATGCTGACCACGCGGGACTTGTGCCGACCGGGGTAGGCCGACCCGATCTCGTCCACGGGCGGCAACTGCAGGTCGGGCTGTTCGGCAGCGATCTGGTCGAACATCGACGTGATGGCGCGTGGCGTGATCGGCATCAGCGGCGAGCGCATCAACTTGAACAGCGCCGCTTCGTTCTTGTTGGTCCCGATGATCAACGGGACGGGCAACAACCGACCTTCCTGCGCCAGCCTGATCGGGTAGTCGGGCAGCAAGTCACCGTCGACGATCGGAACGAATGCCAGCGTGCCTGGATTGCGCACGGGCACTTCGTTGAACACTTCGTGCGTGGCTGCGACGAGAGCCTCGTTCGACACCTCGGTCAGCGTCCGCACCTCGGAAGCGCCGATACCCAACTTCTCCAACAAAGTCAGGGCAACCCGGCGACCCCTGTCCCGGTCGTATATCGAGGAGGCCGGCGAACTCTGGGCGATCGCCCGGACGAACAGGCCCTCGGCCGCCGGGCAGGCGAGCAGACTGATGACCAGCCCAGCGCCGGCGGATTCGCCGAAGATGGTGACATTGGCCGGGTCGCCGCCGAAAGCCGCGATGTTGTCGCGCACCCAGGCCAGCGCCGCCAACACATCACGCAACCCGATGTTCGAGTCGAAGGTGCGCTGCCCGGTGCTGAACGACGACAGGTCCAGAAATCCCAGCGCTCCGAGCCGGTAGTTGAACGTCACCACGATGACGTCACCCGCACCGGCCAGCGCGCGACCGTCGTAGAGCGGTTGACTTCCCGAGCCCAGCACGTAGGCGCCGCCGTGCAGCCACACCATGACGGCTTTTCCGCCACCGGGATGGGCATCGGCCGGCGCCCAGACGTTCAGCCGCAGGCAGTCCTCGCCGAGCGGCGCGCCCAGGTCCAGCGGCATTCTGGGAACCACGGGCTGTGGGCAGGCCGGACCGTACTCGGTGGCGTCGAAGACCTCGGTCCACCGCTGCGGCGGTTCGGGCGCCCGGAAACGCAGGTCGCCCAGCGGCGGCGCCGCGTACCGGATGCCTTTCCAGAATTTGACGCGCCCGTCGTCCCCGCCCTGGACCGGGCCGTATCCGGTCTCGACTGCCTCGGTCAAGGTCGCCATCGCGTTCAAACTCCTATTTCCGTGCCCCGCCCCGGATGATCACGGCACAAGCATCCAAACCACTTTAATCGGGTTCTGCGGTGGCGCCGCGAATGCTGGAAACGACCAGCTCGAGGTACGGGTGATAAAGGTCTTCCCCGTCGAGATGACTGCCGAGGGTGATGCCATCGTTGACCGCCAGAATCACCCGGGCCAGCGTCTCGGCAGGCATGGTGAGCGTCGCGCCGAGGCGTACCACGTTCTTGCTGATGAAATCACCCAGCCATACCACCGTCTCGCGGCGCTGCTCGGCCAGGCGTTCCCGCGCCTCCGGATTGCGCAGCAGGTAGAGGGTGAATTCGTATCCCAGCGCAGCACGGTCGGTGCCCTGGCTCATCTCCCGCCACCGATCGGCGAGCTCGTCCAGGTTGATGTCGCTGAGGCGGTGAAAAGATCCGATGACTTCGGTGAATCCGTCCAGGAACCGCTGACGCTGGCGGTCGATCACGGCCAGGAACAACTCTTCCTTCGCGCCGAAGTGGGAGTAAATCGCTCCCCGGGTGTAGCCCGCGACGTCGGCAATGTCATCCAACGCCGACCCGAGCAGGCCCTTACGCGCGAAGACGTCCTCAGCAGCGTCCAGCAACAGGTTCCGGGTGTGCTCCAGACGTCGCTCCCGGGTCCACCGCTGCGGCACGAATCCAATCCTTTCACACCGTTCGCATACATCAACGTCTTGAATATACAGGCTTGTATAAAATATCCGCAGATGTATTCTAGGTCCGAGGTCTCCGGCCCCACCAGACGTGAAGGAGCGTGCGGCGTTGACACAGGCACTTCGTCCGGGACAGTGGGTCGACCCCGAATCGGGGCTTGGCCTCGGACTGTCCGATCTCGGCAGCGACACATTCAACATGTCGATTTCCACCGACCGATACACCTCGGCCGCATTCGCGGCGGCCGAGCGAGAGCACATCTGGATGCGGGTCTGGCAGATCGCGGGCCGGGTCGACGAGCTGCCGAAGGTCGGTGACTGGAAGCAGTACCGGATCCTCGACCAGTCGTTCATCATCGTGCACGGCAAGGACGGCAAGCTGCGTGGATTTGTCAACGCCTGCCGGCATCGCGGCAACATGCTGTGCACCGGCCAAACCGGAAATGCCAAGCGCGGCTTGCTCTGTCAGTACCATCTGTGGTCCTACGACCTGGACGGGCGACTGCGGGGCATGCTGCGTGAAAGCCTGGCCGGCCCGATCGACAAGAACGAGAACTCGCTACTGCAGGTGCCGGTCGACACCTTCGCCGGTTTCGTCTTCATCAACCCCGACCCGGACGCGCGACCGCTGCACGAGTTTCTGGGACCGGAGGTGATCGAGCTGCTCGCTCCCTACCGCCTCGATGAGATGGTCGCGGTGATGGATGTCCGGGAACCGTTGGACTGCAACTGGAAGGTCGTCATGGACGCCTTCGAGGAGGGCTACCACATCAATGGCATTCACCCACAGCTGTTGAGCGTGCTGACGATCGACCCGGCTACCACGCGCTACCGGTTCTTCGAAAACCACTGTGTCGCAGTGGCTCCGTTCGAAGTGCGCGGCGCCAGTCCGGACAAGCAGGTCGACGGCATCATGGACCTCCCGGAGACGTTCCCGTCGACGGCGGCGGTCATCCCCCGGTTCCAGGAACTCGTGTCCGGGTACCGCGGGGCAGACGGATCGGTTGACTTCCCGGCCGGTGTGACTGCGCGAAAGTTGTTGCAGCAGGCCACCCGTGACACGTTGACGGCCATGGGTCTGGACGTCAGCGGCCTGACCGATGATCAGATGAGTGACAACCAGGGCTGGGTGCTGTTCCCGAACTATTTCATGACGGTCCGGGCCGGTGAATGCCACGTCATCATGGCCGTGCCGCACCCTGACGGCGACCCGAACCGGTGCCTGTGGCATGTCAGCAGCTACATGTTTCTGCCGCCCGAACACCGCGACGCGTTCTCGGTCGAGCTGACCGATATCACCGAACCGGGCAGTTACAAGTACTTCGAAGCGCTGCAACAGGATTACGAGCAGATGCCGCGTCAGCAGCTTGGGCTGCGCAACAGCCGGCTCCGGCACCTGTCCCTGGTCAACGAGGAAATCGTCATCGGCCACTACCACTCGGTCATCGACCGGCACCTGGCCGGCAAAACGGAGGCACCACAATGAATCTCGAGGAGCGCATCGCCCACCACTGCCGGATGGCCGAGGCCTACCGCGATGCGTACCTGCGTCAGGGGGTGCAGGAAGGCGAAGCGTTCGCGCAGGCGTGGACCTTCGCCGACGACGGCGTCTACGTCTCGCCATATTTCACCGGCGATCAGGTGTTCAGGTTCAGCGAGTTCCCCGAAGACACCGCACGGGCCTCGACGCTGGAGGCCAAGGTCTACTCGCTGAGCTTTCCCGACTGGAAGCCCAGCGACTTCAAGTTCTGGCCGGCCGCCAACGGTCTGGTCATGAAGACCCGGTGGGAGGGACACACCACCGAAGGCGTCCAGATGGGCTTCTACTCCTACAGTTTCATCGAAACCAACGACGCGGGTGAGTTGACCCGCTGGGAGACCCACGTCAACGACGAATACAACGCATTCCTTGATATCGCCATCGGCGTGCACGGCCCGTTCCAGGGCACCAGCGAGTATGTCGAGTTGCTGGAACTCCGACTGGCGAAGGCCGGGGTCCCCGGGTGAACCGACCGGCCGAACAGCAGGTCGCTGAGGTCATCGACGGCTATACCGGCCAGGCCCGCACGGTGCTCGAATACTGCCTGACCGTCGACCGCCTTGTGCAGGAAGCCAAGAGCCCCGGCTTCGGCGTCGAGAGTTGGGGCCCGCTGGCCGAGCTCGTGGCGGTGGACGAATTCGAACGGGTCGGCGCGTTCAAGGAAGTGATGGACTGGCCGGCGTATCTGGAATTCCTGACCGGCTGGGCGTCGTCGTCGACGTGGCGGTGTTGCTTCAAGCGCCTCACCGAAACCCCGGACCGGGTCTTCCTGGAACTCGAAGAGCACAGTGCGATAGGCGATTTCACCAGCGTGGTCAACTCGTTCTCGGTCTATGAGTTCGACGGCGCCGGCAGGATCTCCCACATCGATCTCTACCTGCAGATGCAGTTGCCCGACCCGGAGCTGCTGAAAAGCTTTGAGGGAGTTGAGCCCTGATTTTGCTCCCCTCCCGCTAAGGTGTCTTCAACACTGATGCGGAGGGCGGTCTCGGTCCAGGCATGAACACCGAATTCACGCTTACCCAGAGACGCGCTCTGGCGATTTTCACCCTCCTCGCCCTGGCATTCGGGGCGTACTTCCTGCGCAACTATTTCGTTCTCATCGTGGTGGCCGCCGTCGGCGCTTACCTGTTCACCCCGCTGTTCAACTGGTTCAACAAGCGCCTGGGCACCGGTCTGTCGGCCACCGCCACTTTGTTGTCAGCGCTGGTCATCGTGATCGTGCCGGTGGGGCTGCTGGTCGCGCTGGCGATCGTGCAGATCGCCCGCATGATCGACTCGGTTTCGGGGTGGGTCCGCTCCACCGACCTGAGCAGTCTCGGCGACAAGACCTTGAAACTGGTCAACGAGTTCCTGTCCCGGGTGCCGTTCGTGCATATCAATGTCACCGCGGAGATGCTGCGCAAGGCGATGGTCTCCGCGGCGCAGGGCGTCGGACACTGGCTGCTGGGAGTCCTGCAGAACACGGCGGGCAGCCTGGCCGGCATGATCACGTCGGCCATCATCTTCCTGTACGTGTTCATCGCGCTGCTGGTGCACCGCGACAAATTGCGCACGCTGATCGGGCAACTGAACCCGCTCGGCGACGAGGTGACCGATCTGTACCTGCAGAAGATGGGCTCGATGGTGCGCGGCACCGTCAACGGCCAGTTCGTCATCGCCTTCTGCCAGGGTGTCGCCGGCGCGGCGTCGATCTACATCGCGGGTTTTCACCACGGCTTCTTCATCTTTGCGATCGTGTTGACCGCGTTGTCGATCATCCCGTTGGGCGGCGGCATCATCACCATCCCGTTCGGGATCGGCATGATGCTGTTCGGCAATATCGGCGGCGGCTTGTTCGTGGTGCTGTTTCACCTGGTGGTGGTGACCAACATCGACAACTTCCTGCGGCCCATCCTGGTGCCGCGGGATGCCCGGCTCAACTCTGCCCTGATGCTGCTGTCGGTGTTCGCGGGAATTTCGATGTTCGGCCCGTGGGGCATCATTATCGGACCGGTGCTGATGATCATCATCGTCACCACGATCGACGTCTACCTCGCGGTCTACAAGGGTGTCGAGCTCAAGCCCGTCCCCGACAAAGGCAACGAGAAAGACACCAAGAAAGACACCGAGAAGCCCGTTCGCAGCAAGTGGTCGTGGCGCGCTAAGTCAGCCGCTCCCTGAGGATTTCGGCCGCACCCGCGCGCCGCGCAGCAGTCGTCGAGCACGTTGCGATCTTGGGCAGCTCCGAACTTGACACTTTCGGCCAATCCTGGGCACAACGATATTAGAATGCGCCAGTGAGCCAATCCGGCCTGACGGGACGGGCGCTTCCCCGGTCCGAGTCGACAGGGGCGTTCGTGGGCGAGACGAGCGCGATGGCGATCCGACCAGCACACCCGGCAGCGATGGTGCAGGACGGATGAAAGTGCCGCATTCGGAGTCCGAAATCCCCACGGCGCCAAAACGATTGCCGCTGCTAGGGCACGCTCATCTGGTTGCCGGCGACCCGCGTAAGTTCCTGATGGCACTGCCCGAGTTGGGTCCCATTGTTCGTGTCTACCTGGGTCCGCGGCCCGCATACGTGCTGACCACTCCGGACCTCATCCGGCAGGTGGCTCTCGGTCATGCCGGGGCCTTTCACCGTGAAGAATTGCGAGAAGCCATCAGCGACCTGGTTACCGGGTCGACCAACGTGCTCAGCGGCGCCGAGCACGACCTGCGCCGGCGAATGATCGCGCCGGTGTTCCGGCAGGGCCGCCTGACCGAGTATGCGGGGACCGTCGCCACGCTGGCCGACGACTGGTCGATGTCCCTGCCCGGCGGCCGGTCTGCGGACTTGCGGCCGCAGGTGCACGACCTGGTCATGCGCACCATGTTCGCGACGCTGTTCCAAGCCGATTCCGAAGCCGACGAGGTCACCTTCATCCGCGAGCGGATCCCCTGGCTGCTCGGCGAGGTCATCATCCGCGGCGCTCTGCCCAAGCCGATCCGCCGCCTGCGGGTGTTCACCAACCGCCGATATGTTCGCCAGGCCAACGAGGTTCGGGCTGCGATGACTTCGTTGATCGAGCGGCACCGGCGCGACGACGATCGTGGTGACATGCTTTCGGAGCTTCTGCGCCACGTCGACCAGGAGACCGGGGCCACACTTTCCGACAACGACCTCGTCGATGAACTACTACTGGCGCTCGCGGCCGGCATCGGCTCGCAGTCGTCGATCTTCTCGTGGTTGATCTACGAAACGGCACGCAATCCCGAAATCGCTTCCCGGGTCTACGCAGAACTGGATTCGGTGATCGGGCCCGGGCCGGTCACGGCGTCGCACGTGGGCTCGTTGCCGTACCTGCGCAACGTTCTGCTCGAGACGCTGCGCCTCTGGGCGCCGTGGGTCACACTGCTCACGTCCGACGGCCCCGTCCGCATCGGTGACACGACCTTCCCGGACAACACCAACATCCTGTTCAGCGCCCTGATGGTGCACCACCAAGAGCGCTACTTTCCGGACGCCTCGACATTCGACCCGGACAGGTGGGCGGGCGACGGGGGTGACCGTCAGGCGATGATGCCCTTCGGCTTGGGGCAACGCCATTGTCCAGGAAGACAATTCGCGTCCCTCTCGATCACGTTACAGGCCGCGGCGTTGTTCTCACGATGGCGGGTGACGTTCCCCGAGAACTTCAGAGTGAAGGTGCAGGGCAGGGACTTCGTGCTGTCGCCCGCCTCGTTGCCGGTGGTGCTGACGACTCGACGGCCCGGCGACGGGTCGGAGTCCTAGCCGGCGGCGGTCTTCTCGACTATGTCACAGACGCGCGGCACACCGTCACCCGTCGCGCGCAACGTAGCGCCGAGAGCCGCAGCGCGAGAACGGGTGTCGGTTTCCAGCAGGGTATCGATCCCGCGACTGAGCGTCTCGGCACGAAGTTTCGTGAAGGGCACGTGGGCGCCGACACCGAGCCGCTCGACCTGATGCCCCCAGAGCGGCTGGTCGAAGGAGACGGAGCAGACCAGGGTCGGCAGGTCGGCGCGGAGGCTCTCGAACAGGGTGCCGATACCGCCGTGGTGTACCGCCGCCTTGCAGTGCGGGAAGATCAAATCGTGTGCCAGGGCGTCGACGATCTTGACGGCCGGGCCGGTGCGCAGCCTGTCTCTGTCGACATCGGCGCCACCGACGCTGATCAGCGCACGCTGGCCGGTACGGTCGCAGATCTGCTCGATGAGGCCGATCACCGAGTGAAAGTCCTGTATGGGCATGCTGCCGAAACCGAAGAAGATGGGTGGAACCCCGTCGTCCGCCCACCGCAGCACCTCGGTGTGCTGATCGGCCAGCTCTCCGATCGCCTCGCGCACCGAACGCGGCAGCCAGAGGAAACCGACGAACGGGCGGCCCGATCCCCACTCCTGCGCCAGTCCGGGGACCAGCGCTGAATCGTACATCTGCAGCTCAGGGACATTCCGTTGCGCGAGATGCGATTCGGTACTCGCCTTGGACGGCGGCAGATTCAGCTTCGCGCGCAGGTCGTTCAGGTACTTGCGGAAGACCAGCGTGCGCAACCGCTCCCCCACGGCCCAGGAGGCCCGGTAGGCGGCCCCCGGCAGCGGCCACCGATGTGGCAGCGAACCCGGTGGCGCGTAAAAGCTGTTCTTGCGACACGGGTAGGTATGCAGCGTGACCATGGGGATGTCGCGAGCTTCGGCCAGCACCACCGACCGGTCCTCGCTGAACGTCGTGCAGACGATCATCTCGGCACCACTCGAGATGTCGATGAGCTCGTCGTCCATTCGGTCGGCGTAGTCCGCCATCTGTTTGGCCACCATGGACACCAGCTTGAAAGCGTTGCCGGTCGCCAGCGCCCGTTGTCCCTGCGGCGACGAATAGAGCGCGTGTACGTCAGGACCGAACTGGCGGGCCGTCAAGCCGGCCCGCTCCACGAAATCGACGAAGTTGGGCGGTGCGCCGACCACGACCGTGTGGCCGCGTCGTTCCAGCTCGAGGCCCAGCGCCACGCCCGGCTGAACATCGCCCCGGCTACCGACGAGAGGGATGAGAATATGCACGATGCACCTTTCTGGTGGTGTACGAGACCTAGTGATGTACGAGACCTTGGCCGACGATCGCCAGGCAGAAGACGACGACGAAAACCGTTGGCCAGCTTTGGGGATGCTTATCCGCTTTGCCCCGGAAGAAGATCAATGCGGAGACGCAGGGCAGGATGCCGGCGGCCAGCGGCGCCCAGGCCAGCGGCCACCAGTGCTCCGCCCACCGCCACGGCGTGGTGACCGCCAACTCCAGGAGCACCGCGAGCATGCCCAACGCCCAGGCGATCGTCGCACTGGCCGACTCGCCGATCAGCTGCGAGTAGGAGTGCGGGTCCCCCGCGTCGGCCCGCGAGGTCTTCCTGGCGAATTCCAGATGCAGGAAGGCGCTGGTGAACACCGCGGGCACGGCGAGCAGGCGGACACACGAGGCGCCACCGACACCGGGCTGGCCGACCATCACGAACCCGGTGGCCAGGAACTGCGCCGGGCAGACCATCGCGAGGTTGACGATCGGGTTGTCCCGCACCCACGCCACGTGCAATTCCGTCCACCACAGCGCCAGGCCGTAGCAGAGTGCGACGGCCAGCACGCCGGCCGACGGAAGCGAAACCGCCAGGCCCAGAAGCAAAGCCGTTGCGGCTGTGAGCACCATCGCCACCCGCAACTCGGCCGGGGTAATCCGGCCCTGGACCAAAGGACGGGTGGGATTGTGCACCCGGTCGTACTCGAGATCCTTCTGGTCGTCGACCATTCGCAGGAAGGCGCCGCCGGAGATCATCGCCAGGACCCGCAACAAAGTGTCCCAGCTCGGGCGCCACGGGCCGGCGGAGTCAGTCACCACGGACGTCATGCTCTCGACCGCGACGACCCACAAAGTCAGGTAGATCGGATAGATCGGGAGGTACCGCTCGACCAGAAACTGCCGGATTCCGCCGGTCCGCTCGAAGACCGTCATGCCGAAGGCGGCGAACCGTCATTGCCGTCGCCGGTGGTGAACGACAGCTCGACCGAAGCCCTCGTCTGACCGGACTGGGTCACCTCGGCCCGGAACGCCAGAGCGTCCTCAGCGACCGGTGCCACGGTGACCGTGGTGGGGGCGTTCAACTCGGTGAAAGATTGGAAGTCACAACGCAACCGGGCCGGGCCCATGGTATTCGCGCTGCGCGATCCCATGAGCGCCAGTGACAGTTGCCGACACGCCTCGATGATCAAACCGCCGGGCAGATGGTCGAGGGGGTGGTCGAAGATCGTGGGATGGCTGACATCCACCACGATGGGGGCGCTCGCCGCGCCGCCGGCAAGCGGGACCGGTGCGCCGATCACCACGTTCTCCGGACGGGTACGCCCGACGATCTGCGGATCGGCCGGGGACGGCTGCGGACCCGCGTCCCAGCTCGCGCCGGCACGGGCCCGAATGGCCTTCCACAAGGCGTTCGACATCCAGCCGAATGCTCCCGACAGTTCGAGAACCTTCTTTCCCTCGTGAATCGCCACCCCCATCGCTTCCACCCCCTGCACGGGGCGGCCGGGACGCCGCC
Organism: Mycobacterium paragordonae; assembly: GCF_003614435.1. Classification (NCBI taxonomy): domain Bacteria; kingdom Bacillati; phylum Actinomycetota; class Actinomycetes; order Mycobacteriales; family Mycobacteriaceae; genus Mycobacterium; species Mycobacterium paragordonae. Next base: position 5,378,753 of record NZ_CP025546.1, read on the forward strand.
TGAACTCGCTGCGCACGGTGATGTCGAGCTCGAGATCCAGCACATGCGGCCCGCACTTCAGCGCGGCCGGATCGAGGAAAGACAGCTCGTAGTAGCTCACGGTGTGGCGCACGTCCAGAGGCAGGCCGTAGGAGACGTGACTCGCCGCAATGCTCGCCTGCCGGAATGCCTCGAGCACGAGTAGCGGGTCGTGATAGCCGCGCTGCAGGCCCAGCGTGTCGGTGTGAAAGCTGTGTCGGCGGGGCAGCTGCGCGTGACACAACCACGTCGAGGGAGTCGTGGCAACCGAGGTGAGAAGCACTTCCGCCACGGAGGATTTGTGCACCAGTTCGCGGGCCACGGTCTGAGAGTAATTGGCGCCGTTCATTTTTCACTTCTTCCCTAATGCCGGATCATGGGGAGGTAGGCCGATTCGAGCACGATGCGGTACCACGGGTCGACCGGGACGTCGTGTCTCTCGGCCCGGTCGATGGCCGCCAGCCACTCCGGCCCGGTCTTGGGCCGCTCCGTCGCGGCCACTACCTCGTTCGAGCGCAGTTGCTCCCAGACCATGTCGTGCGCGACCTGCACGTCGCCACTGCGGCGCTCAACGCCGGATTCGATCTCGCCGGCCAGTTGCAGGGCCTCGGCCGAGACGTCGGGGGTGGCAGCGCACGCGGTGATGACGGCGCTGAGTTCGGGTTCGGGGAAGTAGATGCTGAGCTCACGCAGGACACCGTCCGGATCGTCGGGCGTATGAACCTGGTTAAGCAGGTACGTTCCGGAATCCAGCGCGTACCTCAGCTGACCGGGAACCCGTTGGGTCGGGTTGGCGGGTCCCTTGTCTCCGGTCAGACGTGCCGACACCGCAACGTTGTCGTCGGGATGGCCGACCAGTAGCACGACCGAGGGGCACATTCTGCCGAGCTGGTCGGCCAGTCGCCGCCGCTCGGGACTCGCACGGTGCCAGTCGAAGTACCACAGGGCACGTGCATGCAGGTGGGTGGTGACCACCGCGTGCGCTCCGACGATCCGATACCCGTGCTCGGTCAGCCAGGTCACCGACCGGCTCATTCCCCCGGTGACGGCCGCGTCGGGTTTGAGCAGCAGTAGCCCTGTGCGCCAGCCGAATTCATCGGGATCGAGGGACAGGCGCTCCAGCGCGTCGCGCGTCTCCAGAAAATAGGTGTCGGACTCGAACCTACTCGGACTCCGTCGGGGCGCCCGGGGCGGCGTCAGCATGTCAGCCTCGGCGTCGATCATGCGTGACTCCTCTCTCGTCGTAATTCCGCCAGCACGTCGGCAACCGATGGCCCCGGTCTGCCCAGATATCCTGTGCGCAAGCATGAGTCGAGGATCCGGCGGACGTAGCCGGCACCTGTCGGGGGTGGGATGATGCCGAGCCGGTCTCGGGTGTTCGAGCTGTCGAACTGCAGCCGGCGCACGAGGTAGCTGGCGTACAGGCTCCCGATCTTCTCGAAGTAGCCGCGCTCGATCTCGTCGAGCTGGTCCACGCTGAACGTGCTCGGCGGCACGAAGTCGGCGATCTGAAATGACGGATACTCGGCGAGGACGTCTGAAAGCGTGGACAACGACACGCATTTCGCGCCGACCGCATGAAAGGTGCGTCCGGCATTGTCGGGGAGCCGCTCGGCGGCGGTCGCGATGGTGTTGGCAACGTGCCCGACGGGCGACAGCGCCAAGGTGGCCACATAGTTTCCCGGCAGCGTTCGCAGCTTGCCTTCGACGATCAGTTTGAGCACCTGGTAGATGTGCTTGTGTTCCCGACTGTGACCGGTGCGGTGGTCTCCGGAGACGATGCCGGGCCGCACCACCGCCCACGGCGTCCCGGATGCCCGCACCAGCTGTTCGGCCCGGTGCTTGCTGCGCTCGTAGTCGTTCCCGAACCGTTGCCCGACGTAGAGTTGGTCCTCGCCGAACGTTCCGTTGAACTCGCCACAGACGTATGCGGTTCCTACGTAGAGAAATTCGGTGCCCCAGCGCCGTGCCAGCGCGAGCGCGTTCGCGGTACCCGCCACGTTCAGGTCGGTGTACCGCTGCTCGGGCAGGCCGAAGTCCGTTACCGCGGCACAGTGCACGATCGTCGACACCTGCGCGGCGAGTTCCCGCAGGGTGGTCTCGTCGAGCCCGAAGTCGGCCCGCCGGACGTCGCCGCGCAGCACCTGTGCGGGCCGGACCGGACGGCCGTTGTTGCCGACGATGTCGAACTTGTTGTGCACCATGGCCACAACGGGGTGGCTTCGCTCGACCAGCCGGGCGACGACTTCCGAGCCGACGTGCCCGGCGGCCCCGGTGACGAGAAATGCCCGGCGCGCGTTCATCAGTGATCCTGTTGTCTTCGAACGAGATCGACCAGGTCGCCCACCGTGCGCAGGCCGGCCAGCGTCTCCTGATCCAGCGGCGGCAGGGCGAAGGCTTGTTCGACGGCGATGCACAGCTCGAGCAGCCGCAGCGATGTGTAGCCGAGATCGTCCATCAAGGCGCCGTTCAAAGCCGGCTCGGCTATCGGGGCAGGAGCCAGGGCGGTCACCAGGGCCAGCACGTCGTCTTCGATTGCAGTCATGGCGAACCCGCCGATTCGGTCGCCGGCCGCCCTGCTTTGGCCGCCGGTTGAGCACCGCCGCTGGACAGCAGGTCTCTCGCTTCGTCCAGTTCCAGGTAGGCATCCAGGTATCCGGCCATCCGCAGCCACTGGTAGCCGTACCTGAGGGTCTCCTGCCACTGTTGCCGCGAGGCGAACGACGACGGGAACATCTCGCCGCCAGTCGCGGACTGAACCTCGGACACGAAACGGTCGATTTCGGCCTTCGCATCCTGGGCTTCGTCCCAGTCGTGGACGGACAGACGCATGAGCCGGCGAGCCGTCGCCGCCAGCCGGGGATGTTCCGGCACCAGCGTGTCGAGGTTTTCGATGAGCACGGGGTCACCGGGCAACGGTGTGACGCCCCACGCGGTGGCCAGCATCCGGACGCCCATGCCGACGATCCGGCGTCCGCACAGCGAGACCACGGGCCACTGCCCGTCCTTGACCGCGCCGTCGAAGTCTTCCCGCGCGTTCTCCAGCACCATGTTGGCCAACACCAACGCGGCCGCACACTCCGCGAATGCCTTTGCTCTGAGCGGAGATCGAGCGATATCCCCATCGGGGGTGGCGCCGTTGATCGTGATCACCGGACGACCGGTGGAGGGCGCCGGGGTCAGCGGCCGGCTCGGGTCGCACATCGCGGCCACCGGCCTGATGGTCCCAGCGCCACGCCAGCCCAGTGCTATCAGCCCGTAGCGGGCGAACAAGGCGAGGTGCGCTCTGGCGGCACGGGTATCGGCGAGCGTCTCCCCGAACACCACCTGCCGCCATGATTCGGCGCACTCGCCGGAAAGCACGAACACATCTGTCTTGCCGCGGACGACATGTGTCGTGGACTTGATCGGCCAGGTGGTGACCCCGGGGACACGCCGCAGGATCACCTTCGCCGGATCCAGGGTGGCGGTGAATGCTCCCAGTTCGGCCGAAAGCGCCAGTGCGCGAACGACGTAATCCCGGGCTGCAGTCGCCGCGGTTCGCCCGTACTCGAGGCTCAGGTACTCGTCGAGCCGGGACACCACGTCACGGTCACCACAGGAGCGCAGCCGGGCCACCTGCAGGGGAAGCCATTTGACCTCCACGTAGGTTTCGCCGCGTTCGGCGAGGAACCCCTTCACCGCCTGCGTCAAGCCTTCGGCGGCCCAGTGCGCTGCCTCGTCGTCGTGGTCGAGCAGGGCGAGAGCGGCGGCCTGGCGCAGACACTGCCCGGCCCGGCGACGCCACCAGATCGCCATCAGCTCAGTCAGTTCCGGGTAGGACACCACGTCTCGGAGTTCTCCGTACCGCGGCCCGACGTGCAGCACGGTACCCCGGAGAAATCGCTGGACCCGGTTGAGCACGTCCTCGGTGACCCCGCTCATCGATCCGGTGTCGGCAGCGCGCCGCACCCGCTGCAGCCGTTTGCGCACCTGGTCGTGCGACTGGACGCGGACTTCGACCCGGTGTCCGTCCAGGAAGAGGACTGTGGGCATGACCGCTTCGGTCCCGGCGCCGGGCACCAACAGGAGCAGGTCGATGTCGGAGCCGTCGTTGCCGAAGCCCTCGGCCAGCGACCCCTCGAAATGCACCGTTGCGTCGTCAGGGATCACCGCCACGTCGCGGGCCCGCTCCAATAGCGAACGCACCTTCTCGAGGAGGGCCGGATCACGGTCCGGACCGGACATGGACAGGAGTTCGGCGCCGACGAGGTTCCCCGCTCGCCACTGCTGCCACATGTGTGCCCGGCGGGGCTTGCCGCTCGACGTTCGCGACAGGCTGCCGGGCGGAACCCCGATGAACCACATCAGTGGGTCCTCTCCGCACTGCGCCTGCACGGCAGTACGGGCGACGGCGATTTCGCCCGGCGTGGGCCCACGTTGACGCTGCTCGACGAACAGTGCGACCCCTGCCCGGCCGCCCTCGTTGACCGCGGCGGCAATCAGCCGGCTCGGTGCCAGGCCCAACGCGGCGGCTGCGGTGACGTCGAGGTCTTCGGCGAAGATGGTGCGGCCGTTGACTTTCAGGCTGGTTCCCATCCGGCCGAGCACGAACAGCCGACCGTCCAGGACGAACCCCGCGTCGCCCGTGTGCAGTTCACCGTCGATGCATTGTGTTGCGCTGTCCGGACTTCCGCGATATCCGGTGAACACCGACTGCCCGGACAGCACGATCTCCCCGAGCACCCCCGCTGCCACGTCCCCGCCCTGCTCGTCGGCGATCCGGACGTCGTGGCCCGCGATCGGTTCGCCGACCGATACCACCCAATCGGCACCGCATTCGGCTGCCGTGCAGTTGGAGGCGCTGGCCAGGACACGCACCGGTTGCCCCTGGCGCAGGGCGCACTTGTCGATTCGGACCATCCGGTGCGGTTCGGCCCTGCGGTGCGCGGTAGCCAGCAAGGCGTGTTCGGCGAGACCGTAGGACGGCACGAATGCAGTAGGCGAGAATCCCTGAGCGGCGGTCAATTCGGTGAAGGCTCTGAGGTGATCCGGGTTGACCGGTTCGGCGCCCACCACCACCGTGCGCACCCGCGAAAGATCTATGCCCTCGATGTCCTTCGGCGTGAGTCGACGGCTGGCATAGGCGAGCCCGAACGAGGGCGAGGCCGTGTGTCGCGCTTCGGCCGCCGCCCGCAGCCAGCGAGCCGGGTCCCGGACGAACTGGTCGGGCCGCATCAGGTACAACACACGTTGCCGGGTGACGGCCTGAAAGATTGCCCCGATCAATCCCATGTCGTGATACACCGGCAGCCACGAGGCGAAGGCGAGATCCGGCGTCGCTTCGAATGCCGCGTCGATGGCGGCCAGGTTCGTCGTCAGGTTGCGCCAGCTGATGCGCGCTCCACGGGGCAGGTGCGTGGAACCCGAAGTCATCTGCAGCAGCACGGTTGTCGCGGGAGGGGCCAGCTCGATCAGTGCCGGTGCTGCCGGCACCTCGTCGAGGACCAGCGCGGTCGGTGCGTGCGACATCTCGGCGGAAGCCCGCACCACCGTGTCGACGAACGGCGACGAGGTGACCACCACATCGGCCTGCGAGCTCTCGAGGACTCCGCGCAGCCGCCGTCGGTACTGTTCGTCACTGCCGAAAAGCGGTGGCGCGATGGGGGTCAACGTTGCTCCCGCAGCCAGCACCGCGAACATCGTCGCCAGGCACAGATGAGACGTCGGCATCAGCACGCCCACGGTGTGCCCCGAGCGGACCCCCCGCTCGACGAGCAGATGTGCCACGCGCCGAACGTGTTGTGCCATCGTCGTATACGGAAGGAAGTCCCAGCTGCCTCCTCGATCCCCCTCGTCGGACGCCAGGTACACACCGGTGTCTTCGCTGGGTGAGTTCAGCCAGCCACGGATGCACTCGACATCGATCTCGTCCGGGTCACGCATCGGATCTCGCTTGGTCCGGCTCGTCTTCCAGCAGGGTGATGCGACCGCGGGCACCGTCCACGCTGACGGTCATGCCGGTGCGGATCGCGCTGGTCAAACCGTCGATCTGCACGACGGTCGGCACTCCCAGCTCGCGGGCGATGACCGCGACATGGGTGAGTGGCGATGCGCGTTCGATTAGCAGCGCGGATGCAAAGGGAAGTGCCGCCACCCACCCCGGATCGGTGCGATAGGCCACCAGGATGCCGCCGGAGAAGTCTTCCGGCTTCTCCACGACAACCGCGCGTCCGGTCACCAGCCCGGGACTCGACGGCGTTCCCTTGAGCTGCGTCCCGGCAGGCGCCTGAGTCACTTCGTCGGACAGGCTCCATCCGGCTATCCGCAGCGCCTCCGGGGAAAAGTCGACTCCGCTCGTGGTGAATCGGCCCGGCGCCTTGAACCTGCGGTACTCCCCCGCCAGGGCTTTGCGACGAGAGATTCTCTCCCGCAACACCGTTGGGACTATCGAGTCCTGATACACCGCGAACAACTCGTCGAGCCGAAGCAGGAAGACGTCGCCGGCCTCGACGACGATGCCGCGCTGTTCGAGGTCGCGACCCATCACGGCGACAAGGGATTTCAGGAATCCGAAGCCTCGCGTTCGGCAGAATCGCAGATGCTCGCGATGCACGCCCGCTCGCTGGATCTTGGCGCGCAGCGCATCGAAGAGCTTCCGGCGCGGGCCGTGCAGGTGGGCGTCGAGGTAAGCCTGCGCGGATTCGCCGGCATCGCGTGTCTCCTGATTGGAAGCCATCCGCAGCATGTGGAAGATGCCGGACGGGTCCTGCCGCAGGTCGGGCGCCTCGAGTTTGAGTTCGTCGAGGCAGCGGTAGCCGAATCTGTCGATGTACGCGTCGATCTCGCTGCGCAGCTGTTGCCAGTGCGAGTCCCCGGCATCATCGGCGTGCTCGACGAGCAACGAGTAGGCCTTCTTCGGCTCCGCGGCTTCGATGAATTGCCACAGGTCCGCGTGATCGCGCGCGAACGCGGCGATGTCTGCGAGTGCACGCGCCGGTTCGATGGACACCAAGTCGGTCCCGGGGTTGAGGATGGCGAAGCCGAACCACTCCGGCGCCCTGGGCAGGAAAATTTTCATGAGGGCGGCGAAGGCACCCACCAGCGTCAAGAGGATGGCGTCGAGAACCATTGTCGGACCCCAGATGTCTGCCACCTCGTCATGAATCTGCCGGAACAGCCGGTAGGCCTGCGGACCGTCGAGCTTGGACACATCCGTCAGTCCGTGACGGTCGACGAACCGCTCGAATGAGTTGTCGAATCCCGCAATCAGCGCCTCGACCGACCAGAGACGTCGGGCATAGGTGGTGGTGGTACGTGCTCGAGACAACCATTTGGCGAGCGGATTGGGAAATACGAAGGGCCGCAGGGTTTTCGCGATCTTGCGGTCGAGCGGCTCGCTGACGCCGAGGGCGACTTCCAGCACGCGACGGTTCAGCGGATACCCGGGCGCGATCCCCACCATGCGGTACCAGTGCAACAGGTTGTAGTACACGTGACCGTTGAACTGGCCCAGCATGACCGGTAGCCAGGACTCCATCTGCGCCACCTGCGCCCGCGGCACCCGCAGACTTCGCGCGTAGGCCCGGTAGACGTCGCCGTACAGCGTGCGGGCGGTGGTGAAGGTCAGCGGCGAGGTGACACCCGCGAAACTCTCGATGATGTTCGAGTTGTCCCACAGCCGAAGCTCACCCGGCGGCACGTCTTCACCGAGATGTTCTGCGGCCAAGGTACTTTGGTCGATCGGTGTGGTGATCGGGCGGGATTGCAGAAGCCACGTGTTCGACTCGTCGGCAGCCCATTCGATGTCCTGGGGGGTACCGAAGTGGTGTTCCACTCGGGACGCCAGGTCGACGAGCGATGCCCGCAACTCTGGGCCGATGCTGCGATGCCGTTGTCGATCGACCGTGACACCCACCGTTCGGACACCCCCGTCGAGCGCGGTGACGACCATCTCCTGCTTGGCGGCGACCTTTTCGTCGACCGTTTCGCCAGTGCGTTTATCGATCACGACGAAGTCCGAGTCGACGGCGCCTGAGACCAGACCCTCGCCCAGGCCCCAGACGCCGTTGATGACGATGCGGTCCGGTGAACCGGTCACCGGGTCGGCGGTGAACACGACGCCGCTGCTGCGGGGCTGTACCAGGCGCTGCAGGATGACGGCGAGTGCGACGTCGTCCAAGTCGGCGGGGTCCAGACCGCGCATGTGGCGATAGCGCACAGCCCGCTCCGAGAAGGCCGATGCCCAGCATTGACGGACCGCGTCTTCGACCGCGGCGGGCCCGCTCACATTCAAGATGGTGTCGAACAGCCCAGCGAACGAATGGGCAGCGCCGTCCTCCCCCCGACCGGAGGACCGCACGGCAACGGTTGGGGTGCCCAGGTAGTCCAGCGCTGCGCCTATCGCGTCCGAAACTGCTGCCGGGACGGGCGACTCCCGCAGCAACAACGCCGCGTCCGCCGCCTCCCGCAGCCGTTCCGACAGCGACACCGGGCCGCCGCTCAACCGGACGCCGGCCGCCGCGGCGGCGGCGTCGAAGGCTTCGGTGCCCAGAACCGCCCAGCGCGGTACCGGGAATCCGGCGGCGGTGAGTCTGTGGAGGTTGTGGGCCTTGCCGCCCAGGGCAGCGGCGGTCCCGTCGCCGAGGGCTTCATCGGTGCGGAGAAACGGCATTCGCGAGCCGCGTAGCGAATCCGGGTTCATCTGTCCGCATTCGTGAACGACATGGGACCCCTCTGCGGAATGAGAAATGACCGACTGCATTCCAGTCTCTGGTCCGTCCGCGGAGCGGGATTGAGTAGTGCGGTACTGCATCTCGGCAACATGCCGGGCAGGTCCGAACGGCGAAGGCGGCGGCTGCATATCGGGGCAGGCGTTCCCCCCGCGTTCGGATCGAGTACGACCTTCACCGGCGTACCTCCCTGTCACGCCTTTCTCGGGGCTTATTCGACCACTCGACCGAACCCTGCGAAAGGGGCAGAAGTACCCATCATCGGGGAACTTCGTCATTGTCGAGGCGTTTCTGTCGCTCTTACTTTTGTAGCTCAACTAGGAATGTTCCGTAGCCTGCCAGACACGTCTTGCGAGATCCTTGGCGAATTCTTGGTGGATCCTTGCCTTTCGGGATACAGCGGTGAAAGCCAACTCACTGCACTGCCAAAGGATTCTGGGTCAGCGGGCACAGCTCGTACCCCGCCGGGCAACGAAAGGACTTTGCCTGAATCAACTACGGGCGACAGCTAGTGCCCAATGTCCTTGCGCATCAGCGCGGCCGGCGCATAATCATGGGCAATCTTTGTGGGACAGGGTGATAACGACAGCATCGGTTGCTCGATCATGGTGGATGACGTAGTCAATGCCCAGGCGCGGTCAACGCCCGCGCCCGCCGCGTGGTGAACCCCGCGTGACTACCACGCTCGCCCGCGACCCCCGCACCGAACGGCCGGTGATCGCGCGATTGATCCACACGCTCGCGGTGCCGATCATCCTCTTCTGGGTGGCAGTCGCCGTGCTGCTCAGTGTGTTTGTCCCGCCATTGGAAGTGGTGGGTCAAGAGCACGCGGTGTCGCTGAGCCCCGCGGATGCTCCGTCCTTTGTGGCTATGAAAACGATTGCACGGGCATTCGACGAGGGCACCACCGACAGTTCCGTGTCGCTCGTCCTGGAGGGTGACCGACCTCTGGGCGACGATGCCCACAAGTTCTACGACGAATTAATCCGCAGGCTGAGAGCCGACCGGACGCATGTCCTGAACGTGCAGGACTTCTGGGGGGATCCGCTCACCGCGGCCGGGGCTCTCAGCAATGACGGAAAAGCGGTGAGCGTGCAGGTGAATCTCGCCGGTGATCAGGGCGACCCGCGGGCCAACGAATCCGTCGAAGCGGTCCGCGCGATTGTGAACAAGCAACCGCCGCCGCCCGGGGTCAAGGTCTACGTGACCGGGATAGCGGCGCTCGCGGCGGATTTGCAGCACAGCGGCGACACTTCGATGGTCCGGATCACCGTCACCTCGATCGCGGTGATCGTGATCATGTTGCTGCTGGTCTACCGTTCGCTCGTCACCGTGACTCTGCTGCTGGTCACGGTCGGTTTCGGATTGCTCAGTGCTCGGGGTGCGGTCGCGTTGCTGGGACACAACGGCCTGTTCGGGCTCTCCACGTTCGCGGTCAGCCTGCTCACTTCACTGACCATCGCGGCCAGCACCGACTACGGCATCTTCATCATCGGCCGCTACCAGGAGGCCCGGCAATCCGGTGAAGAACGGGAATCGGCCTTCTACACCGCATACCGCGGCACGGCTCATGTCATCCTCGGCTCGGGATTGACGATCGCCGGGGCCGTCTTTTGCCTCAGCTTCGCCCGGCTGCCCTACTTCAGGACCCTGGGACTGCCCTGCGCGATAGGGATGCTGGTCGCGGTGCTGGTCGCGCTGACGCTGGGGCCGGCGGTTCTCACGGTCGCCAGCCGGTTCGGCTACTTCGACCCGAAACGGCTGCTCAAAGTACGCGGCTGGCGGCGCATCGGCACCGCCGTGGTCCGTTGGCCACTGCCCATTCTCGCCGTCACACTGACCGTCGCCCTGATCGGCCTGCTCACCTTGCCCGGATACCGGGCCAACTACAGCGACCGGAATTATCTGCCTGACTTCGTTCCCGCCAACGCGGGTTTCATGGCGGCGGACCGCCATTTTCCCCAGGCCCGAATGAAGCCGGAAGTCTTAATGATCAAGACCGACCACGACGTGCGCAATCCAGCCGACTTCCTCATTCTGGACAAACTGGCCAAGGGCATATTTCAAGTGCCGGGAATTTCCCGGGTCCAGACGATAACCCGGCCGGCAGGAACGACGATGGAACACACGACGATACCGTTTTTGCTGAGCATGCAGAATGCCGGTTTGGCGGAGACCATGACGTTCCAACGCAAGCGGATGGACGACCTGCTGAAACAAGCCGACGAGATGGCCGAGACCGCGGCGCTGATGAGGCGGATGTATCAACTGATGACCCAACTCTCCGCGACCACCCACCGCATGGTGGGCGACACCGTTGAAATGCAACAGACCACGAAAGGGTTGCGCGACCGCCTCGCCGACTTCGACGACTTCTGGCGACCGCTTCGTAGCTATTTCTATTGGGAGAAGCACTGTTTCGACATTCCGATCTGTTGGTCGGCCAGATCCGTTTTCGACGCGCTGGACGGTCTCGACCAGATCGACGAGAAGCTGGACCGCCTCGTCGGTGACATCCGGCAGCTGGATGTATTGATGCCGCAAATGGTCGGGACATTTCCGCCGATGATCGATTCGATGGAGAGCATGCGCGTCATGGTGCTGAGCATGCACAGCACCATGTCCGGAATCTTCGAGCAGATGGATGAGACGAGCGAGGATGCCACCGCCATGGGCCACGCATTCGACGCTGCCAAGAATGACGATTCGTTCTATCTGCCGCCGGAGGTGTTCAAGAACGCGGATTTCAAGCGTGCCATGAAGCTATTCATTTCCGCCGACGGGCATTCGGTTCGGTTCATTATTCTGCACCGGGGAGATCCCGGATCGCCCGAGGGAATTGCCCGTGTCGATGCCATCAGAACGGCAGCGGAGGAGTCGCTCAAGGGCACGCCGCTGGAGGACTCCCAGATCTATCTGGCCGGCACCGCGGCCTTCTTCAAAGACATGTCCGACGGCGCCAGATGGGACCTGCTCATCGCGGGCATCTCGTCTCTCTGTCTGATCTTCGTCATCATGCTGCTCATCACCCGCGCCCTGGTGGCTGCCGCGGTCATCGTAGGTACGGTGGGCATTTCGCTGGGCGCCTCCTTCGGACTCTCGGTCCTGGTCTGGCAGCATCTGCTCGGCATCGAACTGCATTGGCTCGTAGTCGCCATGTCCGTCATCGTCCTGCTGGCCGTGGGATCGGACTACAACCTGCTGCTGGTGTCCCGGTTCAAACAAGAAATCGGCGCCGGCGCCGGCCTCAATACCGCAATCATTCGTGCGATGGGTGGCACCGGCAAAGTCGTGACGAATGCGGGCCTGGTGTTCACGTTCACGATGGCCACCATGGTGGTCAGCGATGTGCGGGTGATCGGGCAGGTGGGCACCACGATCGGAATCGGGTTGCTGTTCGACACCCTGGTCGTCCGCGCGTTCATGATGCCGTCCATCGCCGCCCTGTTGGGACGCTGGTTCTGGTGGCCGATCCCGGTGCGTACCCGGGCGGCCGGCGCCGGTTCACGCCGGGCCCCCATGCCGGGACAGGACCGTCTGGCTCGGCAGCTACCGAGTGGGTAGCGGCTGCGCGGACTGCGTCGCGGCCGCCAGCGTCCGGAACTGATCGGGCGTCCCGGCCCCGGTGATGGCGACCTGGGTGGGGCCCGCCGGGCTGGCGAGCCTGGTGGTCCACACCGGCTCGACCGCGCCGTTCTGGTCGGCACCCTGGTAGATCACCCAACTCGTGCCGTTGACGTCTACCGTCCCGCTCGGATACATGCCGGAATGGATGGAGCCGACCAGTTTGTCCTCGTCGGCATTGCTCTGCGTCAGGCTCAGGTACATCCCGGTCGGGCTGATGAACCCGACGGTCGAGGTGGCCGCATGCAAACGCTGGCCGGCGGCTGCGTCCGTGCGTCCGGCGTCGATTCCGCCACGCCCGCCGGAATTCGCCTGCCAGTCTGGTGGCAGTTGCGGCAACCGGATGGGGAATCCGAGGGTCGCGGCGTCTGCCCGCAGGGCCGCCGCGGCGTCATACGACGGAATCTTGCCCCGATTGGTCCCACCCGGTGCGATGGAGCACATCCCCACCATGCCCGCCAGCAGGATGCAGCCGATCACCAGAGGCAGCAGCGACCAGAACATGTCGCGTCCGTCCTGCAGCAACCGCGGCTTGGCCGGCTTGGGGGCAGGCTGCGGCTCCGAGGTCACTTTGCAAGTATCCCAGCTCCAGTCGAGCGTTCCGCTTCTGGGACAATCTGCAACCATGAACGAAGGGCGCCAACCATGACTGCACAGGGATCAGGCTCGTCGCCGACCGTTGCGACACCGTCGCACGCCCGACCGCGTGGCGAAGCCCCCGACCGAAACCTGGCTCTCGAGTTGGTGCGCGTCACCGAGGCCGGCGCTATGGCCGCCGGTCGCTGGGTGGGCCGCGGCGACAAGGAGGGTGGCGACGGCGCGGCCGTCGACGCGATAAGAGAACTGGTCAACTCGGTCTCGATGCGCGGCGTCGTGGTCATCGGTGAAGGCGAGAAAGACGAAGCCCCGATGCTCTACAACGGCGAGGAAGTCGGCAACGGCGACGGCCCCGACTGCGACTTCGCCGTCGACCCCATCGACGGCACCACGCTGATGAGCAAAGGCATGCCCAACGCGATCTCGGTCCTGGCAGTGGCCGACCGCGGGGCGATGTTCGACCCCTCGGCGGTGTTCTACATGAACAAGATCGCCGTCGGCCCCGATGCCGCCCACGTGCTGGACATCACCGCCCCGATCGCCGAGAACGTCCGGGCGGTCGCCCGGGTCAAGGAACTGTCGGTGCGGGACATGACCGTATGCATCCTGGACCGCCCCCGGCACGCCCAGTTGATCGCCGACGTCCGCGCCACCGGCGCCCGGATCCGGCTCATCACCGACGGGGACGTCGCCGGAGCCATCTCGGCCTGTCGGCCGGGTTCGGGCACCGACATGCTGGCCGGTATCGGCGGAACCCCGGAGGGCATCATCACCGCGGCGGCGATCCGCTGCATGGGCGGCGCCATCCAGGCACAGTTGGCACCCAAGGACGACGCCGAGCGCCAGAAGGCCATCGACGCCGGCCACGACGTCGGGCGGGTGCTGACCACCACCGACCTGGTGTCCGGCGAGAACGTATTCTTCTGCGCCACCGGCGTCACCGACGGCGACCTGCTCAAAGGCGTGCGCTACTACCCGGGTGGCTGCACCACGCAGTCGATCGTGATGCGTTCCAAGTCGGGCACCGTGCGCATGATCGAGGCCTACCACCGGCTGTCCAAGCTCAACGAATACTCGGCAATCGACTTCACCGGCGACAGCAACGCCGCCTATCCCCTGCCCTGACACCTATAAAAGCAAGGATCTTATCTATGGCCGATTCAGGCGCTCCCGAAGGCGAATACCGCATCGAGCACGACACCATGGGCGAGGTCCGGGTGCCGGTGAACGCGTTGTGGCGCGCGCAAACCCAGCGCGCGGTGGAGAACTTCCCGATCTCGGGTCGCGGTCTGGAGCGCACCCAGATCCGGGCGCTGGGTCTGCTGAAAGGCGCCTGCGCGCAGGTGAACAAGGACCTCGGGCTGCTGGACCCGGAGAAGGCCGAGGCGATCATCGCCGCGGCCGCCGAGATCGCCGACGGCAAGCACGACGACCAGTTCCCCATCGACGTCTTCCAGACGGGCTCGGGGACCAGTTCGAACATGAACACCAACGAGGTGATCGCGTCGATCGCGGCGGCCAACGGGGTGAAGGTGCACCCCAACGACGACGTCAACATGTCGCAGTCGTCCAACGACACGTTCCCGACCGCGACCCACATCGCGGCCACCGAGGCCGCGGTGCGTCATCTCATTCCCGCGCTCGAAGTGCTGCAGAACGCGTTGTCGGCCAAGGCACTCGAGTGGCAGACGGTAGTCAAGTCCGGACGCACCCACCTGATGGATGCCGTCCCGGTGACTCTCGGCCAGGAGTTCAGCGGGTACGCGCGCCAGATCGAGGCCGGCATCGAGCGGGTGCGGTCGACCCTGCCCCGGCTGGGTGAACTGGCGATCGGCGGCACCGCGGTCGGCACCGGCCTCAACGCCCCCGAAGGATTCGGCGTCCGGGTGGTGGCGGTGCTGGTCGAATCGACGGGCCTGTCCGAGTTGCGCACGGCGACAAACTCTTTCGAGGCGCAGGCGGCCCGCGACGGGCTGGTCGAGGCGTCCGGCGCGCTGCGCACCATCGCGGTGTCCCTGACCAAGATCGCCAACGACATCCGCTGGATGGGTTCGGGCCCGCTGACCGGCCTGGCCGAAATCCAGCTGCCCGACCTGCAGCCGGGCAGCTCGATCATGCCGGGCAAGGTGAATCCGGTTCTGCCCGAAGCGGTTACCCAGGTGGCCGCGCAGGTGATCGGCAATGACGCCGCGGTCGCGGTCGGCGGCTTGTCGGGCGCCTTCGAGCTCAACGTCTACATCCCGATGATGGCCCGCAACATCCTCGAGTCGTACAAGCTGCTGACCAACGTTTCGAGGCTGTTCGCGGACCGGTGCATCACCGGACTGGTCGCCAACGTCGAGCACCTGCGCGAGCTGGCCGAGTCCTCGCCGTCGATCGTGACCCCGCTGAACTCGGCCATCGGGTACGAGGAGGCGGCCGCGGTGGCCAAGCAGGCGCTCAAGGAGCGCAAGACGATCCGGCAGACCGTCATCGATCGCGGCCTGATCGGCGACAAGTTGTCGGAAGAGGAGCTGGATCGCCGCCTCGACGTGCTGGCGATGGCGAAGGTCGAGCCGCTCGACTGACTCGGATGGTGGCGGCCCGCAGGTACCCTGCGGTGGACGCGGTTGTGTGGCTATCTCAGCGTAGAGGCGGCCGGTGAGAGTAAGGGTGATTCAGTAATGACGGTTCCCCCCGGCGGTCCCTACGGTCAGGATCCCTACGGCACGAACCCGTATGGGCAGCAACCGTATTGGGGCGGCCAGCCCCAGGGCCAGCCACCCGGACAGCCGCAGGGCCCACCGCCCGGACAGCCGCAGGGCCCGCCGCCCGGCTCCTACCCGTATCCCCCACCGGGTGGTCAGTACCCGCCGGGCACCGACCCGTATGGCGTCCCCGGCGGTTATCCGCCTCAGCAATTCGGTCCCCCCGGACAACCTGGCTGGCAGCAGGGAGGCTACCCACCCGGTCCCCCGCCGTCCGGTGGCAATTCGAAGCTGCCGTGGCTGATCGTCGCCGGCATCGCGGTGCTGGGCGTCATCGTGCTGGTGGTGATCCTGGTGGTCTCGCTGAAGGGCAATGGAAACGAGTCCCCGACGGCGGGCCCGTCGGGGACGACGAGCGCCGCGACGTCGGCTCCCGACACGTCGATGCAGACCGCGACGGACTGCACTCCCAACGTCTCCGGTGGCAACAAACCCACCGGCGACACGGTCTCGGCCGGCAAGTTGTCGTTCCCCACCAGCGTGGCGCCGGGATGGCAGCCGTATGTGGACGACCAGAACCCCAACATGATCGACGCGGTCGGCCTGGGCGCGGAGGTACCCAACGCCAGTCAGTGGATGATGCAGGTTGAGGTCGCCGTCACCAACTTCGTGACCAGCATGGACGTCACCGCGCAGGCATCGAAGCTGATGGACTGCGTCGCCAACGGCCCCGGCTACGTCCAGTCGAATCCCACGCTGGGCCCGAAGAAGACGTCGTCGATGACGGTCGACGGGGTCAAGGCCGCCCGGGTGGATGCCGACGTCACGATCGCCGACACCACGCGCGGCGTGAAGGGTGACACGGTGACGATCATCGCCGTCGACACCAAACCGGTCACCATCTTCCTGGGCGCGACGGCCATCGGCGACAAGGCCTCGGCGGCCATCGTCGACAAAGTCATTGCTTCGCTGAAGGTTTCGAAGAAATAGCCGGCGTCCAGACGTGCGTCCGCTCGGACCGGCCGCGCAGCACCGTGGAATAGCACTCGTTCCAGCGGGTGCGCTCGGCCCGCTCCGCGCGGTCAATCGCGGCGCCTGACCCCAGGATTCGGCGGTCGGAGGTCTTGGCGAGGTCGGCCAGTCGCGCGGCCTCGTTGACCGCGTCACCGATCACCGTGTATTCGTAGCGGTTTTCGGCGCCGATGTTGCCGGCGAAGACTCGTCCGGCCGAGACGCCGATGCCGAAGTCCACCATCGGGAGCAGACGCAGTTTGTCGCCCAGAGCCCGCGCGGTGCCCAGGGCCGCCGCGGCCGGTTCACTCGTGCGCAGTGGCGCGCCGAAGATGACGAGTGCGGCATCGCCCTCGAATTTGTTGATGAGCCCCTGAAATTCTTCGACCGTACCTACGACGATTCGGAAGAAATCGTTGAGCACCTCGGCAACCTGTTGCGGCGGAAGGCTTTCGGTGAGCTTCGTAGAACCGACCAGGTCGATGTAAAGGATGGCCGCGTCGACCACATCGCCGGAGAGGGTGGCGCCCTCCTGCAGGGCGCGGCGCGCGACGTCGGGGCCGACGTGGCGGCCGAACAGGTCGCGGAGCCGGTCACGTTCCTCCAGCCCGCTGACCATCCGGTTGAATCCGCTTTGCAGGCGCCCGATCTGGGACCGTTCGTACACCCCGACGTAGGTGTCGATGTGGCCGTGCTCGACCTCGGCCATAGCGTCGGCGACCTCGGCGACCGGATCGGAAATCGAGCGCGACGTCAGGATCATCGTCGGCATGCCCAGCAGCAGGGCCGCCAACGACACCACCAGAATCGGCACGTCGAGCGAGTTGTTCCGCTCGACCAGCCAACCGGTGGACCGCATCGCCACGAAGGCCGCGATCACCCCGATCGGCAACGCGCTGCACAGAAACCAGAGCAGCACGAGTCGCGCGAAAACGCCCGGCACCATCAGTCGCGGCTCGCAACCGCGGGTGGCCGCGCTCATGATCGGCCGCAGGGTGCGCTGGGCGAGCAGCAAACCCGTACCGGCCGCCGCGGCGCCGCCGATCAGCACGCCGAGCGAAATCGGCACCATCACCGCGGCTCCGCCGTCGGTGTTCGGCAGGAGCACGATCACGCCGCACACGGCCCACGTCGCAGCCAGCAAGGCCGACTGCCGGCCCGCGAGTTTCATCGCCGCGTCGCGTTGCTCGGGTGTCGGCTCGTTCCCGGCGGTGAACCAGCGCAGGGTGGGCGCCAGGATCATGGGCCCGATCACCGCGACCGAGATCGTTCCCAGCACGATCAGCACCGCCACCAGGGCCGTGTTCTTCTCGGCGAAGTCGGCGTTGGCCACCGCGGGGCTGTGGCCTCGCATCGGGATCAGGATCGCGGCCGAGTCGATCACGGCGATGACGTACGCGAGCGCCAGGTCGGTGCCGTACTGAACTGACAGCCGCAGAGCAGATTTCGGCGACTCTGCCTTAAGCACCGTTGTTCGGCCCGCCCGAGTTCTGCCCCGGAATGTCGGTGATCGGAAGATTGGGCATCGGCTTCGGCGACGGGGTGTTCGGCAACGCCGGAATGTCGCCGGGCGGAATGTCGTGCAGCTCGTTGACGGGTGGGCCGTTATCCCGGCTTCCGTAGCTGCTCCCGGGTGCCCGCGGTCCCAGCAGCTCACTGACCGTCACCAGCCGGTAGCCGTTCGCTTTGAGCACCGGGATGAACTGATACACCAGATCGACGGTGCTCGAGTACGTGTCGTGGAACAGGACCACCGAGCCCGGTTTGATCTGTGCCATCAGCACCTGCCGGGTCGCGGCGGTATTGGAGTCATTGGCCCAGTCGAAAGGGATGACGTCCCAGAGGATTTCGGCGAGGCCGAAGTTGCCGGCCGCCTGCCTCACGGCGGGGTTGGAGAGTCCGCCGGCGGGCCGGTAGAGCGAGGGCTTGCGGCCCGTCGCGGCGACGATCGCGTCGTTGGCTCGGGAGAACTGCGCGGCGATGTCCTCGGGAGGAATCGTCGTCATGTTGGGGTGTTCCCAGGTGTGACTGCCGAGTTCCATACCGGCGTCGACCACCCGTTTGGCGCCGGCCGGGTTGGCCGCCACCTTGTTGCCGATCTCGAAGAACGTCGCTTTGGCGTCGTTGTCTTTCAAGATCTGCAGCAGCCGGTCGGTGTAGGGGCTGGGGCCGTCGTCGAAGGTCAGCGCGACGCACTTGACCGCCGCGCAACTGGGGTTGTCGGCGCGGGTGACGTGGCCGGTGAGACCGCCGATCACCAGCACCCCGGCCGCGACCACGACGCCGAAGACCATGCGCCAGTAGCGCCAGGCCTGATTGTCGGGTCGTTTCGGCACCAGGGAAGTTTACCGAACGTCTGGCGCACAGCCCCGACGTCGAGTGTGCGGTGACGGCGTTGATCCTGCGTAGAGGGTGCTAGACGCGCGATTTTTCCGCCCTCAGCGCAGAGTCAACAGCCGGGTATCAGTGCGGGCCGGCGATTTCCTCGAGCATCTCGGTGACCAGCGCGGCGATCGGCGACCGCTCGCTGCGCAGCAGCGTGATGTGGGCGAACAGCGGGTGGCCCTTGAGCTTCTCGATCACCGCGGCGACCCCGTCGTGCCGGCCTACCCGCAGGTTGTCGCGCTGGGCGATGTCGTGCGTCAGCACCACCCGGGATCCGGTGCCCAGCCGGGACAGCACGGTCAGCAACACGTTGCGTTCCAGCGACTGGGCTTCGTCGACGATGACGAAGGAGTCGTGCAGCGACCGGCCGCGGATGTGGGTCAGCGGCAGGACCTCGAGCATGCCCCGCGACAGCACCTCATCCAGCACGGCCGGGCTGGCCAGGCCTTCCAGGGTGTCGAAGACGGCCTGGGCCCACGGGCCCATCTTGTCGCTCTCGCTTCCGGGCAGGTACCCCAACTCCTGGCCGCCCACGGCGTACAGCGGGCGGAACACGACGACCTTGCGCTGGGTACGGCGTTCCAGCACGGCTTCCAGTCCTGCGCACAGTGCCAGGGCGGACTTGCCCGTGCCGGCCTTGCCGCCGAGCGACACGATGCCCACCGATTCGTCGAGCAGCAGGTCCAGCGCTACCCGCTGCTCGGCGGAGCGGCCCCGAAGCCCGAACACCTCGCGGTCGCCGCGGACGAGTTGTACGCGTTTGGCCGGAGTTACCCGGCCCAGCGCGTGCGAGCTTCCGCCCAGCAAACGAATCCCGGTGTGGCAGGGCAGGTCCCGGGCCTCGGCCAGGTCGATCTCACCGTCGGCGAACAGGGCGGCGATGTCGTCCGGGGCGGTCTCGACCTCGCGCATGCCGGTCCATCCGGACACCACGACATCTTGCGCGTGGTACTCGTCGGCCGGCAGGCCAATCGCAGCGGCCTTGACCCGCAGCGGAATGTCCTTGCTCACCAACGTCACTCGCTTGCCTTCGGCGGCGAGGTTGGCGGCGCAGCTCAGGATCCGGGAGTCGTTGCTGTCGGTCCGGAAGCCGGAGGGCAGCACCGACGGGTCGGTGTGGTTGAGTTCGACATGCAGTGAACCACCCTCTGTACCAACCGGAATGGGCTGGTCGAGGCGGCCGTGTTCCAGCCGCAGATCATCGAACAGACGCAACGCCTGGCGGGCAAACCAACCCAGTTCGTGGTGGTGGCGCTTGGCTTCGAGTTCGCTGATTACCACCAGCGGAACTACCACCTCATGCTCGGCGAACCGGCTGCAGGCCCACGGGTCGGACAGCAGAACGGAGGTGTCGAGCACGTACGTCCGGGTTTGGGTCACGGGGCGCTCCTCGAGCGAATGACGCTCGGGCGGACCCACGCGAGCGTGTCGGCGGGGGCCGCGGCACCAGGACCGGGGCCGGTCCTGCCGTTGGAGTGACGGAAGGTGCCGCCCTGGCAGCAGAGCAAGTCGCTGGCCATCACCGGCGACGCTACTCCCGTGGCCGCACCCCTGCAGTGCAGGCGCGCCGAGACGCTATCGAGACACGTAAACGCAACAGATTTCGGGCCCGCTAGCCGGTGCTAGTCGGTCCTAGTCGGTGACGAATCGCTGCAGTGCCGGCTCGTCGGCCAGGCCCCAGGCCGTGATGCGCTCGGAGATCACCTGCTGCAGCTGGCCGCGGTCGAAGATGCCGGCGTCGGCCACGACCTGCAGCTTGTCCTGGTAGGCGTCGATGTCCGCGCCGGGGACGTCGAGGTCGGCAGCGCGGCGGGCGATGGCCTCGATCACCTCGTCGCGGGAGTAATCCAGCAGGTGGGTGATCAGGTTGGCGAAGAACTCCTCGTGTCGCGCTTCGTCTCTCGCGATCCGGTCGACGAGTCCGGCCAGGATCGGCTCCTCGATCTGGGCGGCGAGGTTGCGGCAGAACGTGCCGTAGGTGCGCTCCGAGAAGGTCATGTAGACCAGCGTGTCGATCTGCGAGTACTTCTCGGTGCGGTAGCCCTTCATCACGTACTGGACGCGGGCGTTTTCGTTGGCGGTCGGGTCGACCTCGCGGGTCACCACCAGGTATTCCCGCAGCGCGATGGCGTGCAGGTGCTCTTCGGCGGTCCACCGGCCGATCCAGCGGCCCCAGTAGTCCTCGAGGATGAAGTGCTCGACGAACTCGCGGTGATGGGCTGCCAGGTTGTCCTTGAGCAGCAGCATGATCTCGCACGCGTCGGTGATCGGGCGGGGCAGCGTCGCCTGGGAGGGGTCCCAGTCGCGCCCGCCGAGGAACGCGAAGTTCTCGCCGCGGTCGAACGGGACGTAGTCGTGGGCGAACCAGATCTCTTCGGTGGCCAGGTGATGGGCCAGCAAGGACTCCACCACGGGCTCGAGTTCGAGGGTCAGCGCGTTAGCGACAGGTTTCTGTGCCATGCGGTAACTGTAACCCGCATTCACAGGTTCTTTCAAATTTCCGAAGGCGTGTCGCGCCTCACTGTGGCGAGCAGACGGAAAGTCCCCCTCTTCCGCGTGGAAAAGGGGGACTTTACGTCTCTTCGGCCTGACTCAGCGCCCGACGAGACCCCAGTCCTCGATCCCCTCGTACAGCGGGAACTCCCTGGCCAGCCGTGTCACTCGCGCGCCGAGTTCAGCGACGTCCGCCGAAGTCCCGGCAGCCAGCGCGGTCGCGATGATGTCGGCCACCTCGGAGAATTCGGCGTCCCCGAAGCCGCGGGTCGTCAGCGCCGGTGTCCCGATGCGCAGGCCCGACGTCACCATCGGCGGACGCGGGTCATTCGGGACCGCGTTGCGGTTGACCGTGATGCCCACCTCGTGCAGCAGATCCTCGGCGGCCTGGCCGTCCAGCGGGGAGTTGCGCAGGTCGACGAGCACGAGGTGCACGTCGGTGCCGCCGCTGACCACGGACACCCCTGCCTTGGCGACGTCGTCGGCCATCAGGCGATCGGCGATGATGCGCGCCCCCGACAGGGTGCGCTGCTGACGCTCGGCGAACTCGGGTGTCGCGGCGATCTTCAGCGCGACGGCCTTGCCGGCGATGACGTGCATCAGCGGTCCGCCCTGCTGACCCGGGAACACCGCTGAGTTGATGGACTTGGCGTACTCCTGCTTGCCCAGGATCATGCCGGACCGGCCGCCGCCGAGCGTCTTGTGAATGGTGGTCGACACCACGTCGGCGTGCGGCACCGGAGAGGGGTGCAGCCCGGCGGCTACCAGGCCCGCGAAGTGCGCCATGTCCACCCACAGCTTGGCGTCCACCTCGTCAGCGATCGAGCGGAACGCCGCGAAGTCGAGGATCCGGGGATAGGCGGACCAGCCGGCGATCAGCACCTTCGGACGGAATTCCAGCGCCTGCGCCCGCACCGCGTCCATATCGACCAGATGCGTGGTCGGGTCGACGCCGTAGAAAGCGTTCTCGTAGAGCTTGCCGGAGAAGTTCAGCCGCATGCCGTGGGTCAGATGACCGCCGTTGGCCAGGTCGAGACCAAGCAGGCGCTCCCCGGGCGACATCAGCGCGTGCAGCACCGCGGCGTTGGCCTGGGCGCCCGAATGCGGCTGCACGTTGGCGAAATCGGCACCGAACAGCGCCTTGGCGCGGTCGCGGGCGATGTTCTCGACCACGTCGACGTGCTCACAACCGCCGTAGTACCGCCGGCCGGGCAGTCCCTCGGCGTACTTGTTGGTCAGCACGCTGCCCTGGGCCTGCAGGATCGAGCGCGGCACGAAGTTCTCCGAGGCGATCATCTCGAGGGTGTCGCGTTGCCGCCCGAGCTCCTTGCCCAGCAGCTCGGCGATATCGGGGTCGACCTCGGCAAGCGGGGCGGACATAACGGAGGAAGCGACGCGGGCGCCAGGAGTAGCAGTCACGGGCATCAGTCTATCGAGACCCTGGTTGCGCAGCTGAGTCGCGTTTTGACCGGCCCCAGCGTCAGTGCCGCCGTCGTTGCTGAGAGACTGGCACCATGCCGCGGCCGAGCGAGCCGAGCCCCTATGTCGAGTTCGACCGACGGCAATGGCGCGCGCTCCGCATGGCTACACCCCTGGCTCTCACCGAAGAGGAACTGGTCGGGCTGCGCGGCCTCGGTGAACAACTCGACCTGCTGGAAGTCGAAGAGGTCTATCTGCCGCTGGCGCGGCTCATCCACCTTCAGGTAGCCGCCCGGCAACGCTTGTTCGCCGCCACCGCGGAGTTCCTGGGCGAGCCACAGCAAAACCCGGACCGCCCGGTGCCGTTCATCATCGGCGTTGCGGGCAGCGTTGCTGTCGGCAAATCGACCACGGCGCGCGTGCTGCAGGCACTGCTGGCCCGCTGGGATCACCATCCTCGGGTGGACCTGGTGACCACCGACGGTTTTCTCTACCCCAACGCGGAGCTGGAACGACGAAACCTGATGCACCGCAAGGGTTTCCCGGAGAGCTACAACCGACGGGCACTGATGCGGTTCGTCACCTCGGTGAAGTCCGGATCCGACTACGCCTGCGCGCCGGTGTATTCACACCTGCGCTACGACATCATTCCCGGCGCCAAGCACGTGGTCCGGCATCCCGACATCCTCATTCTGGAGGGACTCAACGTCCTGCAAACCGGCCCGACGCTGATGGTGTCGGACCTGTTCGACTTCTCGCTGTATGTGGACGCCCGGATCGAGGACATCGAGCAGTGGTACGTGTCGCGCTTCCTGGCGATGCGCAGCACGTCGTTCGCCAACCCGGAATCGCACTTCCACCACTACTCGGCGTTGTCCGACCCGCAGGCCGTCGTCGCGGCGAAGGAGATCTGGCGGTCCATCAACCGGCCCAACCTGGTCGAGAACATCCTGCCGACGCGGCCCCGGGCCACCCTGGTGCTACGTAAAGACGCCGATCACGCGATCAACCGGCTGAGGCTGCGCAAGCTGTAGGCGCGGGTCAGCCGTGGGCGCCCGGCTGGCCGAACAGGATGCCGGCGAGACCGCCGCCGGCGCCGACGCCGGCTTTACCCGGGTTGGTGAAGGCCCCGGTCGGTCCACCCGCCCCGCCGGCACCACCGTTGCCGATCAACCTGGCGTTGCCGCCGGCGCCGCCGTCACCCCCGTCACCGGCCGTGCCGCCGGTGAAATTGCCGCCGGCTCCGCCGCCGCCACCGGCGCCGCCATTGCCGTAGAACAGCCCGGCGACGCCGCCGATGCCGCCGTTGCCGCCGCCACCCGCACTGATACCGGTGCCGAAGTTGGCGCCGCCACCGGTTCCACCGGCCCCGCCGACTCCACCGTTGCCGAACAGCAGCCCGGCGTTCGCTCCGTTCCCGCCGTGTCCGCCGATGCCACCGGTGTTGGATGTCTCGCCGGCGCCGGCATTGCCGCCGCTCCCGCCGTTGCCCCACAATCTGGAGACCCCGCCGTTGCCGCCGTTGCCGCCGGCCAGCGGTTGGCTCGAGTTGATTGCGCCTACCATGCTTCCGCCGGCGCCGCCGCTGCCGCCGTTCCCGAATATCGCGACCCCACCGTCCCCGCCACTACCGGGAGCCGCGTTATCACCGTTGCCGCCGTAACCGCCAGAGCCCGCATCACCAAATAGCCCGGCATTGCCACCGTTACCACCCGATCCGCCAGTACCGCCGAGTTGGGCGCTTGCGCCGTTGCCCCCATTACCGCCCGCACCGTAGAGCCAACCGGCGTTGCCACCCAGCCCACCGTTGCCGCCACCGCTCGAGATGCCGGCGGGACCGCCGGTGCCACCGGCTCCACCGTTGCCGATCGTCCAGGCGTGGCCGCCGGCACCACCAGCGCCGGCACCGGCCCCGCCGAGGCCTCCCGTGCCGCCGGCACCTCCGTCGCCGTATATGTACCCACCGTTGCCACCGACGCCTCCGGCTCCGCCGGGCCGACCGGCTCCGGTGCCGCCTTCGCCGCCGTTCCCACCGATGCCACCGCTACCCCACAGGCCCGCGTTGCCGCCGGCTCCACCGACACCGCCTGCACCGGCACCGAAGACTGCCCTGGGTCCGGCGTCGCCGCCATTCCCTCCGCTTCCGTACAACCAACCGCCGCTGCCGCCCGCGCCACCGTTCTGGGCGTTACCAGTGACGGTGTTGGTCCCGCCGGCTCCGCCGGCGCCGCCATTGCCGATCAGCCCGGCGTTCCCGCCTGCTCCGCCGGCCTGGTTGGATCCGCCGGTGCCTCCGGCGCCGCCATTGCCGTAGAGAATCCCGCCGTCACCACCGCGCATCCCGGGGCCGCCGTTGGCACCGTCCCCGATCAGCGGGCGATTGAACAGCACCATCGTGGGCGCGTTGATGACGCCGAGCACGTCCTGGGGCAGGCTCTGTGCGGCGTTGAAGGCCTCGGCGGCTGCGTACGCGCCTCCGGTACCCGTCATCGTCTGGACGAACTGCTGGTGGAAGGCCGCTGCCTGCGCGTTGAGGGCCTGATACGTCTGCGCGTGCCCGGAGAACAGTGCCGCGACCGCGGCCGATATCTCGTCAGCGCCCGCAGCGGCAACCGCCGTGGTCGGGGCGGCCGCGGCGGCGGCGGCCTCGCTCAGCGTGGAACCGATCCCGGCTATGTCGGACGCGGCCTGCGCCAGCAATTCCGGTGCGGTTACTAAGAATGACATCGCTTGTCCTATCGCTATTCGTCGAGCCAGCGCGCGAAAATCACTCGAAGTATGGACGGTTCGCGGCGCAATCGTCGTGGAATCAGTCGGTTCTACTAGGGAACCCGTAGAACGCTTTTGACCGCCACAGGCAAACTGCACAACGCGGTGACCTTTCCTGTGCAGTTTGCACAGTCGCCGCCGGCATTCGGCGATCCGCCGGAATTACCGGCTTCCGGTAAACCGGCGGCTATTCGGACGGACAAGGCCGAGCGGGGCCGCTCACCGCAACGCTCAGGCGGTGGCAACCCCGCTCGGCGGGAAGGGGAGTCAAGCCGCCAGGCGGCGCACTCCCAGGTACTGCAGGCCGGCGAACGCCAGCGTGTAGACGCCGCTGGCCAGGGTCGCGGCCACCCCGATCGATGTCATCGGCACCAACTCCGCGGCGGCGATCGCAGCGACCGTGTAGACCAGATTCGCCGCGACGACGCCAAGGCCCGCGCGACGCAGGTTCGGCAACGCGGCCAGGCTGAACACGGCCAGTCCGTAAAGGACGAAGAAAGCGCCCATGCTGTATTCCTGACCGGACGTCAGACCGGTCAGCCGCGACACGGGGTCGGCCGCCACTGCGACGGCCAGCCCCATCAGTCCCGTCAGGGTGGCGTCGGCTCGCATCGCAAATCGGAGCAGCGAGTCGTTGGAGTCGGATAGCGGGCGGTGCTGCACACCGGAAATTGCGGTCATGTTCGGATCTCCTCAGGCGTTGGGGCGTTGGTTCGGTCGAACACTCCTGACGGTGCCGGTTATGCACTGCCAGATCGACGCATGGCACTGCCAATCACTGCCACACACCCCATGACCTGGGATTTCTTCTGGTGTACCGCCTGAAGATCAGACGGCCCGGGCCTCCACGATCCCGAAGGGCGACGCGGTTTCCACCACTCGCGTCAGCTGGAACCCCGCCTGCTGCAACAGCCGGCCGTACTCGGCCTCGGTTCGCTCCCGGCCGTCGACCATGACCAGCATTTCCAGATCGATCCACTTGGCCGGGATGTCGCGGTTGTGGTCGGGAATCACCTGTTCCAACAACAGGACGTGGCTGCCCGGCGCCGCGGCCTTGCGCACTCTGCCAAGAATGCTTATCGCGTCGTCGTCCGGCCAGTCGTGGATGATGTTTTTCAGCACGTACGCGTCGCCGCCGCCGGGTAACTCGTCCTCGAAAAAGGATCCCTCGACGATCCGCACTCTGTCTTCGACCCGGTGCTCGCGAAGTTCCGCCGGGGCGTCGGCGACCACCTGGGGCTGGTCGAACAGGATGCCGCGGGCCTGCGGCGCCGCGTTAAGGATCGCAGCGAGCAGTCGGCCGTGCCCCCCGCCGACGTCGACGATGGTGGAGTAGCCGCTGAAGTCGTAGGCCGCGACCAGCGGCGCGATCGACAGATCGGATGTGCTGGTCATCGCGTCGTTGAAGATGCGCGAAAGCTCCGGCTCGCCGGCCAGGTATTCGAAGAACGGTTTGCCACGCAGCTTGGAGACGACGGAACGTCCGCTGCGGATGGCGTCGGTCAGCTCGCTCCAGTGCTCCCGCTGCTGGCGGGTCCCCACAAAGCGGGCCATCCCGGCCAGCGAGACCTCAGCGTCGCTCCGCAACGCGTCGGCCAGCGGATTCAAGTCGTAGCGGCCGTCGCGCCGCTGCCGGAACACACCGCGACCGATCAACGCCCGGAGCAGGCGACTGATCGCGTCGGCGTCCGCACCGACCGCGGCGGCGATCTCATCGGCGGTCAACGGCCCGCCGGCGAGCGCATCCGCGATGCCGAGTTCGGCCGCCGCGGCGACCGCCTGGGCGACCCACGCGTCCAGGATCAGTTCCATCATCGCCGCCGGGGCCGGCACCATCCGCTGGTGCAGCCGGGCTAGGCGGTCACGGACCACTTCGAGTGCTCGCACGACGCGGGCGGGCGGCAGTTTGTCTGGCACAGGCATCTCCGTCTGCTGGTGTGTGTGAGAGACCGCGGTGGGATCAGTCGCTGGGGACTGTGACCCGGCCGCGTAGATCGGCGGCGATCAACCGCGCCGCCGCGTTCTGCCAATTGTGCAATGAACGCTGCGGCACCTCGGTGACCAGCCACTGCCAGGCCTGTCGCGCGGTCGGATCCAATCCGGCGGCGGTGGCGTTCTGGGCGTAGGCGCGCACGCCTACGACGTAGGGGAAGTACAGCGAGTTGTAGTAGCGCCATTCCTCAGTCGTGCCGAAGTCGCCGCCGTCGCGGGGCTTGAGCCGGCTGATGCCGTCGGCGAGCACCGCCTTGAGTTCGTTGGCACGCTCCACCGGGTGGTCCGGAGCGCCCCGGGCGGCCAGCCGCTCGTCGATCACCGGCAGCGCGGTCAGCGGGCTGGCGACCAGCTTGGTCAGGTCGGCGTAGTGACCCAGCGCCCGACGGGTCAGCCGAACGAAAGTGTCGTCGTCCACGTCGACCAGGGGGTCCGCCGACCGCAACGGCAGCGCGGCCCCGGCACCACGCAGTGCCGCCCGGTCAGCCCGGAGCTCGGGCGACCGGGAGAACGCCAGCCGGTCCATGATGCCGGCCAGCGGGTCGGCCAACACCTGCACCGTGATCGCGATCGCCAGGCTGGTGAACAGCAGCACGGTCATCGCGGTCTGCGCGGTCGGATCGGTCCGGGTCATCGCGAGCCCGACCAGAGCCTGACCGCCGAACAGCAGCGATACGGCAGAGCAGCCGACGAAGGAGCGCAGCATGTCGGCCCGCAATGCGTGGCCTTCGTCGAAGGCGTCCCAGAGGGCCACAGCCACTCCGAGCAGCAGGACATCGAATCCCGTCGAGGCCAAGGCAATCCAGCTCGGCACCAATCCCAGCGGGATGATCAGGATGGCGTTGGCCAGTGCGAAGAACAGCGTCGCGACGACGACTGCGCCGGTGACCGGCGCGGGCCGGGTCGGCCGCAGCACATTGCGGGCCATCGCGCCCAGGGTGGAAACGGAGATGACCGCGGACATCAGCCAGTGGCCGGGCCTCAGCGGACCGTCGACGTTGCCGGCCAGCGCCGCGGCCAGCAGGGCCAGCGCGGCGACAACGCCGACAAGCAGCAGTTCGCCGGTTCGCCCCTTGGGATTGTCAGCCGGACGGGCCAATTCGAGCAGGACCGCGAACCACGCCACTCCGGGCACGGCCACCAGGTAGACCTCGAGCTGGCTGAGCAGGTGCGCGTGCGCCGCACTGGTGTTCCGCACGGCGTCCAGGGCCACCACCAAGGCGAAGCCGCAGAGCCCGATCGCGGCGAGCACAAGCACCGGTTTGCGCGGATCGCGGGCCAGTAGATACAGCCCCAGCCACCCGCTCAGCGTGAACACCACCGCCGACAGCGCAGCCATAAATCCAGTCTGTCACGCGGCTGTTGACCGCGCCTCGCGTGTTGCGATTCGACGTTGCGGCGCCACGCCTGGCCAAGGCGCGCCGATCCGCTGCGCCAACTGCCGCTACGTGGTGGTGGTGACGAGGCTCGCCTGCAGCGGCGAGATGGCCGCCAGCGCCGCTTGCAACGCACTCATCTGACCGTTCCAGAAGCCGGAGACCTGGCTGCCGATGTTGCCGACGCCGGAGATCAGGGCCGGGGTGTTCGCGGCCAGCGTGCTGGTGTTGGCGAAACCGGAGATGGAGGTCCCGATGTTCTGCCAGCCCGACAGCAACGAACCGGAGTTGTACCAGCCCGACGTCAACGCCCCGTTGGCGTTGGCGAAGCCCGAACTCAGATCGCCGGAGTTGAAGAAACCAGATGTACCGACGGAACCTCCGTTGAAGTACCCCGACGACACCGACCCCGAGGAGTTTCCGATACCGAGTAGCCCCGGAACCGTGAGGTTGAGTCGGCCGAGCAGCGTCATGTCGAGCGGTATCTGTATGTTCGCCCCGACCATGAGGTCCTTCAGGACGATCGCGTTGATGACGATGGGGTCTACCACTGGGGACGCGAGCGTTCCCGCGAAGGTGAAGGTGAAGAGAACGTTGATCTGAGCCCTTACCGGGATGCCGAATTGAGGGATCGGTTGGATGGTGATCGGGTTGATCTGACCGGTGACCGGGATCGCCACGTTGGCACCGACCACTAGGTCGATCGGGATCGCCGGGAGATCGATCGGGATGGTGATACCGTCCAGTCCTTGGCTGTCGGCCAGGTTGAAGGAGCCGAGGTTCATGCTGCCGGTGTTGAACGAACCGGTGTTGAGGTCGCCGGCGTTGGCGAAGCCGGTGTTAATGCTGCCGCCGTTGAAGCTTCCGGTGTTCAGATCGCCCGGGTTGGCATCACCGGTGTTGAAGCTACCGACGTTGAAACTTCCCGTGTTGTTGCTGCCGGTGTTACCGATACCGGTGTTGTAGCTACCGGTATTGCCGATGCCGGTGTTCGCGATGCTGGTGTTGCCGATACCGGTGTTGTAGTCACCGGCGTTGCCGATCCCGGTGTTACCGGTACCGGAGTTGAAGAACCCGCGGTTACCGTGACCGGAGTTGAACAACCCGACATTGTCGGTGCCCGCATTCAAACCACCGAAGCCGACATTGCCGCTGCCGAGCAACCCGATACCGGAGTTGTTGTCACCCCAGTTCGCCAAGCCGACGTTGCCGTTACCGAAGTTGCCGAACCCGACGTTGCCGTTCCCGGTGTTGCCGAAGCCGATGTTGCCGCTGCCGGAGTTGCCGAAGCCGATGTTGCCATCACCGAGGTTGCCGAACCCGAAGTTGTTGCTGCCCAGATCACCGAACCCGAAGTTCAGGTTGCCCAGGTTGCCGCCGCCGAAGTTGTTGGCGCCCACGTTGCCCAAGCCGAAGTTCAGGTCGCCGATGTTGCCGCCACCCACATTCAGCCCACCCTGGTTGCCCAGGCCGATGCTCAAGGTGGTGAAGTCGCTCACCGCGTTGTGGAAGGCCCCGGAAACCTGGCTGCCGACGTTGCTGAAACCCGAGACGACCGCCGCCTGCGCGCTGTCCAGCGAGCTCGCGTTGAACCAGCCCGACATGCTGTTGCCCAGGTTGCGCATGCCCGAGGCCAACTCGCCCACGTTGCCCACACCCGAAGCACTCGACGCCAGGTTCTGCCATCCCGAACTGCCCGCACCCACATTGAAGAAACCCGAGGAACTACCCGAACCACTATTGAAGAACCCCGACGACGGGGCACCGGAGGTATTGCCGAAGCCCGGGCCCGCCGGGATCGAGAACGGAATATCGATCGGCCCGACGGTGCCGGAGATGCCGCCGAACAGCGTGTAACCCTGGCCGCCGACTACGAGATTCAGTTGTGGTCCGCTGACCGTTATCGTCGGAACGTTGATGGGACCGACGTAGCCGCCGGGCTGCAAGCCGCTGAGGGTGAGCGGGAGCTGGGGGACGGTGAACGGCACAGTGGTGATGTCGAAAGTGCCACCGGATATCGTGAGGTTCAACGGGACTCGCATGCCGAAGTCCACGGGTATCTGGTCGATGTGGATCGAGTAGGAAAACCCGGTCATGCCCTGGGCGTCGCCCCGGACGAACATCCCGTTGTTCATGTTGCCGGAGTTGCCGATACCGGTGTTGATGTCCCCGGAGTTGCCGATACCGGTATTCAGGTTGCCGGTATTGAACCAACCGGTGTTGGTGTCACCGCTGTTGAAGTCACCGCTGTTGAAGCTGCCCTCATTGAAGCTTCCGGTGTTGTAGCTGCCGCGGTTACCGATCCCGGTATTGAAATTGCCCGGGTTGAACAGCCCGGTGTTACCGACACCGGAATTACCGACACCGGTGTTATAGCTACCCGTATTGAACAGCCCAGAGTTGCCCACACCCGAGTTCAAAATCCCGCGCAGGTCGACACCGGAGTTACCGATACCGACATTGCCGTTACCGGTATTGCCGAACCCGATGTTGTTATCCCCGGTATTACCGAACCCGATGTTGCCGGTCCCGGTATTACCGAAGACGTCAGCAACCGCGGCCTCCGCCGAGCCGACCGAATGCACACTCAACAGACTGCTCAGCTTGGCAGACAGATTCGTCCCGCTCAGCACGCTGCTGATGGTCGGGTTGCTCAACAAGCTGCCCAGACGCCCGGGGCTGAGCAGGCTGCTCACCGAGGGACTGCTGAGCAGCGTGCTAACCGACGGGCTGTTCAGCAGCGTGCTCACCGCCGGACCGCTCAACAAACTGGTCACCGCAGGGCTGCTCAACTGGCTGGCTAACGCACCAGAATTCACCCAAGCGTTAAACGCCGGCGAACTCGACAAGTTGTTCAGCACGCTCTGCACGCCACCGTGGGAGTTGACGTAGTTAGTGATCTGGTTCAGCGAGAAGTTGCCCCACGGGGTCGACAATGTCGCCGCCGCGGCACTCGCCCCGCCGGTGCCACCCACCCCCAACTGGGACAACAGGTTGCTCAGGCTGCTGCCGTTGGTCAGGTGCACACCACTGAGCAGGCTGCTCACCGACGAGTTGCTAAACAGCCCGCTCAGCGCCGGGCTGCGCAACACGTTGCCCACCGTCGGGCTGCTCAACAGGGTGCTCACCGCCGGGCTGCTCAACAGGGTGCTCACCGCCGGGCTGTTCAACACGGTGGTGACCGCCTGGTTGCTCAACAGATTGGTCACCGCGGGGCTATTCAGCTGGCTGGCTAACGCACCGGAATTCACCCAGGCGTTAAACGCCGGCGAACTCGACAAGTTGTTCAGCACGCTCTGCACGCCACCGTGGGAGTTGACGTAGTTAGTGATCTGGTTCAGCGAGAAGTTGCCCCACGGAGTCGACAACGTCGCCGCCGCACTCGGCCCACCGGTACCCACACCCAACTGGTTCAGCGCACTGCTCACGTCGCCGGCGCTCAGATGCAGGCTGCTCAGCAGGCTACTCACCGACTTGCTGCTCAACAGACTGCTCAGGCTCTTGCCGTTCACCAAGCTACTGACCGCCGGGCTGCCCAACAGGGTGCTCACCGCCGGACTGGTCAACAGGCTGCTCAGACTGCCGGTGCTGATTACGCTGCTGAGGACGCCGCCGCTCAGGACATTACCCAGACCACCGGTGGACAGACCCGTCACCAGCGACTGCACGTTCGAGCCGCCGAAGTGACCCCACGATCCGAAGCTGTGCCGACCCCAGTGCGCCGCGGCCGCCGCGCCGGCGCCGGTGCCGCCCAGACCTAGGTTGCGCAGGTTCAGGTTGAGGTTGCCGGTGCCCAGGTGCAAACTGCTGAGCACGCCGCTGAGGTTGAAACCGCCCAGCAGGCTGCCCAGCTTCAGGCCGCCCCCCGAACTCAGGGTTGCGACGACGGCCTTGACGTTGGTGCCGCCGGCGCCTGCCAAGCCGGACAGCTGCGAGACCGCCGCATTAATCAGACCGCCCGCGCCGGCCAATTGACCCAGCGGCAATTTGGTGAACGGGGTCAGCGCCGCCGCGGCCGCCGACGCCCCGCCGTGATAGCTCAGCATCGCCACGATGTCCTGGGCCCAGAACTCCTCGTAGGCCGCCTCGGCCGCCGCGATCGCCGGCCAGTTCTGCCCGAACAGGTTTGAGATCGCAAGCCGCACCAGCGAATTGCGGTTGCCGGCGATCAGCGCCGGGTGCACGATCATCGACCGCGCGGACTCGAAAGCCGCCACCACCACCCGGGCCTGAGCAGCAGCCTGCTCAGCCGCCGCACCCGCAGCGCTCAGCCACCCCGCATACGGCGAAGCCGCAGCCGCCATCGCCCCCGCCGCCGGGCCCTGCCAGGCACCGTCAATCAGACCCGAGGTCACCGACTCGAAGAACGACGACGCCGAACCCAACTCAGCAGCCAAACCATCCCAGGCCGTCGCCACCGACGACATCGGCGCCGATCCCGCGCCGAGCAGCATGTTCAGCGAGTTGATCTCGGGTGGCAAAGTCAGGAAACTCACCGGCTCAATCCTCTTCCTTACATTGCAGGAAAGCTTCTTTGGAGTAGTAAGTGCTACAGAACAACGGTCGGCCGTCCGCGGCGGGGAAACACGTCATCGGCTAGCCACCCAGTCCGCCCACGTCTGCTGCAGCGCACTCATCTGGCCGTTCCAGAAGCCGGAGACCTGGCTGCCGATGTTGCCGACGCCGGAGATCAGGGCCGAGGTGTTGGCGGCCAGCGTGCTGGTGTTCGCGATACCGGAGATGGCGGTCCCGAGGTTTTGGAAGCCGGACAGCAACGAACCGGAGTTGTACCAGCCCGACGTCAACGCCCCGTTGGCGTTGGCGAAGCCCGAACTCAGATCGCTGGAATTGAAGAAACCAGAAGTACCGACGGAACCTCCGTTGAAGTAGCCCGACGACACCGCGGAGTTCCCGATACCGGGCTGCGCCGGCAGCGTGAGGTTGAGTCGGCCGAGGATCGTCATGTCGATCGGTACCTGTACGGACCCGCCGACCATGAGGTCCTTCAGGACGATCGGGTTGATGACGATGGGCGGTAACGGTGGGGTCAGTTGGGTTCCGGTGAAGTTGATAGTGACAAGGAACGCGACCGACACGTTGACCGGAATGCCGAACTGTGGGACGTAGACGGTGAGCGGGTCGAACTGACCGGTGATCGGGATCGCCAGGTTGGCACCGGCGACCAGGTCGATCGGAATCGCCGGCAGATTGATCGGGATGGTAATCCCTTGCGCTTGGCTGTCGGCCAGGTTGAAGGAGCCGAGGTTCATGCTGCCGGTGTTGAAGGAACCGGTGTTGAGGTCGCCGGCGTTGGCGAAGCCGGTGTTGATGCTGCCGCCGTTGAAGCTTCCGGTGTTGCGATCGCCCGGGTTGGCATCACCGGTGTTGAAGCTACCGACGTTGAAACTTCCCGTGTTGTTGCTGCCGGTGTTACCGATACCGGTGTTGTAGCTGCCGGTGTTGCCGATGCCGGTGTTCGCGATGCTGGTGTTGCCGATACCGGTGTTGTAGTCACCGGCGTTGCCGATCCCGGTGTTACCGGTACCGGAGTTGAAGAACCCGCGGTTACCGTGACCGGAGTTGAACAACCCGACATTGTCGGTGCCCGCGTTGAAGCCACCGAAGCCGACGTTGCCGCTGCCGAGCAACCCGATACCGGAGTTGTTGTCACCCCAGTTCGCCAAGCCGACGTTGCCGTCACCGAAGTTGCCGAACCCGACGTTGCCGTTACCGGTGTTGCCGAAGCCGATGTTGCCGCTGCCGGAGTTGCCGAAGCCGATGTTGCCATCACCGAGGTTGCCGAACCCGAAGTTGTTGCTGCCCAGATCACCGAACCCGAAGTTCAGGTTGCCCAGGTTGCCGCCGCCGAAGTTGTTGGCGCCCACGTTGCCCAAGCCGAAGTTCAGGTCGCCGATGTTGCCGCCACCCACATTCAGCCCACCCTGGTTGCCCAGACCGATACTCAAGGTGGTGAAGTCGCTCACCGCGTTGTGGAAGGCCCCCGAAACCTGGCTGCCGACGTTGCTGAAACCCGAGACCACCGCCGCCTGCGCGCTGTCCAACGAGCTCGCGTTGAACCAGCCCGACATGCTGTTGCCCAGGTTGCGCATGCCCGAGGCCAACTCGCCCACGTTGCCCACACCCGAGGCACTCGACGCGAGGTTCTGCCACCCCGAACTGCCCGCACCCACATTGAAGAAACCCGAGGAACTACCCGAACCACTATTGAAGAACCCCGACGACGGCGCACCCGAGGTGTTGCCGAAGCCCGGCCCCGCCGAAATCGAGAACGGAATATCGATCGGCCCGACGGTGCCGGAGATGCCGCCGAACAGCGTGTAAGTCGGGCCGCCGACTAAGAAGTTCAGCCGTGGTCCGCTGACCGTTATGGTCGGAACCCTGATGGGACCGATGGTGGAGCCGTCGTTTACGGTGCTGAGAGAGCTGAGATTGATCGTCCCGATGGTGTACGGCTGAGTGGTGATGTCGAGGGTCCCCCCGGAAATCGTCATGTTGATCGGGACTCGCAGGCCGAAGTCCACAGGTATCTGGTCGATGTGGATCGAGTAGGAAAACCCGGTCATGCCCTGGGCGTCGCCCCGGACGAACATCCCGTTGTTCATGTTGCCGGAGTTGCCGATACCGGTGTTGATGTCCCCGGAGTTGCCGATACCGGTATTCAGGTTGCCGGTATTGAACCAACCGGTGTTGGTGTCCCCGGCGTTGAAGTCACCGCTGTTGAAGCTGCCCTCATTGAAGCTTCCGGTGTTGTAGCTGCCGCGGTTACCAATCCCGGTATTGAAATTGCCCGGGTTGAACAGCCCGGTGTTACCGACACCGGAATTACCGATACCGGTGTTATAGCTCCCGGTGTTGAACAACCCGGAATTACCGACACCGGAGTTCAAAATCCCGCGCAAGTCCACACCGGAGTTACCGATACCGACATTGCCGTTACCGGTATTGCCGAACCCGATGTTGTTATCCCCCGTATTACCGAACCCGATGTTGCCGGTCCCGGTATTACCGAAGACGTCAGCAACCGCGGCCTCCGCCGAGCCGACCGAATGCACACTCAACAGACTGCTCAGCTTGGCAGACAGATTCGTCCCGCTCAGCACGCTGCTGATGGTCGGGTTGCTCAACAAGCTGCCCAGACGCCCGTGGCTGAGCAGGCTGCTCACCGAGGGACTGCTGAGCAGCGTGCTAACCGACGGGCTGCTCAACAGGGTGCTCACCGAGGTCCCGTTGAGCAGCGTGCTCACCGCCGGACCGCTCAACAAACTGGTCACCGCAGGGCTGCTCAGCTGGCTGGCTAACGCACCGGAATTCACCCAGGCGTTAAACGCCGGCGAACTCGACAAGTTGCTCAGCACGCTCTGCACGCCACCGTGAGAGTTGACGTAATTGGTGATCTGGTTCAGCGAGAAGTTGCCCCACGGGGTCGACAACCTCGCAGCGGCCGCCGCGCCGACACCGGTACCGCCCAGACCCAGGTTGTGCAGGTTCAGGTTGGCGAGATTCCCCGTGCCAAGGTGCAAACCGCTAAGCACGGCGTTCAGGTTGAAACCGCCCAGCAGGCTGCCCAGCTTCAGGCCACGCCCCGAACTCAGGGTTGCGACGACGGCCTTGACGTTGGTGCCGCCGGCGCCTGCCAAGCCGGACAGCTGCGAGACCGCCGCATTGATCGCACCACCCGCGCCGGCCAATTGACCCAGCGGCAATTTGGTGAACGGGGTCAGCGCCGCCGCGGCCGCCGACGCCCCGCCGTGATAGCTCAGCATCGCCACGATGTCCTGGGCCCAGAACTCCTCGTAGGCCGCCTCGGCCGCCGCGATCGCCGGCCAGTTCTGCCCGAACAGGTTTGAGATCGCAAGCCGCACCAGCGAATTGCGATTGCCGGCAATCAGCGCCGGGTGCACGATCATCGACCGCGCGGACTCGAAAGCCGCCACCACCACCCGGGCCTGAGCAGCAGCCTGCTCAGCCGCCGCACCCGCAGCGCTCAGCCACCCCGCATACGGCGAAGCCGCAGCCGCCATCGCCCCCGCCGCCGGGCCCTGCCAGGCACCGTCAATCAGACCCGAGGTCACCGACTCGAAGAACGACGACGCCGAACCCAACTCAGCAGCCAAACCATCCCAGGCCGTCGCCACCGACGACATCGGCGCCGATCCCGCGCCGAGCAGCATGTTCAGCGAGTTGATCTCGGGTGGCAAAGTCAGGAAACTCACCGGCTCAATCCTCTTCCTTACATTGCAGGAAAGCTTCTTTGGAGTAGTAAGTGCTACAGAACAACGGTCGGCCGTCCGCGGCGGGGAAACACGTCATCGGCTAGCCACCCAGTCCGCCCACGTCTGCTGCAGCGCACTCATCTGCCCGTTCCAGAAGCCCGAGATCTGGTTGCCGATGTTGCCGACACCGGACATGAACGCCGCGCCGCCGACAGTGCTGGTGTTGGCGAAGCCCGAGATGGCGTCGCCCAGGTTCTGCCAGCCCGACAGCAACGAACCGGAGTTGTACCAGCCCGACGTCAGCGCCCCGTTGGCGTTGGCGAAGCCCGAACTCAGATCGCTGGAATTGAAGAACCCGGAAGCACCGTCGGAATTTCCATTGAAGAAGCCGGACGCCAACGCCCCGACGGAGTTCCCGATACCTAGCAGCCCCGGCAGCGTGACATTGAGTCGGCCGAGGATCGTCATCTGGATGGGCAACTGGAAGTCCGCCCCGTACACGACGTCCAGCAGGACGATCGGGTTGATGACGATGGGTTCCACTATCGCGGACGGGACGGTTCCGGCGATGGTGGCGAGACCAAGCCCCGTCACGTTGACCGGGACATTGACAATGATCGGGTAGACGGTGATCGGGTCGAACTGACCGGAGATCGGGATCGCCACATTGGTAGCAGCCACCAGGTCGATCGGGATCGCCGGGAAATCGATCGTGAAGGTGATGCCATCTTGCACTTGGCTGTCGGCCAGGTTGAAGGAGCCGAGGTTCATGCTGCCGGTGTTGAACGAACCGGTGTTGAGGTCGCCGGCGTTGGCGAAGCCGGTGTTGATGCTGCCGCCGTTGAAGCTTCCGGTGTTGCGATCGCCCGGGTTGGCATCACCGGTGTTGAAGCTACCGACGTTGAAACTTCCCGTGTTGTTGCTGCCGGTGTTACCGATACCGGTGTTGTAGCTACCGGTATTGCCGATGCCGGTGTTCGCGATGCTGGTGTTGCCGATACCGGTGTTGTAGTCACCGGCGTTGCCGATCCCGGTGTTACCGGTACCGGAGTTGAAGAACCCGCGGTTACCGTGACCGGAGTTGAACAACCCGACATTGTCGGTGCCCGCGTTGAAGCCACCGAAGCCGACGTTGCCGCTGCCGAGCAACCCGATACCGGTGTTGTTGTCACCCCAGTTCGCCAAGCCGACGTTGCCGTCACCGAAGTTGCCGAACCCGACGTTGCCGTTCCCGGTGTTGCCGAAGCCGATGTTGCCGCTGCCGGAGTTGCCGAAGCCGATGTTGCCATCACCGAGGTTGCCGAACCCGAAGTTGTTGCTGCCCAGATCACCGAACCCGAAGTTCAGGTTGCCCAGGTTGCCGCCGCCGAAGTTGTTGGCGCCCACGTTGCCCAAGCCGAAGTTCAGGTCGCCGATGTTGCCGCCACCCACATTCAGCCCACCCTGGTTGCCCAGGCCGATGCTCAAGGTGGTGAAGTCGCTCACCGCGTTGTGGAAGGCCCCCGAAACCTGGCTGCCGACGTTGCTGAAACCCGAGACGACCGCCGCCTGCGCGCTGTCCAGCGAGCTCGCGTTGAACCAGCCCGACATGCTGTTGCCCAGGTTGCGCATGCCCGAGGCCAACTCGCCCACGTTGCCCACACCCGAAGCACTCGACGCCAGGTTCTGCCATCCCGAACTGCCCGCACCCACATTGAAGAAACCCGAGGAACTACCCGAACCACTATTGAAGAACCCCGACGACGGAGCACCCGAGGTATTGCCGATACCCGGGCCCGCCGGGATCGAGAACAACGGAATGTCGATCGGCCCGACGGTGCCGGTGATGCCGCCGTACGTCGTGTATCCCGGCGCGCCGAGCGTGAAGTGCAGCCGTGGTCCGCTGATCGTTATGGTCGGAACGCTGATGGGCCCGATGGTGCCGGACGTGCTGCTGAGGGCGCTCATGTCGATCGCCCCGATGTTGAACGGCTGAGTGGTGATGTCGAACGTGCCACCGGCAATCGTCGTGTTCACGGGGAACCGCATGCCGAAGTCGACGGGTATCTGGTTGATGTGGATCGAGTAGGAAACTCCGGTCATGCCCTGGGCGTCGCCCCGGACGAACATCCCGTTGTTCATGTTGCCGGAGTTGCCGATACCGGTGTTGATGTCCCCGGAGTTGCCGATACCGGTGTTCAGGTTGCCGGTATTGAACCAACCGGTGTTGGTGTCACCGCTGTTGAAGTCACCGCTGTTGAAGCTGCCCTCATTGAAGCTTCCGGTGTTGTAGCTGCCGCGGTTACCGATCCCGGTATTGAAATTGCCCGGGTTGAACAGCCCGGTGTTACCGACACCGGAATTACCGATACCGGTGTTATAGCTACCCGTATTGAACAGCCCAGAGTTGCCCACACCCGCGTTCAAAATGCCGCGCAGGTCGACACCGGAGTTACCGATACCGATGTTGCCGTTACCGGTATTGCCGAACCCGATGTTGTTATCCCCGGTATTACCGAACCCGATGTTGCCGGTACCGGTATTACCGAAGACGTCAGCAACCGCGGCCTCCGCCGAGCCGACCGAATGCACACTCAACAGACTGCTCAGCTTGGCAGACAGATTCGTCCCGCTCAGCACGCTGCTGATGGTCGGGTTGCTCAACAAGCTGCCCAGACGCCCCGAACTGAGCAGGCTGCTCACCGAGGGACTGCTGAGCAGCGTGCTAACCGACGGGCTGCTCAACAGGGTGCTCACCGCCGGGCTGCTCAGCAGCGTGCTCACCGCCGGACCGCTCAACAAACTGGTCACCGCAGGGCTGCTCAACTGGCTGGCTAACGCACCAGAATTCACCCAAGCGTTAAACGCCGGCGAACTCGACAAGTTGCTCAGCACGCTCTGCACGCCACCGTGAGAGTTGACGTAGTTAGTGATCTGGTTCAGCGAGAAGTTGCCCCACGGAGTCGACAATGTCGCCGCCGCGGCACTCGCCCCGCCGGTGCCACCCACCCCCAACTGGGACAACAGGTTGCTCAGGCTGCTGCCGTTGGTCAGGTGCACACCACTGAGCAGGCTGCTCACCGACGAGTTGCTAAACAGCCCGCTCAGCGCCGGGCTGCGCAACACGTTGCCCACCGTCGGGCTGCTCAACAGGGTGCTCACCGCCGGGCTGCTCAACAGGGTGCTCACCGCCGGGCTGCTCAACACAGTGGTGACCGCCGGGTTGCTCAACAGATTGGTCACCGCGGGGCTATTCAGCTGGCTGGCTAACGCACCGGAATTCACCCAGGCGTTAAACGCCGGCGAACTCGACAAGTTGTTCAACACGCTCTGCACGCCACCGTGGGAGTTGACGTAGTTAGTGATCTGGTTCAGCGAGAAGTTGCCCCACGGAGTCGACAACGTCGCCGCCGCACTCGCCCCACCGGAGCCGGTGGCACCCACGCCCAACTGAGTCAGCAGGTTGCTCAAACTGCTGCCGTCGCTCAAGTGCAGACTGCCGACCAGGCTGCTGACGGTCTTGCTGCTCAGTAGGCTGCTCACCGTCGGGCTGCTCAACAAGCTGCTCACCGTCGAGCTGCTCAACAAGCTGCTCACCGTCGTACTGCTCAACACGGTGTTGACCACCGAACTGTTCAACAGACCCGCCACCGCCGGGCTGCTCAACACCGCGCTCACACTGCCGCTGCTGATGGCGTTGCTCACGACTGCGTTGTTCAGCAGGCCGGTCAAAAAGCCCAGGCCGCGGCCCGAACCACCGAAGCCGCCGAAGCCTTGGCCCCACGAGCCACCCCAGTGATGGCCCCAACCCGCGGCC
The DNA here is from genome assembly GCF_003614435.1 of Mycobacterium paragordonae. Lineage (NCBI taxonomy): Bacteria > Bacillati > Actinomycetota > Actinomycetes > Mycobacteriales > Mycobacteriaceae > Mycobacterium > Mycobacterium paragordonae. The sequence continues at coordinate 5,419,865 of NZ_CP025546.1, forward strand.
GCCGTCGCCCCGGTGGTGCCGGTGACACCCAGCTGGTTGAGCACAGCGCTGAGGTTGGCGGTGCCCAGATTCAGACTGCTGAGCAGGCCGGTCACGGACTTGCTGCCCAGCAAGCTGCTCAGACTGCCGCTGCTCAGCACGGCGCTGATGCTTCCGGAGTTGGACAGACCAGCAGTCACCAGGCTCAGGCTGGCGAGGTTTCCGGTACCGAGCTGCAGGCCACCGAGCGCCCCGCTGAGGTTGAAACCGCCCAGCAGGCTGCCCAGCCTGACATTGCCCGAACCAAGAGCAGCCCTGATGCTGCCGCCGCCCTTGTTGAAAGTGCCGGCCAAGCCCGCAACTTCGGTCGCCACCGCATTGACCAAGCCCCCCGCACCGGCCAACTGACCCAGCGGCAATTTGGCGAACGGGGTCAGCGCCGCCGCGGCCGCCGACGCCCCACCGTGATAGCTCAGCATCGCCACGATGTCCTGGGCCCAGAACTCCTCGTAGGCCGCCTCCGCCGCCGCGATCGCCGGCCAGTTCTGCCCGAACAGGTTTGAGATCGCAAGCCGCACCAGCGAATTGCGATTGCCGGCAATCAGCGCCGGGTGCACGATCATCGACCGCGCGGACTCGAAAGCCGCCACCACCACCCGGGCCTGAGCAGCAGCCTGCTCAGCCGCCGCACCCGCAGCGCTCAGCCACCCCGCATACGGCGAAGCCGCAGCCGCCATCGCCCCCGCGGCCGGGCCCTGCCAGGCACCGTCAATCAGACCCGAGGTCACCGACTCGAAGAACGACGACGCCGAACCCAGCTCGGACGCCAGACCATCCCACGCCGACGCCACCGACGCCATCGGCGCCGATCCCGCGCCGAGCAGCATGTTCAGCGAGTTGATCTCAGGTGGCAAAGTCAGGAAACTCACCGGCTCAATCCTCTTCCTAACATTTCAGACGATCGCTGTTCGACGTGTGTGGAGTAGTACCTGGCAGGCCGGGGATGAGTTTCTACGTGCCGTTGGGACCGTTGCTGCCCGACGTACCTGCGGCGCCGCCCGTACCCGGCGTACCCGCCAGGCCGCCGGTACCGCCCGTACCGAAGGCGCCGATCGCACCGTTGCCGCCGTTCAGGCCGCCGCCCAGGCCGGTTCCGCCGGTACCGCCGGTGGCGTGGTTGCCGCCGGCGCCGCCGTTCGCGCCGTTGCCAGCCGCTCCACCGATGCCGGTGCCCGTCGGGGTGCCACCACCGCCGCCGGCGCCGCCCTGCCCGCCGTTGCCGGAGTTCCCGGCGTTTCCACCGTTCCCGCCGCCGTTACCGTCGCCGCCTTCGCCGCCGCCACCGCCGATGCCGCCCGAGCCAGCCGCGCCCGCACTGCCGCCATTACCACCAGCCATGTTGGTGCCAAAGCCATTGCCGCCTTTGCCGCCGCTACCCGAGGTGCCGCCTGCGCCGGCTTGCCCGCCATTACCACCGGCTGCGCCTGCGGTGGTGGTGGTGCCATTACCACCAGCACCGCCGGCGCCACCAGCACCGCCGTTACCGCTGGCACCACCGTTACCGCCCAGGCCGCCGGGGTTGCTACCGCTGGTCGCGGCGGCGCCAAGGCCACCGGCACCGCCGGCTCCGCCCTTTCCGCCAGCGCCACCATCGGCACCGGCGCTCGCCGCGCCGTTGGTGCCGCCACCGATCGCGGTGCCACCGGACGCGCCAGCGCCACCGGCACCACCCACACCGGCGTTGCCGCCGGCGCCACCGTTGCGTGCGTCGCGGTTGGCGGCCGTGGTGCTGGCTTGGCCATTACCGCCCGTGGTACCAGCACCGCCGTCGCCGGCCGCGCCACCCTTTCCAGCGCTACCCGCGGCACCACCAGATTGGCCATCGCCACCGGCGCCCGCGTTACCACCGGCGCCGCCGTTACCGCCGGTACCACCACCGCCGCCGTTGCCACCAGTCGTACCGGTGGCAGCCCCACCGGTGCCACCCGTGGATCCGATGCCGCCCTGGCCACCGGTGCCACCAGCACCACCGTTAGTAGTCGCGGTGCCGGTACCGCCCTTGCCACCGCCGCCGCCGGCCCCACCAGCGGCGCCGTTGCCGCCCGTACCGCCGTTGGTGCGGTTGCCGGTTCCGGTACCACCGGCCCCGGCCGTCCCGGCATTACCGCCGTCGCCGCCGTTACCGGCGTTACCGGCCGTGCCGTTGTTACCCAGCGTGGCCGTACCCGCGGCACCGCCGTTGCCACCGGCTCCGCCGTTACCACCGGCGCCAGCGTTGCCGCCGGTGCCGGCGGTGCCGTTGGCGGTACTGGAGTTGGCTCCTACCGCACCGTTACCGCCCTGGCCGCCCTTGCCGCCGTTTCCGGCGTTGCCGCCGTTACCCGCGTCACCAAGGACGGATCCGCCAGCACCGCCGGCGCCACCGTTTCCGCCCGCGCCGCCGGTGCCGCCGGCGACGCTGGCGCCGCCGGTGGTGCCGGTCCCGCCGTTGCCACCGCTGCCACCGTTACCGCCGTCGCCGTGCGAACCGCCGGCACCGCCCTTGCCGCCGTTGCCGCCCGCCGCACCGGCGGTGTTCGCGCCGTTGTCGAAGCCGTTGCCACCGTTACCGCCGTTGCCGCTATTGGGGGCATCGGCGCCGTTAAGGCCGTTGGAGCCGACAGTCGAGCCGGTGCCCGCCACGCCACCGGTCCCGACGAGGCCTGCGTCACCGCCCTTACCGCCATCGCTGCCGTTGATGGTGGCTGCCGTGCCGTTGGCACCCTTGCCGCCATTGCCGCCGAGGCCCGCAGCACCACCGGCCCCGCCGTCTCCGGCAGCACCCACGGTGCCTGCGGTGGCTTTACCACCGTTACCGCCGGCACCACCCTGGCCGCCGGCACCACCCTTGCCACCCGCACCGCCGGCCGTGGTCGGGTTCGTCGAGTCGGTGGCATTACCGCCGGTACCGCCCTGTGCACCCGCGCCACCCGTACCGCCGGCCCCGCCGTTACCGGACACCGTGCCGCCGGCACCGCCGTTACCACCGTGACCACCGAAGCCGCCGGCGACTGCGTCGCCGCCATTGCCGCCCGAGCCGACCCCGGCCGCACCGTTCTTGCCCGGCAGACCGACGCCACCGGTGCCGCCTGCGCCACCGTTGCCGCTCTGCCCGGCATCGCCACCATCGCCGCCGGCGCCGCCGCCGGCCTGGCCGATACCGCCGGTACCACCGGCGCCACCGTCACCAGATGTCGCACCGCCAGCACCGCCGTGACCACCGGCACCGCCGATACCCAATGGCGATTGGCCAAGGCCACCGGTGCCACCGGTGCCACCGATACCAGTCGACCCGGCCGCGCCACCGGTGCCGCCGGCTCCACCGTTGCCGGCCTGCGCACCGCTGTCCCCGCCGTGACCGCCGGCGCCACCAGCGCCGCTGCCATCGCCGGCGCCACCAACACCGCCGGTACCGCCGTTACCCAGCACACCGCCGGCACCACCGGTGCCACCAACGCCACCGGTTGCGTTGGAGCCCGCTTCAGCAGCGAAGCCCTTACCGCCGTCGCCGCCGTCGCCGCCGAAGGTGGCCGCAGCGCCCGTGCCGCCCTTGCCACCGGCGACAGAGCCGGAGCCGCCGTTACCGCCAACCCCTCCGGTACCCGGGTTACCGCCCTGACCACCTGCACTGCCGTCGATGTGGGCGGCGGTGCCGGCGGCGCCGTCGCCGCCGTTCCCGCCGATACCGGCGGCACCACCGTTACCACCGGCGCCACCCACGCCAACAGTTCCCTTTCCAAGGGTCACGCCGCCGCCATTACCGCCTTGGCCACCCTGGCCACCGACACCACCTTGGCCGGCCGCGCCACCTGCCAGAGTCGGGTCGACCGAGTCGATACCAGCAGCGCCGGTACCGCCGATCCCGCCGATCCCGCCGGCGCCACCGGCACCGCCATTGCCGGATGTGGAGCCACCTTGCCCGCCGGCACCACCCTTACCGCCGACGCCGCCGGTCCCACCGGTTTCGAACTCGGCGGCACCCGTGACGCCCTGGGCACCGTTGCCACCTTTGCCGCCGGCACCACCGTTACCGACGGCGCCAGCTTTACCGCCGGCGCCACCGTCACCGCCGGCAAGCCCGCTGAGGGTGGGGTCGGTGTAGCCATTGCCACCCGCACCACCGTTGCCACCGCTGGTGGCCGCGGCACCGCCCGCACCGGTCCCGCCGAAGCTCGAGCCGACGCCACCTTGCCCACCGGCCCCGCCGGTGCCTGGGTTGCCGCCGATCCCACCTGCACTGCCGTTGAAGAGAGCGGCGGTGCCGTTGGCGCCCTTTCCGCCATCGCCGCCGAGACCGGCAGCGCCGCCGGCACCGCCGTCACCGCCGCCACCCACGTTGCCGAGGGCGTTCGGCGCGTTGCCGCCATTACCGCCGGCGCCGCCTTGTCCACCAATTCCGCCGACCCCACCTGTGCCACCGATCGCAGATGGGTCCGTCGCGTTGGCGCCGGTTGCACCGGTGCCGCCCTGCCCGCCGATGCCGCCCTTCCCGCCGTCCCCGCCGAAGCCAGCGGTCGTCCCGGCCACACCACCGTCACCGCCGCGACCGCCGTTGCCGCCGATCCCGCCGGCACCCCCGCTCTGGGTCGGGTCGGTGCCCGCGGCGCCGATGGCGCCGTTACCACCGGCACCGCCGTCGCCGCCGTTACCGACGACGCCGCCTGCGCCACCGCGCCCGCCGTTACCGCCATTGGCACCCGGGGTTACCGCGTTCCAGCCCGCGCCACCCGTTCCGCCGTTGCCACCGGTCAACGCGGCCGCACCAGCCGCACCCGAGGCGGCGACGCTGGTACCGGCGCCGTTCACTCCGCCGACCCCGCCGACCCCGCCTACGCCGGGATTTCCGCCCTGTCCGCCGGTACCGCCATTACGAACGGTCGAGCTACCGGCGCCACCGACCCCGCCGTCGCCGCCGATCCCGGCCGCACCGCCCTGGCCGCCCGCACCGCCGACCCCGGTCACACCACCGGTGCCGCTGCCCAGCGCGGCACCCCCGGCTCCTCCGGCGCCGCCGTGGCCGCCGGCACCACCACTGCCGCCGAGACCACCGGTCCCGCCGGTGGCTCCGGCGACGGTTGCGTCGGCCCCAGTCGCTCCGGCACCGCCGGCTCCACCGAGACCGCCGACGCCACCGGCGCCGCCGTTACCGCCGTTGCCGGACACAGCTCCGCCATGTCCACCGACTCCACCGACACCACCGATGCCGCCGACCGCGCCAGTGCCACCCGCTGCACCCGGAGTCGCCCCGTTAGCCCCCGCGGCACCGACCACACCGGCACCGCCCGCGCCGCCGTTACCGCCGTTGCCCGTCAAGCCGCCATCACCGCCGGCACCCCCGGTACCGCCGACCAGGCCGACGCCACCGGTACCTCCGTTGCCGCCCGCTCCGCTGCCGTCGCCGTTTCCGCCGGCACCACCCGCACCACCGTGACCGGCCGTCCCGGCATTGCCGCCGGCCCCGCCGTTGCCGCCGGCCGCGTTCGACCCACCTGCGGCGGTGAGGCCAAGTCCGCCGGCGCCGCCGTTACCGCCGCTGGTGGCCGCCGCGCCCATGGCGCCGTTCGCCGCACCGAGCGAACCCGCTCCGCCGACACCGCCGATGCCGGGGTTTCCACCCAGGCCGCCGGAACCACCGTGAATATTTCCGATGTCGCCGTCGCCGCCGACACCGCCCGCGCCCCCGAGTCCGGCGGCGCCACCGGCACCACCCACTCCGCCGGCGCCGAACATGCCCGTGCTGCCGGCAGCGCCGCCGGCACCACCACTACCGCCGGCACCGCCGACACCGCCCGTCGCGCCACCACCGACGCCGTCAAAGCCCGTGCCACCGGTACCGCCGGCGCCACCGGCGCCACCGGCACCCGCGGTGCTGAACACCATCCCGCCGTTGCCACCGAGGCCGCCGGCGCCACCGGTACCGCCGGCGGCACCGGATAGCGGGTCGCCGGCACCGCCGGCACCGCCCACGCCGCCCGCGCCACCCGCGCCGAAGAAGCCGGCGTTTCCACCGATACCGCCCGCACCGCCGGTCAGGCCGGCGGCGGCGCCAACGCCGCCCGTTCCGCCGATACCGCCGTTGCCGAACAACGTGCCGCCGGCACCACCGTTACCGCCGCCGGCACCGGCTCCACCGGTACCGCCGATGCCACCGTTACCGAATAGTCCCGCGGCGCCACCGTTGCCGCCGACCTGGCCCACCGCTCCGGATCCACCAGCCCCGCCGTTGCCCCACAGCAATCCGCCCGCCCCGCCGTTCGCGCCGGTCCCCGCAGCCCCGTCGGTGCCGTTTCCGATCAGCGGCCGCCCCAACGCTGCCTGGGTCGGCGCGTTAATCAGATCCATCACGCCCTGCAACGGCGATGCGTTCATCGCCTCGGCGGTCGAGTACGCGCTGCCTGCAGAAGTAAGGCTTTGCACAAATTGTTGGTGGAAGGCCTCCGCCTGAGAGCTCAGCGCTTGATAGCTCTGAGCATGGGAGCCAAAGAGCGCGGCGATGGCTGCCGACACCTCATCCTGGGCAGCCGGCAGCAAAGCAGCTACAGGTCTCGCCCAGACCCCGTTGGCCTCGTTGATTGACGCACCCAGACTCTGCAAATTCGTTGCCGCAGCAGCGAAGAGGTCAGGGGCAGCCACCAAATACGACATCGCTGAAACTCCTGTGGTTCATGGCCGATGGTTCGACGCGCGATTGGGAATGTACATGTCCGCGAGACGGAAACACCAGATCTGACAACACGTATTTTCAGATTTTTCTGAGGGCGGCACCCGGTGCACTGTTGGACGCCGTTAGCCGAAGCAAGAATGTCCAATCTGCGGCTATTGAATTCATGTTAGTAAGCAACCATTGCAGTGTTTGTCGTCTGGGCAGCCCCGTCGTTGACGACGAAATCGACTGTTACACAAGGATATTAACTTGCTATTAGACACGGCCTACTGATGAGTAACCCGCTCACAAAATGTTCTCTAGGCTGGCTAATATGGGAATTGTCTATGAGGATCTTTAGTCGATCTCGGCTCGGCGGCGAACTGGCAAAGTTTGCTACAGCACTCTGGCGGGAGCATCCGTACCGCCGAAATGACACAGTGGGTGTGACAAAAGGTAGCCGGAACGACACGCCGAAGAGCGCCGCGGCCTCGCCCGCTCCGTGAGTCCGGCTACTTGCCGTAGCGACGGTTGCGCATGCTGTAGTCGCGCAGTGCGCGCAGGAAGTCGACGCGGCGGAACGCCGGCCAGTGCGCCTCGGTGAACCACATTTCCGAGTAGGCGCTCTGCCACAGCAAAAAGCCGGACAGCCGCTGCTCGCCCGATGTCCGGATCACCAGATCGGGGTCGGGCTGCCCGGAGGTGTAGAGGTTTTCGGAGATCCCTTCGACAGTCGCCGCATCGATGAGTTCCTCGGCGGTGGCACCGTCGGCAAGTCGCTTACCCAGCAGTGCACGCACCGCGCCGACGATCTCCTGCCGGCCGCCGTAACCCACCGCGACATTGACGTGGAACGACGCGTTCTGCGGCGTGGAGTCCACCGCATCGCGCAACCGACGGGCCTGCGCCTCGCCCAGCAACTCCAGATCGCCGACGGTCCGGACGCTCCAATGGTTGGCGGGTGCACAGATTTCTTCGACGACGTCGGTGATGATCTCGATCAGCGCGGCGAGTTCTTCGGGGTCGCGCTGCAGATTCTCGGTGGAGAGCAGGTACACGGTGGTCATCTCGATGCCGGCTTCCTGGCACCAGCGCAACATCTCGGCGATCTTGACCGCGCCCATCCGGTAGCCGACGCTGACGTCGTCATATCCCAGGCTGCGCGCCCATCGCCGGTTCCCGTCGCACAACACCGCGATGTGTCTCGGCAACTCGGATCGCGACGCGGCCAGACCCTGCCGCAGTCGCAGTTCGTAGAGCCGGTACAACGGCTCCTTGATCCGCGGCGGGATGATCTCCACGGAATCCCACACTACTGTGACCGACACCAAATTCCGGCTGCCATTTCCGGCAATATCACGCCAAGTCTGACGGGGTTCTCTCAGGTGATCCCGTTACCCTGATGAAGGACACCATCGACCGACAAGGCGGGGCAGAAGAACAGATGAGCAGCCAGACCAGCACGCTCACCAGTACCGAACCGGAACCGAACGGTCCATCGCCGGCCAACGCCGCCCACCAGATCGCCGAGGGCGTCGCCAAGGTTCTCAAGAAGCCGCGCTTCCGCGGCTGGATCCACGTCTACTCCGCGGGTGCCGCCGTCTTCGCCGGCGCATCGCTGGTCGCGGTGTCCTGGGCGTTGGATTCCACCAAGGCCGGCCTGGCGACGATGCTGTACACCTTCGCCACCATCATCATGTTCACCGTCAGTGCCACTTATCACCGGGTGAACTGGAAGTCGGACACCGCGCGCATCTGGATGAAGCGGGCGGATCACTCGATGATCTTCGTCTTCATCGCTGGCAGCTACACGCCGTTCGCGCTACTGGCACTGCCCGGGCACGACGGGCACGTCGTCCTGGCAATCGTGTGGGGCGGTGCACTGGCCGGAGTCACGCTCAAGATGCTGTGGCCTACCGCGCCGCGCTGGGTGGGCGTGCCGCTGTACATCCTGCTGGGCTGGGTAGCGGTCTGGTACACCGGCTCGATCCTGCACAACGCCGGGGTTGCGGCGATGGTGCTGCTGTTCGTCGGTGGCGCCCTCTACAGCATCGGCGGAATTCTCTACGCGCTGAAATGGCCCGACCCGTGGCCGTCGACCTTCGGCTATCACGAGTTCTTCCACGCCTGCACCGCCGTCGCGGCGATCTGCCACTACATCGCGATGTGGTTCGTGGTCTTCTGACGCCTGTCTTCTGACGTTTCAGAGTTGCGTTACGTCGGCGGATGACCAATAGGCCTTCATCGCACTGACCTTGCCGTCGGAGTCGAACACCATCGTCTCGATCGGTTCGATCCGCATCTTGTGGTCGCCGGCGGTGATTGTCAGCCGGAAGTGAAACGCCGCTTCGTTGCCCGAGACGCGCAGCGTCACCAATTCGCACTCGCGCTCGACGCCCGTGACCGAGGAGTAGAAGCCCTGGATGGCGTGGGTGCCGATGTGCACCTCACCACCGACGGGATCCTCGAGCGTGGCGTCGTCGGCGTAGAAAGCGGCCAGATCTTCGGCGCTGCCGCTGGTCACCGTGGCGATGTAGCGGTTGACCGTTTCGGTGATCGCTTGCGTCTTGTCGGCGGTGTTCGGCATGTGACGCACGCTACTACCCGGGAATTCCCAGGGCGGCGGCGAGTTGGTCTGCGCTGGTCACCGGCAGGTCGCAGAGCCGGCCCCGGCACACGTATGCGGCGTCGGCCCCGGCCACCCGGTCCCGTCCGGCCAGCAGTGGCGACGAGTTCACTGCGCCGCCGACGACGATCGCCCCGCCGGGAGCGAGCCGGCGGGCATCGGTGAGCAACGGCGATACCTCGCCGGCGCACGCGACCGCGATCTGCAGTGGCCCTCGCACGGCGGCCTCGGCAACCGCCAGCCAGTGCCCGGCCGACCGTGCCGCGCGCGCCAACAGCACCGCATGCGCGTCCAGGGTCTGGCCGACGGTCTGCAGATACCGCTCGGCCCGGTCGCCGTCCACCAGGTGCGCCGCGGTGAGCAGCGCCTCGGCGATCGACGAGGCGCCGGACGGCGTCGCCCCGTCCAGCGGGTCGGCGGGGCGCAGCACGAGTTGTTCGGCGTCATCGGCGGTATCGAACCAGCGGCCCGGACGCTGCGGGTCGCTGAAATGCTGGACCGCGGTGTCCAGCAGGCCGGTCGCCGCCGTCAGCCAGGCATCGTCGGCACTCAATTGGTATAGCGCCAGCAGTCCGGTGGCCAGCATCGCGTAGTCCTCCAGAATGGCCGCGCTGTCCCCCACCGACCCCCCGAGACTGGCGCGCCGCAGTCGCCCGTCGACCACATGCAGGTTCAGCAGTGCGGTCGCGCAACGCTGCGCGGCGTGCGCCAACCCCGGATCATCCAGCGCCACGCTCGCTTCCGCCAGCGCGGTGATCGTCAACCCGTTCCACGAAGTGACCACCTTGTCGTCGCGTCCCGGCTGTGCCCGGGCGAGCCGGGCGTCGAGCAGCGCCGCGCGGATCCGTTCCAGCCGTTGCGGGTCGTCAGGGTCTTCGGGGTCGGAAGGCAGCTGCAGCACCGATGCCCCGTGCTCGAAGGTGCCCACTCTGGACACACCGAAAACCGTTGCCGCCCAACGGCCGTCGTCGAACCCCAGCACTTCGGTCAGCTGCGCCGGCGTCCACACGTACGTCGACCCCTCGCGGCCGTCGGCGTCGGCATCCAACGATGAGGTGAACATGTCGCCGTCGGCCAGGTCGTCGAGCAGAAACCGTGCGGTCTGAGCGGCGATCCGCCGGGCCAGCTGGTCCCCGGTCCGCCGGGCCCAGTGCGCGTAGCAGCGCAGCAGCAGCGCGTTGTCATACAACATTTTCTCGAAATGCGGTACTACCCAGGCGTTGTCGACGCTGTAACGGGCGAAGCCGCCGGCGAGTTGATCGTAGATGCCGCCGCGGGCCATGGCGGCGCCGGCGCGCGACACGGCCAGCAGGACTTCGGCTGAACCGGTGCGTTCGTAGTTGCGCAGCAGACCCTCGAGCAGCGCCGACGGCGGAAACTTCGGCGCGGTGCCGAATCCGCCGTGCACGGTGTCCTGATCCCGCAGGACGGCAACGACCGCGTCGTCGCAGAGTTCGGGCGCGATCTGCGGCCCACCGCCCGGCAGGCCCGACGCCATCGACCGCAATTCGCCGGCGATGTGGTCCGACGCCTCCTCGACCTCGGCGCGGCGTTGCGCCCACGTCTCGGTGATCGCCGAAAGAAGTTGCAGGAAGGCCTCTTTGGGGTAGTAGGTGCCGCAGAAGAACGGCCGCCCGTCGGGGGTGAGGAAACACGTCATCGGCCAGCCGCCCTGCCCGGTGAGCGCAACGGTGGCATTCATGTAGACCGAGTCGATGTCCGGGCGTTCTTCTCGGTCCACCTTGATGCAGACGAACCCGGCGTTCATGACGGCGGCCACCTCGTCGTCGTCGAAAGATTCATGGGCCATCACGTGGCACCAGTGGCAGGCGGCGTAGCCGATGGACAGCAGGACCGGCACGTCGCGCGCGGCGGCGTCGGCAAGTGCTTGCGGACTCCACTGCTGCCAGTGCACCGGGTTGCCGGCGTGCTGGCGCAGGTAGGGGCTGGTGGCCTGGCCGAGGGTGTTCGTCCCGGCCCGCTCAGCCGGGTTCATGCGCCGAGCCCGGAGGCCGGTTGCTGTCGGCGTCGGTGGCCGGGCGCTCGACGGTGTCGGTGCCTTCGTCGGCGGCCTGGTCCGGCTCCGGGTGCTGGCGATCAAAGGACTCCGGAACCTTCTTCAGCTGCCTGTTCATCGAACGGACCAGAAAGACGGTGGCGACGATGAGCAACACGACCACCACCAGCCCGAGGGGACTGGCCTTGCCGAAATCCGGTCCGTTGTTCTTCGGGCCGGCAGCGATCACGCTGAGCAGAAAGTGGTTCACGGTGCCTCGGTTCTCTCGAAGATCCCCTCGAACAGATCGGTCTCAGGCAGCCGGGCCGGCACCCGCGAGCGCGCCAACTCGAACTCCTCGGTCGGCCACAGCCGCTCCTGCCAGGCGATCGGTGCGGCGAAGAACTCGGCGTTCGGGTCGATCTGGGTGGCATGCGCGATCAGGGCATCGTCGCGTTGACCGAAATACGCCGAGCATTCGACCCGCGTGGTCACCCGCTTCTCGAAATGATCGTTCTCCGGCAGCCAGTGCTCGAGCCACTTCCCGAACGGACCCTCCTGGCCGTTCTTGGCGAATTCGTCCTGCAACAGCTGCATCCGGGCCCGCAGGAAACCGTGCACGTAATACAGCTTGGACACCGACCAGGGTTCTCCGGCGTCGGGAAACCGTCGGTAATCGCCGGCCGCCTCGTAGGCGCTGACGGAGACCTCGTGGCAGCGGATGTGGTCGGGGTGCGGGTAGCCGCCGTTCTCGTCGTAGGTGATCATGACGTGCGGCTGGAACTCCCTGACCACCCGCACCAGCGCTTCCGTGGACTCTTCCAGCGGGACCAGGGCGAAGCAGCCGTCCGGCAGGGGCGGCGGCGGGTCGCCCTTGGGCAGGCCGGAGTCGACGAAGCCCAGCCAATGGTGCTCGACGCCGAGGATTTCGGCGGCCTTGGCCATCTCGTCGCGGCGGATTTCGTGGATATGGCCGTGCACGTCGGGCAGGTCCATGGCCGGGTTGAGGATCTCACCGCGTTCGCCGCCGGTCAGCGTCACCACTATGACCCGATGGCCCTCATCGGCATAGCGCGCCAGCGTCGCGGCCCCCTTGCTGGATTCATCGTCGGGGTGGGCGTGCACCGCCATCAGTCGCAGTTTGCTCACGAGCTCCCTTGTATCCGTATATCCCGAGTCGGTGCGTTGGCCGCCCACCGACCCTGTGAGTGCCCCCTATACTTCCAGTTCTCCTGTACCCCACAACTCCCGAGGGCATCACCGAGCACGTGACCGAAGATTCATTCTCCCGGCCCGAGGCACGCTACGGCCGCGATCGGCTGTCCCGGAAATCGCGGCGCCGCATCGTCATCGCCCTGACCGCGCTGGTCCTGGCGGCAGGAGTCGGAATCGCGATCGTCGCTTACCGACAGATCGGCTCCGGCCCGGTCAAAGGCACTTTGGCCGGCTACCAGGTCATTGATGACGAGACGGCGTCGGTAACCATCAGCGTGTACCGCAGCGACCCGTCGCGACCGGTGGACTGCATAGTGCGGGTCAGGTCCAAAGACGGCAGCGAGACGGGCCGCCGGGAAGTGCTGGTACCCCCGGCCAACCAGAACACCGTGCAGGTGACCACAACGCTGAAATCGAGCAAGCCGCCGGCAATGGCGGACGTGTACGGCTGCGGCGCAGACGTGCCTGGCTATCTGCGGTCGCAGTAAGCGCGCAGCAAAACGCCGAACTGCGGATATGTCGGTCATCTACAGTTTGCGCGGTGGTAACATGGGTGAATGCACGGTCCTGCTTGGGACCGTGTATTGCTGCATTAGAGGCCGTGAGCAGAACGGAGTTGCAGCACCCGGGGTGGGATCCGCAGACGCCCAACATCGGGACCACAGCTTGCGCGGAACAACAAGTACAAGGAGCGCCACGAGATGACGGACACTCAGGTGACCTGGTTGACCCAGGAGTCACATGACCGACTCAAGGCCGAGCTCGACCAGTTGATCGCGAATCGCCCGGTCATCGCCGCCGAGATCAACGACCGCCGCGAAGAGGGCGACCTACGGGAGAACGGCGGATATCACGCCGCCCGCGAGGAGCAGGGCCAGCAGGAGGCCCGTATCCGCCAGCTGCAGGATCTGCTCAACAATGCCAAGGTCGGTGAGGCGCCCAAGCAGTCCGGCGTCGCGCTTCCGGGTTCCGTGGTGAAGGTCTACTACAACGGCGACAAGGACGACAGCGAGACCTTTTTGATCGCCACCCGTCAGGAAGGCGTCAACGACGGCAAGCTCGAGGTTTACTCACCGAACTCGCCGCTGGGTGGTGCCCTGATCGATGCCAAGGTCGGCGAGACCCGTAGTTACAAGGTGCCCAACGGCAACACCGTCGAGGTGACGCTGGTCAGCGCGGAGCCTTACCACTCCTGAGGCTCCTGGCCTTCACCGCCGAGTGTGAAGTCTGCGACGCGTTCTTGGCGCGTCGCGTCGCCAAATTCCCAGTCGGCTTCCCAGTCGGCTTCCCAGTCGGCTTAAGCGTCAGCCGAGCGCCTGGTCCAGATCGGCCAGCAGATCTGCGACATCTTCGATTCCCACCGACAGCCGTACCAGGTCGTCGGGCACTTCCAGTTGCGAGCCGGCGGTGGAGGCGTGCGTCATGGCGCTGGGATGTTCGATCAGCGATTCCACCCCGCCCAGCGACTCGGCCAGGATGAAGACACTGGTCTGGGCGCACAGTTTCTCGGCGGCCGCGCGACCGCCGCGCATCCGCACCGAGACCATGCCACCGAAGCCGCGCATCTGCCGGGCGGCGACCTCATGCCCGGGGTGGCCGGGCAGACCCGGATACAGCACGCTGCTCACCGCGGGATGGCCCGCCAGGAATTCCGCTATGGCCGCGGCGTTTTCGCTGTGCCGCTGCATCCGCAGCACCAGCGTTTTCAGCCCGCGCAGGGTGAGGTAGGCGTCGAACGGGCCGGGCACCGCGCCCGCCCCGTTCTGTAAGAAGGCGAACGCCCGGTCCAGTTCTTCGTCGTTGGTGACCAATGCTCCGCCGACGACGTCGGAGTGCCCGCCGATGTACTTGGTGGTCGAGTGCAGGACCACGTCGGCACCCAGGGTCAACGGCTGCTGCAGAGCAGGCGATGCAAAGGTGTTGTCCACCAACACTTTTGCGGAACTGTCGACCCCTATCTGGGCGATCCCGCTGATGTCGGCGATCGACAGCAGCGGGTTGGTGGGCGTCTCGACCCAGATCAACCGCGTCTGCGGGGTGACGGCGGCGCGCACCGCGTCCAGATCCGACAGTGCCACCGGGGTGTATGCGACGCCCCACTGCGTGAACACCTTGTCGATCAGCCGGAAGGTGCCGCCGTAGGCGTCGTCGGGGATGACGAGGTGGTCACCGGGGCGCAGCATGGTCCGGAGCGCGCAGTCGCTGGCCGCCATGCCGGAACTGAACGCCCGGCCGTAACCGCCGTCCTCCACCGCGGCCAGTGAGGCCTCCAGTGCAGCGCGGGTCGGGTTACCGGTGCGGGCGTATTCGAACCCGCCGCGCAGGCCGCCGACCCCGTCCTGGGCGAAGGTGCTGCTGGCATAGATCGGGGCGTTGACGGCGCCGGTCGCCGGATCGGGACGGTAGCCGGCGTGGATGGCTTTGGTGGCAAGTCCGTTGAATGCGTGGTCTTCACTCATCGCACGCCAGCCTAGTTATCACGCCGTTGACGCTGCGGTGAGGGCGACGAAGTGCGAGTGACCTGCGCCCTCAACGCAGACTCAACGTCACGGTCTGATCAGATCGGCAGGCACACCGTCGTCATGATCTTGTCGGCCAGAGTCTGGCGCTTGCTGTCCCACAGCGGGAAGAGGAACCCGACGTAGCAGATGATCGCGTCGACGAAGTGCGCGAGCTGCCGCACCAGCGACATACCGAACCCGAGCGGCTCCCCGGTGACCTCACTGACCACCTTGAACTTCAGGATCGACTTGCCGATGCTCGAGCCGGTCGTGCCCTGCCGGTAGCCGTAGTTCCAGACCACGTACGCCAGGATCAGCAGCGATGCCAGGCCCTGCGCCAACACCCCGATCATCGATCCCTGGGAGTAGCAGTACTGCGCGACGTCGTACTGGTTGACGCTGGTGACGCACGACTCCTCTCGGGTGAGCATGTCGACCACCTGGGCGATACCCAGGACGACCAGGATGGGCGCGTAGTCGATGAGGAACGCCAGGAAGCGGGTCAGCCACGGCGTGTAGGCATCGGTCGCCAGCCCCTTGACCGCGGGTCCCGGCGGCGGCGGTGCATATCCTCCGGCAGCCGGGGGTGGCGGCGGGTAGCCGCCCGCGGGTGGCGGCGGCGGAGGCGGCGGCGGCGCCGACCCTCCGAAGGACTGGGAGAAGTCACCACTGCTGCCGGGAGGGGGCGGCGCGGACGGCGGAAGATGCCCACCTGAGGGCGCAGCGCCGGAGGAGCCGGGAGGCGGCGGTGGCGGGTAGGACCCGCCGGATGGCGGCTGATCGGTCATTGGGCAACCTTCCAAGCTTCCAGGAGCGGACTTTGCTGAACTAAGCCGGATACAGTACCGCAGCGCCGAGAGCCAAGTCACAGACCACTAGCGTCGCCGGGTCCCCTCGGACAGGAAGCCCAGCAGGTCGTAGCGCGTGATGACCCCGACCGGTTTGCCTTCCTCGACGACCATCAGGGCGTCCTGATCGCGCAACGCCTTGCCGGCGACGCTGACCAGTTCACCGGCCCCGATCAGTCGCAACGGCGGGCTCATGTGCTGCTTGACCGCATCCGCCAGCTTGGCCCGGCCCTCGAAAACCGCCGACAGCAGTTCGCGTTCGGAGACGCTGCCGGCGACCTCGCCGGCCATCACCGGCGGTTCAGCCCCCACCACCGGCATCTGCGACACCCCGTACTCCCGCAAGATGCCGATGGCGTCGCGCACGGTCTCCGCGGGGTGGGTGTGCACCAGGTCGGGCAGCGCGCCGGACTTGCGGCGCAACACGTCGCCGACCGTCGACTCCGCGGCCGAGCCGTCCAACCGGTTGCGCAGGAATCCGTAGGACGACATCCACGCATCGTTGAAGATCTTCGCCATGTAGCCGCGGCCGCCGTCGGGCAGCAGCACCACGATGAGGGCGTCCGGCCCGGCTTGCTCGGCCACCTTCAGCGCGGCGACGACGGCCATCCCGCACGAGCCGCCGACCAGCATGGCTTCCTCGCGGGCCAGCCGCCTGGTCATGTCGAAGGAGTCTGAGTCCGAGACCGCGATGATCTCGTCGGGCACCGACGGGTCGTAAGCCGCCGGCCAGAAATCCTCGCCGACCCCCTCGACCAGGTAGGGCCGACCGGTGCCACCGGAATACACCGATCCCTCCGGATCGGCGCCGATCACCCGTACCCGCCCGTCGGATACCTCCTTGAGGTAGCGGCCGGCGCCGGTGATCGTGCCGCCGGTGCCGATGCCGGCGACGAAGTGGGTGACCTTGCCGTCGGTGTCTGCCCAGATCTCGGGGCCGGTGGTCGCGTAGTGGCTGGCCGGACCTTCGGGGTTGGAGTACTGGTCCGGCTTCCAGGCGCCGTCGATCTCGCGGACCAGCCGGTCGGACACGCTGTAGTAGCTGTCCGGGTCCTCCGGCGGCACTGCCGTCGGGCAGACGACGACCTCGGCGCCATACGCGCGCAACACATTTCGCTTGTCCTCGCCCACCTTGTCCGGGCAGACGAACACGCACTTGTAGCCGCGGCGCTGGGCAACCAGGGCCAGTCCGACGCCGGTGTTGCCCGACGTGGGCTCGACGATGGTGCCGCCGGGCCGCAGCGCCCCGCTGGCCTCGGCGGCATCGATCATCCGTTCGGCGATCCGGTCCTTCGAACTGCCGCCGGGGTTGAGGTACTCGACCTTCGCGGCCACGATGCCCGCGCCCTCGGGGACGACGGAGTTCAGCCGAACCAGGGGCGTGCCGCCGATGAGGTCACTGAGGTGCTGCGCGATCCGCATGCGCCTATCGTCGCAGGCGGTCTCACGCGCCGCGCAACCGCTTAGCGGCTGTCAGCCGGTTGCCTCGCGGATGTACTCGCCGATCTGACGCAGCGAGCGCACGGCTTCGGGCAACAGCGGCCCGGCGACCTGGAAGTCGTGAACCTGTCCCGGCCACACGCGTACCTCCGCCGGCACTCCGGCGGCCGCCAGCCTGCTCGCCGCCAACTGCGCGTCGTGCAACAGCACCTCGGAACCGGACACGTGGATCAGGGTCCGCGGCAGGCCCGGTTCGATGTGATCCAGCGGCTCGTAGATCTCTTCCGGTTGACCGTTCACGGTGTTCTTCGCGGCACAGCTAGCAACCAAAGCGCCGAGCGCATCGAAGGCCCTCGCGGGGAACATCGCGTCCGTTTTGATGTTGGGATGGGACTGCTTAGCTTCCTTTGCCAGCTGCAGCAGTGGCGAGATCGCGATGAGGGCTGCGGGCTCCTCCCCTTCGCGCAGCAGGCGTTGCGCGAGCGACAGCGCGAGGTACCCGCCGGCGGAGTCGCCGCCCAGCACAATTTGGTCCGGCTCGTAACCCAGCAGCCTCAGCCAGCGGTATCCGTCGTGGCAGTCGTCGAGCGCCATTCCAATCGAGTGCTTGGGCATCAACCGATAGTTGACGACGAGGACTGGCGCGTCAGCGAACTTCGAGAGTGATTCGACCAGCCGACCGTGAGAGTTTGCTCCGCAGGTCAAAAATGCGCCGCCGTGCAGGTACAGCACCACTCGTCGGGTCCCGTCAGCCGGCAGCACACCCGTGGCTCGAACCAGCTGGGCCGACGCATTCGGCAAGGTCACCTCGGCTCTGACGGTACTTGTTGCAGGTAGCAGCACGCGCGCAGCATGGTCGATCAGACCCCACGGCCAGGGAAGGTGGGGAACGTAGCTGCCAGCCGCTAAAACCGGCCGGATCGCGACGCGAGACGCCAGCGTAGCGAACCGAGCAGCAACGCTTGGCCCAGACTCGACAACCTCAACGGGAGCCCCGTCGCTGATCGCGAACCTGCGTGCTTCGAGTCTACGAGCCTTCAGTGCGTCGCGCGGGCGAATGGCGACTCTAGGTGCGCCAGAGACCTTACTGGGTGCGGTCATGCTCAACACTTCCTACGCCGTTGTAGTCCGATACAGCATGTGACGAAGAAGCTGAGCACTTAGTTCAGCCAACCTCGCAAACTTAGCTTGACAGTCCTCTACCCACTCAACTTCCAACTAACCGGTTTCGATACCACATCTGTGTCACACCGTAACCGGTTTGTTTGTCAGCTACCCCCGAAATGAGCACAACCGTCCTAAAATGATGCGCGTGGGCGTGCATGTGCCGCGGCGTTCGACGATCGCTTTGGCCACAGCGGGTGCGCTCGCCTCGACAGGCTCGGCCTATCTGGGCGCACGCAACCTGCTGGTTGGTCAGGCGATGCATGTGCGCACCGTGATCCCCAAGTCCTGGGAACCGCCGCCGCGCGCAGACGGCGTTTACACCCGCGGTGGCGGTCCGGTGCAGCGGTGGCGGCACGGTGTTCCGTTCGATCTGCACCTGATGATCTTCGGCGACTCGACAGCGACCGGGTACGGGTGCGCCACCGCCGAGGAGGTGCCCGGCGTCGTCATCGCCCGGAATCTGGCCGAGCAGTCCGGACTACGAATCAGGCTGAGCACGAAGGCCATCGTCGGCGCCACATCGAAGGGCGTTCTGGGGCAGGTCGACGCGATGTTCGTGGCCGGGCCGCCCCCGGACGTCGCGGTGATCATCATCGGCGCCAACGACATCACCGCACTCAACGGTGTCGGGCCGTCGGCGCAGCGGCTGGGGACGTCGGTACGCAAGCTGCGCAACCGGGGCGCCGTCGTGGTGGTCGGCACCTGCCCGGACTTCGGGCTCATCACCGCAATCCCGCAGCCGCTGCGCTCGCTGGCGCGCACCCGAGGTCTGCAACTCGCCCGCGCACAGGGCGCTGCGGTCCGGGCCGCCGGCGGCGTGCCGGTGCCGCTGGCGCATCTGCTGGCCCCGAAGTTCCGTGAGATGCCCGAGCTGATGTTCTCCTCCGACCGCTACCACCCGTCGGCGGCCGGGTATGCCGAAGCGGCCGAACAGTTGCTGCTGGCGCTGTGTGAAGCCCTGGGCGAGAGGATTCCCGCGCTGGCGCTGCCGGCCGCGACGCCGGTCGTCGCGGCCCGGCGGACCATGGTGTCCCGGCTGTGGCCCCGCCCGTCGCCGGCGCGCGCGACCGCCGCGATTGCCTCTGGGTAAGGCGCGTTAGGCTCGGCTTCGCAACCCAAATCGAGGAGCCGTCATGCCGGAAGCCGTCATCGTTTCAACTGCCCGCTCGCCGATCGGCCGCGCCATGAAAGGGTCGCTGATCAGCATCCGGCCCGACGACCTGGCCGCGCAGATGGTGCGCGCCGCGCTCGACAAGGTGCCCGCGCTCAACCCGCACCAGATCGACGACCTGATCATGGGCTGCGGCCAGCCCGGCGGTGAGTCCGGCTTCAACATCGCGCGCGTGGTGGCGGTGGCGCTCGGCTACGACTTCCTGCCCGGCACCACGGTCAACCGGTACTGCTCGTCGTCGCTGCAGACCACCCGGATGGCGTTCCATGCGATCAAGGCGGGCGAGGGCGACGTCTTCGTCTCGGCCGGTGTCGAGACAGTGTCCCGGTTCGGCAAGGGCAACGCCGACGGCTGGCCGGACACGAAGAACTCGCTGTACGACGCCGCTCAGGAGCGCACCACGGCCGCATCCGCGGGAGCCGACGAATGGCACGACCCCCGCGCGGACGGGAACGTCCCCGACATCTATATCGCGATGGGACAGACCGCTGAGAACGTCGCCCTGCTGACCGGCATTTCCCGGGAGGACCAGGACCACTGGGGCGTGCGCAGCCAGAACCGTGCCGAGGAAGCCATCAACAGCGGGTTCTTCGAGCGCGAGATCTCCCCGGTCACCCTTCCCGACGGTTCGACGGTCAGCACCGATGACGGGCCGCGGGCGGGCACCTCGTACGAGAAGATCAGCCAGCTCAAGCCCGTGTTCCGCCCCAACGGCACGGTGACCGCAGGCAACGCCTGCCCGTTGAACGACGGCGCCGCGGCGGTGGTGATCACCAGCGACGTCAAGGCCAAAGAGCTGGGATTGAAGCCGCTGGCGCGCATCGTGTCCACCGGCGTCAGCGGGCTGTCGCCGGAGATCATGGGCCTGGGTCCGATCGAGGCGTCCAAGCAGGCTTTGCAGCGAGCCGGGATGTCGGTGGGCGACATCGACCTGTTCGAGATCAACGAGGCCTTCGCGGTGCAGGTGCTGGGGTCGGCACGCGAGTTGGGTATCGACGAAGACAAGCTGAACGTGTCGGGCGGCGCGATCGCTCTGGGTCACCCGTTCGGCATGACCGGCGCCCGGATCACCGCCACGCTGCTGAACAACCTGACCACGCACGACAAGACGTTCGGGTTGGAGACGATGTGCGTCGGCGGCGGCCAGGGCATGGCGATGGTGATCGAGCGGCTCTCCTAGCGGTTTAGCGTTGACTCTGCGCTGAGGGCGGCCATGTCGTCGGCTTCGGCGTTGACTCTGCGCACAGGGCGGCAGCCACTCGCACTTTGTCGCCCTCACCGCAGAACCAACAGCGTTGTCAGTGCCCGCCGCCACCATGTCGGCATGAGCAGCGCGCGGCAACCCTTCATCGGCAGCGAGGCGCTGGCAGCCGGCGTCCTGAGCCGGCACGAATTGCGCACCTACTACCGCGCGATCATGCCGAACGTCTACCTGGACAAGCGGATTGAGCCGTCGCTGCAACAACGGACAACGGCGGCGTGGTTATGGTCGGGCCAGCAAGCGGTGATTGCCGGTGCCGCGGCCTCGGCATTGCACGGCTCGAAGTGGGTCGATCAGCAGGCGCCGGTCGAATTGATCTGGCGCAACGCGAGGGCGCCGCAGCGCGTCATCACTCGGGCTGATCTGCTGTTGCACGGCGAAATCCAAGTCCTGAACGGCCTTTCGGTGACGACGCCGGAGCGCACGGCATTCGATATTGGCCGGCGTGGGACGCCTGGCCGCGCCGTTGCGGATCTCGACGCCCTCGCGGCCGCGACAGACTTCAAGGTGCGCGACGTCACTGAGCTGGCTGCGAACCATCGGCACGTGCGGGGTCTGCGGAAGTTGGATGCCGCACTGGAACTGGTCGACGCGGGTGCTCAGTCGCCGAAGGAGACGTGGCTGCGTCTGCTATTGATCAAAGCGGGTTTTCCGAAGCCTGGGACCCAGATACCGGTGTTGGGCCCGGACGGCTTTCCCCGCTACTTCCTCGACATGGGCTGGGAGGACATCATGTTGGCTGTCGAATACGACGGCGACCAGCATTGGACCAACCCTGCTCAGTACGCCTCTGACGTCGACCGTCAGGAGTACCTCAACCGCATGGGCTGGACCGTCATCCGGGTGGTCGGCCGACACCGGCCCAGCGATGTCATTCGCCGGGTTGAGCGCGCCTGGGAGGCGTTGGGAAGAGGTTGACTCTGCACCTAGGGCGACGAAGTTCGAGTAGGCCCCGCCCTCAACGCAGAGTCAACGCCAGAGTGGGGCGCTCTAAGTGCAGGAGCGCCGCGCGGGCGCGACACCCATGCAAAGGAAAAGCCGGCACACCGAGAACGGTGTGCCGGCTTTGCCCGTCGAGGGGCTAGTCGTTCTGCAGATAACTCAGCAGACGCAGGATCTCCAGGTAAAGCCAGACCAGGGTCACGGTCAGGCCCAACGCGATGCCCCAGGCGGCCTTCTCCGGCGCGCCCGCGCGGATCATCTGGTCGGCCGCGTCGAAGTCGATGAGGAAGCTGAAGGCCGCGATACCGATGCACACCAGCGAGAAGATGATCCCGATGGGGCCGGCGCTGCGCAGACCCAGACCCTCGCCACCACCGACGTGGAACATCGCCAGCACGAAGTTGCCGAGCATCAGCACCAGCACACCGAACATCGCCGCGACGAGCATGCGGGTGAACTTGGGCGTGACCCGGATCGCGCCGGTCTTGTAGACGACCAGCATCCCGAAGAACACCCCGAGCGTGCCCAGTACCGCCTCGCCGATCAGCATGCCAGCGTTGGCCGAACCCACTGAAAAGTTCGCGAGCAGGAACGAGATGGCGCCGAGGAACAAGCCCTCGAGCGCGGCGTAGCTGAGCACGATCGCCGGGTTGTCCTGCTTGCGACCGAACGTCGCGATCAACACCAGCGCCAAACCACCGAACGCACCGACCATGGTCAGCGGCATCGCCAGCTTGAGGTTGGTCGCGACCAGGAAGTAGGAAACGATGGCGGTGGTCGACAGCATCGCCAGCGTCAGGCCGGTCTTGGTGACGACGTCATCGATGGTTAGCGGGCGCGAGACGCGAGCCTCACGGCCCTGCTGGTAGGGAGCGTAGGGGTCGGCCGGATAGCCCGGCTGCACGCCGGGGCCGAATTGCGCGTATCCGCCCGCCTGCTTCGGCAGCGAACGAAATACCGGGTTACTTGTCTCCCGCACCGTCGGATCCTCTCTCAAAATGGCTGTGGCTTCGAGCGTGCGAACAATCGCTCAACGAGTGGTCGTCCGCCCGAGTTCCCGGCGGAGCTGCTGTTTTGTCGTCAGTCCTGGACCCGTATAGCTCGACCGGGTCAACCTAAACCTTAGACCCGCGGTCAATGCCGGGCGAGTCACGATCTAGATTGCACGTCAAACTCATGGCCACATTGGAACGGCCAGTTGAGGTCAGCAGGTCCGACCGGATTGCGGGGAGGGGAGACGAGCGCATGACAGGGGTTGACGAGGGGGCCGTAACAGGGGAATCCGACGAAATCCTGACCCGCGTCGTCGACGGCGTCGGCTACATCACCCTGAACCGGCCCAAGGCCATCAATTCGCTAAACCAGACGATGGTCGACCTCCTGAGCACCGTGCTGATCCGATGGGCACGCGACGACGCGGTGCGGGCGGTGGTGCTCACCGGCGCCGGGGAGCGCGGACTGTGCGCGGGCGGTGACGTGGTCGCGCTCTACCACAGCGCGCGCAAGGACGGGGTCGACGCACGCCGGTTCTGGCGCGACGAGTACCTGATGAACGGTCTGATCGGCCGCTTCGCCAAACCGTACGTGGCGGTGATGGACGGCATCGTGATGGGCGGTGGCGTCGGCGTCAGCGCGCACGCGAACACCAGGGTGGTCACCGACGCCTCGAAGGTTGCGATGCCGGAGGTGGGCATCGGCTTCATCCCCGACGTCGGTGGGATGTACCTGCTCTCGCGCGCCCCAGGCAAGTTGGGCCTTCATGCGGCCCTCACCGGGGCACCGTTCAACGGCGCTGACGCCATCGCGCTGGGTTTCGCCGACCATTACGTGCCGCACACCGAACTCGACGCTTTCACCACGGCGGTAGCGACGAACGGCGTCGAAGGTGCGCTCGCCCGACACGCAACCGAGCCGCCACCCAGTGAGCTTGCGGCACAACGGGAGTGGATCGACGAGTGCTATTCGGCCGACAGTGTGATCGATATCGTGGCCGCATTGAGAGGCCATCGCGCCGGGCCGGCCAACGAGGCCGCCGACCTCATCAGCACTCGCTCCCCCATCGCCTTGTCCGTGACATTCGAGGCGGCGCGTCGCGCCGCTGACCTCGAAACACTGGAAGATGTTCTGGTGCAGGACTATCGGGTGTCCTCCGCGTCGTCTCGCTCGCACGACTTCGTGGAAGGCATTCGCGCGCAACTGGTCGATAAGGACCGCAACCCGAAGTGGTCGCCAGCATCGCTGGCCGAGGTCACCGTGGCCGACGTCGCCGCATATTTCGCGCCCGTCGACGACGACTTACAGTTCTAGAGAGGTAACCCTATGGCTTACGAAACCATCCTCGTCGAGCGCGAAGAGCGGGTCGGCATCATCACACTGAACCGGCCGAAGGCGCTCAACGCCCTCAACAGCCAGGTGATGCACGAAGTCACCAGCGCAGCAACGGAATTGGACAGCGACCCAGCCATCGGTGCGATCATTATCACCGGCTCTGAGAAGGCGTTCGCCGCCGGGGCCGATATTAAGGAGATGGCCGGGTTGACGTTCGCCGACGCCTTCGGCGCCGACTTCTTCGCTCCCTGGGGCAAACTGGCCGCCGTGCGGACCCCGACGATCGCGGCGGTCGCCGGGTATGCCCTCGGCGGTGGGTGCGAGCTGGCGATGATGTGCGACCTCCTGATCGCCGCGGACACAGCGAAATTCGGCCAGCCCGAGATCAAGCTCGGTGTCATTCCCGGCATGGGCGGCTCGCAACGGCTGACCCGGGCCATCGGCAAAGCCAAGGCGATGGACCTCATCCTGACCGGCCGCACCATCGACGCCGCGGAAGCCGACCGCAGCGGCCTGGTTTCGCGACTGGTGCCCGCCGACGACCTGCTCACCGAAGCCAAGGCCGTCGCGACGACAATCTCGCAGATGTCGCTGCCGTCCGCTCAGATGGCCAAGGAGGCCGTCAACCGGGCCTTCGAATCGACTCTGGCTGAAGGACTTCTCTACGAGCGGCGGCTTTTCCACTCGACTTTCGCCACCGATGACCAGTCCGAAGGCATGACGGCCTTCATTGAAAAGCGCCCGCCCGACTTCACCCACCGATGAGTGAATCCCCGCCCGCCGCAACCACCGAGCAGGACACGGCGTCAGAACAAGCCGAGGCGCCGGCCCCTTGGTGGCACCGGTATCGCGGCCGCTGGTGGGTCCGTCACTACACCTACACCGGGACCCTGTTCGGCCTGATCTTCGTGTGGTTGTCACTCACGCCGTCCTTACTGCCGCGTGGTCCGCTGTTCCAGGGAGTGGTCAGTGGCTGCTCCGGCGCCATCGGATACGGCCTGGGCGTATTCACCGTGTGGCTGGTCCGCTACATGCGGTCACAGAACACCAGTCCTCCAGCGCCGCCGTGGGTTTGGCCGCCCCTGATCCTGGTCGGCGCCATCGGGGTCGTCGTTATGGCCATCCGGTTCCACATCTGGCAGGACCACGTGCGCGACATGATGGGCGTCGAGCACCTGAAATGGTACGACTATCCGCTTACCGCGGTGCTCGGCGTGATCGTGCTGTTCTCGCTGGTCGAAATCGGCCAGCTCATCCGTCGGCTGGTCATTGTCCTTGTGAGACAGGTAGATCGGGTCGCCCCCTTCCGGGTGTCGGCGACCATAGTGGTGATCGGGCTGATCGTGCTCACGATCACCCTGCTCAACGGTGTCGTCCTCAAATTCGCAATGCGTTCCATGAACGGCAGTTTCGCCGCGGTCAACAACGAAATGGACCCTGGCTTCAGTCCACCCAAGTCCAAACTGCGCTCGGGCGGGCCGGAGTCACTGGTGTCGTGGGAGTCGCTGGGGCATCAGGGCCGCATCTTCGTCGAGGGCGGACCTGCTGCCAGCAAGCTGAGCGCGTTCAACGGCACCCCGGCCGTTGAACCGATCCGGGCCTATGCGGGGCTGAAATCGGCCGACGACATCGACGCGACCGCCGACCTGGCGGCCCGGGAGTTGTTGCGCACCGGGGGATTACAGCGGGCGGTTGTGGCGGTGGCGACCACCACCGGAACCGGCTGGATCAACGAGGCGGAAGCCTCGGCACTGGAGTACATGTACAACGGCAACACCGCGATCGTGAGCATGCAGTACTCCTTCCTGCCCAGCTGGCTGTCGTTCCTGGTGGACAAGGAGAACGCCCGGCACGCGGGACAGGCGCTGTTCGAAGCCGTCGACAAGCTAATCCGGCAGATGCCGGAGTTCAAGCGGCCCAAGCTCGTTGTCTTCGGCGAAAGCCTGGGCTCGTTCGGCGGCGAGGCGCCGTTCATGAGCATCAACAACGTGCTGGCGCGTACCGACGGCGCCCTGTTCAGCGGGCCGACGTTCAACAACACCATCTGGACCCAGTTGACCGCGAACCGCGACAACGGCTCACCGGAGTGGCTGCCGATCTACGACGACGGCCGCAACGTGCGATTCGTTGCCCGCCCGGAGAACCTGGACCGTCCCAAGGCGGCCTGGGATCACCCGCGGGTGGTCTATCTGCAGCACGCATCCGATCCGATCGCCTGGTGGACGCCCGATCTGTTGTTCAGCAAACCGGACTGGCTCCGCGAGAAGCGGGGCTATGACGTGGTGCCCGAGATGCGCTGGTTTCCGCTGGTGACGTTCCTGCAGGTGTCGGCCGACATGGCGGTCGCCGTCGATGTCCCCGACGGGCACGGCCACCGCTACGTCGCGAACTGCGCCGACGGCTGGGCCGCGGTGCTGTCGCCGCCAGGGTGGACACCCGACAAGACGGCGAAG
The DNA here is from genome assembly GCF_003614435.1 of Mycobacterium paragordonae. Lineage (NCBI taxonomy): Bacteria > Bacillati > Actinomycetota > Actinomycetes > Mycobacteriales > Mycobacteriaceae > Mycobacterium > Mycobacterium paragordonae. The sequence continues at coordinate 5,446,474 of NZ_CP025546.1, forward strand.
TTACGGCCCCTGCTGCATGCCGATTCGACGGCAGGTACCTCCGGCTAGGGGCAACAGCGGCCCCGGCGGCGCCGGCGGGCTGCTAGGTCAGGACGGACTGGCGGGGCTGACCTGAACCCAGCTGACTTGACCCCGGCTGAGCTGTATCCAGCACGCCCGCGGCGACCAGCGCGTGATAGCCGCCCACGACGTCCGTCGCGCGGTGCAACCCCAGATCCAGCAGCGCCGCAGCGGCCAGGCTCGAGGTGTAGCCCTCCGAACAGAGGATGACCCACTCGACGTCGTCATCGGTGGCCAGCGGCAGCCGGGCGTCACTGGTCGGGTCGCAGCGCCATTCCAGCACGTTGCGCTCGATCACCAACGCGCCGGGCACCTCACCTTCGCAGGCGCGCTGAGCTGCCGGCCTGATGTCGACCAGCACCGCGCCCCGGCGCACCGCCTCGGGCACCTGCTCGGCAGGCAGCCGGTGATAGCGCTTGCGGGCATCCTGAAGTATCCGGTCGATCCTGCTCATCACGGCCCCTCGGGTTGATCGGTCAGTTCGGTGCGCTGGCGGCGCAGCGTGTTGCGCTCGGTGACGTCGTAGTAGGACATGGCGGTCAGCGGCGGCGAGTAGGCGTGCACGCTGAGCGTCGGCTGCACCGGCGCCGGTGTCGTTATCGCTGCCGGCCGCGGCGCCCACACCACGTCGTGCACCCAACCCAGCGGAAAGCCCGCCTGATCGCCGGCGTCCAGCCGACGCCGGCGCAATCGGTTTCCGTCCCAACGGTATTCGTTCAGGGAGCCGGACAGCACGGTCAACGCCCCGAGCGAGCCGCCGTGATCGTGCAGTTCGGTGGCATGCCCAGGAACCCAGCTGATCAGCCAGATGTCGAGTTCGTCGTCACCGTGGATGCGGGTGAACCAGCGTTCGGTCTCGGGCACACCGCCGTCGGGCAGCAGGTGGTCGCACCGCCCGCTGAGGACGTCATCGGCGGCCTGGTCGGTGGCGTGCAACAGATCGGGCACCCGAAGCCGGGTGGGCCCCGAATTGGGATTGCTGAGGCCGGGGTATGGACGAGCAAGAGCGGTAGTCATGGAAGAACTCCGGAGTGTGAAACGGACTGGGCAAGCGGCGGCGCGTCAGGGCCGACAACACTCGCAAAATCCGAACCGTTCCATCACGCCGACAGTCTTGCATAGATTGAGAACCATGCGCGGACACCGACGAGGGGCAGTGCTGCTCGCCGCCCTGGCGTGGCTACCGGCGCTCGCCGGCTGCTCGCACGGCGGCGACGGCGGCAAGAACACGTCCTCGCCGGCCCGATCGTCGACCCGATCGTCGACCATGACCGGTTCGCTGCCACCGGCCGCCATCGGCATCTCCCCCGGCGGCGTGACTACCCGGGTGGACGCTCCCGCGGAGTCGACCGAGGAAGAGTATTTCCAGGCCTGCCATGCCGCGAAGGTATGGATGGATGCCCACGGCGGCGCCGGTGAAGCGCAGATCGAGCCGTATCTGGCAATGGTTCAGGCGTCGGCGCCGGGCGTTGCGGGCAGCTGGAACAAGCGCTGGGCGGAGCTGGGCCCCGAGCGTCAGGCCGCGGTGATCGTGGCGGCCCAAGCGGCCGGTAGGGGCGAATGCGGCTGACCGCTCGCGGCGCCGTTTCGAATTGAAATCAGGCCTGCGCGAAATTGTCAGCCGGTGCCGGCGGGCGACCGCCCGCCAAGCACAATGTGGGGATGTCCGGACCGATACCGCTTCTCCCGCACGCGACATCTGGACATCGCGTCGCGTTGGCCCTGGGCAGCGGCGGCGCCCGCGGTTACGCCCACATTGGCGTGATCCAGGTGCTGCAGGAGCGGGGCTATGACATCGTCGGCATCGCCGGATCGTCGATGGGCGCACTGGTGGGCGGCGTGCAGGCCGCCGGACGCCTCAACGAACTTGCCGAATGGGCCACGTCGCTCACCCAGCGCACGATTCTGCGTCTGCTGGACCCCTCACTCACCGCGGCGGGAGTACTTCGGGCGGAGAAGATCCTGGATGCGGTGCGCGACATCCTGGGCCCGGTCAGCATCGAACAACTGGCGGTTCCGTACACCGCCGTGGCCACCGACCTGCTGACCGGCAAGTCGGTGTGGTTCCAGCGCGGCCCCGTGGACGAGGCCATCCGCGCTTCCATCGCGATTCCCGGTGTGATCGCCCCGCATGAACTGGGCGGACGACTGCTTGCCGACGGAGGCATTCTCGATCCATTGCCGATGGCGCCGATCGCGGCCGTCAACGCCGACCTGACCATCGCGGTCAGCCTCAACGGCAGCGAACCGGGCGCCACCCGTGACGCCGAACCGGGGATGACCGCCGAATGGCTGAACCGCATGGTCCGCAGCACCACCGCTCTTCTCGACACCAACGCCGCCAAGTCGCTGCTCGATCGGCCGACGGCGCGGGCGGTCCTGAGCCGGTTCGGGGCGACGCCGCCGGAGTCCGACGACTGGTCGGACTCGTCCGAGGGTCCGGACGACGACACACCGGAAGTGCCCAGGCTCGGCAGCTTCGAGGTGATGAATCGGACCATCGACATCGCCCAGTCGGCGCTGGCCCGTCACACGCTGGCGGCCTATCCGCCGGACCTGCTCATCGAGGTGCCGCGCACCACCTGCCGCAGTCTGGAATTCCACCGCGCGGTCGAGGTGATCGCCGTCGGCCGCACGCTGGCCACTCGCGCTTTGGATGCTTTCGAGAATGCCGACAGCGACGACACGCAGGCACCCGCAATCGAGGGTTGATACGCCGTTCAAATTCCGGCCGGTCGGGCGAATTCGATTCCCGTCAGCAAAATGGCGTCGAACGCCGCAATGAATCGGCTAGGCGCGTTTGCGTCCCGGCCCCGTGTGGGTGGCCGCTTTGCGCTGCAACTCGGCGACCAGGTCGGACGGATGGAGTTGCTGGGCCAGCCTGTTGAGCGCCAACCGCACCACGGCGCTCCGCGTGGCGTCCACCCGCGGCTTGGCGAAACGTGCTGCGGTACGGATGGTTTCGAGAAAAGTGTCGGTCGTTTCGTCGAGGTAGATCGAGACCTTGGTCAGCTCCGTCGGCGCTCCCGGCCGCACCGACGGCGATGGCGCGCCCACCCGCGGCGGGGTGGCCGGCCGCACCGGCTGCTGCGGAATCGGCGCGGGACGCCCACGGTAGTGCCCCAGCGGAACTGCCGGAACTGCATTGTGCTGCTGCGCCGAACCATTTCGTGCGGTTACGCCATAAGTCATCGAAGTTTCCTTTCCGAGGGCGTGGAGAAAGCAATTACACAGCGGTCTGGAACTACGGAGTTATGACGCTGCGATCAGCTAGGTATAACACGCAGACGATTGGCCCAACAACCGACGAAAAGCCCGAAAAGCGTTGATTACATACCGATTCAACAATCCTTCAACTTCCGGCGCCGCAACCCCGGAATTGGACGCCGCGGCCTGATCAGACGCCGAGGAAGCGCGCCACGGCGCCGGCTTCCCGGCGACCCTGCGCACGCCCGGCCCGGGCGGAGCCGATCCGGCAGCGCGGATCCAGCGGATTCGCGCCGAACGCCGCGAGTGATTCCTCGTCGGCGAAGATGCTGCAGGTCTCCCCGGCGAACGCCGCGATCTCACCAGCGGGCCCGGGACCGAAGGGCGACGGCGTATCGGCGCCCGCGGGCACCAGCACCACGGCGACGTCACAGTCGTCGGCAACATCGACATTCACCGCGCTGTTGACGCCGCCGTCCATGTACCGCCGGCCCGCGATCGTCACCGGCGGCCACGCCCCGGGCACGGCGCAACTGGCCGCCACCGCGTCAACCAGCGCGACCCCCGAGGACCGATCGAAAACTACCAATTCGCCTGTCGCCGTGTCGATTGCGACGATCCGCACGGCACGGTCCGGCCACTCGTGCGAGGGCAGGCGTTGAGCGATCACCTCGCGCCGGACGGATTCCGGGACGGTGTCGGTACCCAGCGCCACGGCACCGATCCGTTGTAGTCGCCCGCGTGTTCTGTCCCCGCCGGGAGCCCGCGGTTCGCGTAGCGCGTCCAGAAACAGTTCGGTGATCGCATCGATGTCGACGCCGGGGTTCATCTCGGCAGAAGTCTCGGCGACCTGCCGGTCGAACAGCGCGTCCAGCGAACAGCCACTGCTGATCTGCGCCGCGACCGTCGAACCCGCGGACGTCCCGACCAGGACATCGGATTCCACCAACCGTTGGGCGGCCAACGGCGACTCGTCGGCTATGCCGCGCAGAATGCCTGTCTCCCAGGCGATTCCCGCCACTCCACCACCGGCCAGAACCAGCGCCCGTCGGGACGTCATGGCCGGTGCCGGGTTCCGGGAAGCGCATGCTGAGCACGAAAGACCGGCTGACTCAGATCATCCCGGCGCACCAGGTGCCGGGGCGGCTCGGAGAGCACCAGACTGCGGCTGATGTTCAGCCCCGCATCGACATAGACCAGCTCGCCCGGCTCGAGCAGATACCACCGGGGGTCGTCGTCCATCGGTTCGGTCGCGAACACCACCGAGGACCTCTCGGTGAGCGTCTCGCTCTGCGCATGAATCCGGCTGGTGCTCATATCGAAATCGGGTACCCCGTCCACCCGTCTGTCGAGCATGAACAGCTGATGGGTATCCGGGTAGCGCAGGGCCCACATCCGAGTGCCCATGCACAGCAGGATGTTGACGGCGTAGACGGGCACATTAGCGGCGAGCCAGCTGACGGCATCGACGATCCCGGCCGAGACGTCACCGTCGTGGGCGCGAATGGCGGCGGTGATCAGGGCGAATACCCGCTCGGAATCGGTCTGGCCCTGCACCAGCTCAAAGGTGCCGAGTTCCCGAAGCCGGTCCTCGACGACGTCGAGACCCTCGATCATCCCGTTGTGCGCGAAGATCCGGCCGTCCTGCAGAAAGGGGTGGGTGTTGCGCGCATCGAGCGATCCCGTTGTCGCATAACGGACGTGGGCGATGAACGTGGTGCCGTCGAGTCGATGCGCCTCGGTGGCGAAAGCCGCGTCCCGCCAGGCGGCTATCGGCTCTTTGTACAGCTGCGGGCGGCCGTGTTCGTCGAACACTCCCAGCCCCGTGCCGTCGGGGTTCTTCAGGCTCTGTTGGGCAAGGCTGTCCGGTGCTTCCAGCAACCAGAACGTCGCGGTCACGACTTCGGTGCCGGCATGCAAGCCGAAAAGTCGACACATGGTCAGTCGGTCACCAGTTGCGCGGACAGTTTCTCCAGCACCACCCGCGCGTAGCCCTTCCACATCTTCCCGAACACCGGCAGCAGCGGCGCCGACGCCGACGACTTCGGATGCAGCGTCCACTGCCAGGTCACCCGGGTACCGGTGCCGGCGGGCGCAAACGACCAGACGCCGTCCACCGAGCGCACCAGCGTGGCCAGCGGTCCCTGGATGTCCGAAAGCGTGTATCCGAACGACCGCGGCGGGTCGACGCTGGTCAGTTGCTCGTGCACCCGCCCGCCCCCGACCATCAGGATGGTCCGGGTTTGGCCCGCCGCGTCCCAGTCACCGACCTGGTCCCGCACCTCCTTGATGGGCGGGATGATCCCGTACCACTGGGCACAGATGACCGGCAGCGATATCGGCATCGTCCGGGTGAAGGCGTCCTCGACCGAGATTGGTATTGCGCGTGACTGCTGGACCACAACCGACTTCGCCATCAGACCCCTCTACTTTCGCGCGACAGCCGGGGCGCGGCCCGGCCGGTGATCAGCGGCAGATCGAAAAAGCTCTGGATACCCGCCGGAGCGGCGCAGGTCGCCGGCACCGCGTTGACGCAGTGCGCCGCGGTCGCGACGATGCCCGGGTTGCTCTCGAGCCCGGCCTGCACGCTCTCAGGCTGCCATCCCTTGATCGTGACGAACGTGTCCGGGTTTCCCCGCACCTCGATCTCGTACCGCTCCCCCGCGGGTCCGAAAGACCAATCAGGGTCCAGGTTTTCCTCGCCCATCAACCAGTTCACGGTGATCTGGACGACCGGGGTATCGCCGACGAGCGCCTCCCAGTGAAAGCGCCGTCCCGCCACCTGCCCGGGCTCGATCACCCCGATCGGTGAGTCGATCGGCGCCGTCGCGACGGCCACTTCCTGCGAGGGGCGGATCTCCGGGTTGGCGGCGAAGCCAAGTTTGTCGACGCACAGCCGCACCGATTGGAAGAAGCCGCCGTTGAGCAACTTCTGCATGGGCCCGGTCAGCGCGCTGTCCGGGGTGCCGCCGAATCCCATCACGTAGCGCAGCACGTCCGGAGCGCCATACGTGCGTAGGTCGGAAAACTCTTCGGCGCGAACGAAAGTCACGCCGGTGGACATCACCGACAGCAGCAGCGGGAACAGTTCGGTAGCGGCACCGGGCCCGATCCCGGCACCGTGCAGCGTACTGTTGCCGGCCTGGGCGGCGACTTCCAGTGGCGCGGCTTCTTTTTCGGTCGGGTAGAACCAGCCGAGCGGGGTGACGACGTTCTTGCCCGAGCGCAGCAGCGCTGCCACTTCGTCGAGACTGGGCAGCAACGGCGCGTAGATCACCGCGTCGGCATCGAGTCTCAGGATGTCATCGATGTCGTTGGTCGCGATGACACCCAGCGCCGGGCCGCTGATGATCTCGCCGACATCCTTGCCGTTCTTGGCCGCTGAGTGCACCCAGCAGCCGGCGAGTTCAAGCTCGGGATGCTCGAGCACGCCTTTGATGGCGGCCACTCCGACCGATCCGGTCGCCCACTGCACCACCCGCAGGCTCATTGCGGTCCCCTCTCCCGGCGAGCAGACGCAAAATCACCCCTTTCGGCCCTGTGCAGGGTGCGCTTTGTGTCTGCTCGCGCTCAGTCGTGCGCCTCAGTCGTGTACTTCCAAGACCTCGTAGTCGCCGTCGGTGTAGCGCGACCGGATAGTCTTCTTGTCGTACTTCCCCACGCTGGTGCGCGGCACCTCGTCGGTGAATGCCCACCGCTCGGGCAGCCACCACCGAACTACCTTGTCCCCCAGGAATTTCCGCAATTCGCCGGCACTGACCTCGGCGCCCTCCCGGGCGACGACGACGGCCAGCGGGCGTTCGTCCCAGCGCTCGTCGGGCACGCCGACGACGGCCGCCTCGACCACGTCGGGATGGCCGATCAGGCAGTTCTCCAGCTCCACCGAGGAGATCCACTCTCCGCCGGACTTGATCACGTCCTTGGCGCGGTCGGTCAGCGTGATGAAACCCTGTTCGTCGATGCGGCCCACGTCGCCGGTGCGCAGCCAGCCGGAGTCGAACTTCGACTCGTCGTACCCCTTGTAGTAGGCCCCGGTGATCCAAGGCCCCCGAACCTCCACCTCCCCCACGGCCTTGCCGTCGTTGGGCAGTACCTTGCCGTCGTCGTCGACGATCCGGGTCTCCACGCCACACACCGGCTGCCCTTGCGTCACCCGGAATGCCCAGTGCTGGTCGTCCGGGGTGCCCGGCGGCGGCCAGGCCATGGTGGCCAGCGGCGAGGTCTCCGTCATCCCCCACAGCTGCCGGATCTGAACGCCGTGCTTGTCCTCGAAGGTGCGCATCAGCGATTCCGGAACCGCCGAGCCGCCACACGCCACCATCTTCAGCGACGACATGTCATGACCCGGTTCCTTTTCCAGGTAGTGCATGACGTCGTTCCAGATGGTCGGCACCGCACCGGCCCGGGTGGGACGCAGCGTCTCCACCATGTCGATCAGCGACCGAGCGTCCAGATGACGGTCGGGCAGCACCAGATCGGCGCCGGCCATCAGGGCCGCGTACGGCAGACCCCAGGCGTTGGCGTGGAACATCGGCACGATCGGTAACACCCGATCGCTGGATCCCACCCCGATGCCGTTGACGGTGCAGGCCGCCATAGAGTGCAGAAAGCTCGAACGATGGCTGTACACAACACCTTTGGGATTCCCGGTGGTGCCGCTGGTGTAGCACATGGCGGCCGCGGAATTCTCCTCGACGGTCGGCCAGTCGAATTCGGTCGATTCGCCTTCGATCAGCTCGTGGTAGCGCACCACCGTCTTGCCGGTCTCCTGCAGCGCCGCGATGTCGCCGTCGCCGACCGCGACCACGGTGTGCACGGTCTCCAGTTCGGGCAGCACCGGCGCGAGCAGCTTGGCCAGCGACATGTCGACCAGCACCACCTGGTCCTCGGCTTCATTGGCCACGTAGGCGATTTGGTGCGGAAACAACCGGATGTTGAGGGTGTGCAGAACGGCGCCCATCGAGGGAACCGCCAGGTAGGTCGCCAGGTGCTCGGCGTTGTTCCACATGAAGGTCGCGACGCGCTGATCGCCGGATACGCCCAGGCCGCGCAACGCGTTCGCCAGTTGCGCGGCCTGTTGACCCAGTTCCCGATACGTGATGCGCCGGTAGCCGTCACCGGTCGCGGTGATGACCTCGCGCAGACCGTGAACACCGCACCCGTGCCGCATGATCGCGGTGATCGTCAGCGGATATTCCTGCATCGTGCTGTACATCGATGTACCGCCTCACGCGTCTCGGCGCAGCACCGCCTGTCGTTTCCCGTGGCCGAATGCTATCGCCGCGCCGCGGGATAACGAACGCCGGGCCGATCAGACGCGCGTCAGACGAGCGCCGCGTCGTACTGCAGCAAGTCGGGCACGAACAGGTCCACCGAACGCTTGCTTTCCAGCGCGGCCTGCTCGATTCGCGTCGCGGCGTTCACCGCGACCGGTACCACGGTGACGGCACCGGAATAGTCGGCGATGTACAGGAACCCGCCGTCGGGGCTTTCGGCCACGCAGGACGGCTGGCTCGCCATATCGACGGTGTCGAGGACGTCCTGGGTGAGCGTGCACAGCATGGTCACGCTGTCGTCGCTCACCAGATATGCGCGGTCGCCGTCACCGCTGAGAGTGAGGCGCGTGATCAGGCCGGTGACCTCCGCGATCTTGCGAGTCCCGGTGATCTTGTTGGTGCGTGTGTCGACGATGTCGATGACGGCGGCCTCGGGACCACTGCTGGCGACGTAGACCAGCGCACCGTTGGGGCTGATGGCCACATCGCGGACGGGCAGGCCGATCTCGATGGTGGCGATCACCGAAGGGCTCGCGGGCTGCGCCGCCGCCTTGGAGCCAGGCTTGGTGCTCTTGGAGCTCTTGCGGCGCCACCGCCCACGTCCGGCGGGCTCGTCGGAGTTCAGGCCGGTGTCGACGACGACCACCTGGCCCCCAGCGGGTCCGTTGACGCCGACGTACAACCGGCCCCCATCGGGGCTGACCTGCAAGGATTCGGTCACGGTGCCGGCAGCCGTGGCGATGTCGACGACCTGAATCCGCCCGGTGGCGGTGTCCAGGGCCGCGATGTCGGCACCGCGGGTGCCGTTGCGGCTGATGTAGACGTGCTTGCCGTCGGCGCTCACGGCCAGGTCGCTCACACTGAGCGCAACCTGGTGCGACGCGACGACGGTGTTGGTGGCCAGGTCGATGACCTGGATCGCGTCGTAAGCCGGGGACACGGTGCTCACGTAGGCACGCTCGGCGCCACCCGCGGCGATCGCGAACGGTTCGGCGAGCCCGCCGACCGTGTCCACCACCCGGCAGGAGCCGATGTCGATCACCGAGACGGTGTCGCTGCCGTAGTTGGTCACGAGCAACCGGTTGCCGTCGCTGCTGACCGCGACGTCACTGATGGGGCCCTTGTGCACCGGGATCTGGGTGGCAACCGGGCTCGCCCCGAACTCGAGGATCTCCTGGTCGCTCCCCTTGCTTTCGAAGCTCACGCTGGCACCGCCTTTGCTCTGTTCGTCGAACTCTCCGGACGGGTGACCGCAGTCGCGCGACTGTGTGCGAACCGGTCATCCGATAAAGCGCATAGCACCGAAAGGGCTGCTTCGGCATGGATAACGGCCATTCTAACGGCCGAATTCCGGGTAAAAAGAATTCAATTTCGCGGTTGTTACCTACATCACACGGATGGCTCAGTATACGCTCAGGATGCCAAACACCGGTAATTAGAAATAGCCCGCCCGGCGAACCGCGTTGGTGTTCTGAGCTGCTCTTTCCAACTCTTGGCTACTGATTTCAGCCACCTCGAAACACTCAGTAATTAAGAAATTCTTATATTCAACGACCGAACGAGGCGAATATCACACCGCCGCACTAGGCGTGTCGTTGCAAATTGCGCCGCGCGTTAGGCGCCAGAAGTGGGCTGGTTTTGGATCTCGGTGGCACCGGCACCCGTCAGGGCCTGGCTGAGCACCCGCAGAATGTCCTGATCGGCCGGGGAGTAATAGACGAAGGTGCCTTCGCGTCGGGTTTTCACCAGGCCGGCCAGTCGCAATTTCGCCAGGTGCTGGCTGACGATCGTGGGCGCAACCTGAGCCAGCTCGGCCAGACAGGCCACCGAAGTCTCGCCCTGCAATAACGCCCACAGCACCTTGACCCGGGTGGGATCACTGAGCATGCGGAAGGTTTCCGCGGCTCGGGTCACCTGCTCCTCGGAAGGCATCGAGAAGCCGGCAATCGAGGTGTGCACGCTGCCGATCATACCTTTGACCTGTGCAATTGCGCATCCAACTGTCATCGCAATTGCATACCTTCACATATACGCAGCTAAACTCGAAGCGTGCCCGCAGCCGCACTTCGCAACACCGCCCGCGTGCCGCATCAGGCATGGTCCGGTCCGGCGGCGCTCTCCGAAGTCCGGTGGGCGCTGGTCGCGACCGGGTTCTTCGCGCTGGGCCTGTTCGCCCAGCTCGCCGGCTTACCCGGCTGGCTGTATTGGGGGTTGTACCTGACCTGTTACGGGTCCGGCGGGTGGCAACCGGGTCTGGCCGGCCTGCAAGCGTTGCGGAACCGGATCTTGGACGTGGACCTGCTCATGGTGGTCGCGGCGCTCGCGGCCGCGGGTATCGGTCAGGTCTTCGACGGCGCACTGCTGATCGTCATCTTCGCCACCTCCGGCGCGCTGGAGGCCGTAGCAACCCGGCGCACCGAGGACTCGGTACGCGGCCTGCTCGGCCTCACCCCCGAAACCGCTACCCGGGTCGACGAATTCGATGTCGAGCGACAGGTGGACACCGCGCAATTGGCGGTCGACGATGTGCTGCTGATCCGCCCCGGTGAGCGCATCGGCGGTGACGGCGTGGTGCTCGAGGGCGCCAGCGAGGTCGATCAGGCCACCATCACCGGTGAGTCACTGCCGGCCGATAAGGCGCCCGGCGACGAGGTGTTCGCCGGCACCGTCAACGGCACCGGCACGCTGCGGATCCGGGTGGTTCGCCCGAGCGCCGACACCGTCATCAGCCGCATCGCCACGATGGTCGCCGAGGCCGGCGCGAGTAAGGCGCGAACTCAACTGTTCATCGAAAAAATCGAGCAACGCTATTCAGTGCTCATGGTGGCCGCGACCGTCGCCTTGTTGCTCGTTCCCCTGCTGGCGGGAAGCGATCTGCGATCATCGCTGCTGCGCGCGATGACGTTCATGATCGTGGCCTCACCCTGCGCGCTGGTGCTGTCCACCATGCCGCCGCTGCTGGCGTCGATCGCCAACGCCGGCCGCCATGGTGTCCTGGTCAAGTCGGCAGTGGTCCTGGAGAAACTTGCCGACGCCGGCCCCGTCGCGTTCGACAAGACCGGCACCCTCACCAAGGGAGCGCCGCGGCTGGCCAAAGTTCACTCGGAGAACGGATTCAGCGACATAGCGCTGCTGTCGCTGGCCGCGTCGGCGGAGAACCCTTCCGAGCATCCGCTGGCCCGCGCCATCGTCGCAGCCGCCCGTGCCGCGGGCGCAGCCGTACGGCCGGCCACGGAGTTCGCCTCCGCACCGGGACGGGGAATCCGCGCGCAGGTCGGCGACCATACGGTCGAGGTGGGCAGCCCGGCGCTGCTCCGCGCCTACCCTGTTGCCGAACGGTTCGAGCAGGCCGGATACACCGCGGTCATCGTGGTTGTCGACGGCGCCCCCGCCGGCGTGCTCGCGCTAACAGATCACCCGCGCGACGAGGCGCGCGCGGCCGTGGCGAAGCTCGAACTCCTCACCGGCAGAACACCTTTACTGATGACTGGGGACAACCCCCGGGCCGCCGCCCAGCTGGCCGCCGACGTAGGCATCACCGATGTTCGCGCCGGCCTGCTGCCCGAAGACAAAGTCGGCGTCGTGCGCGGCCTCGAGGCGGACGGCGCCAGGGTCCTGTTCGTCGGCGATGGTGTCAACGACGCGCCCGCGATGGCCGCCGCCCACGTTGCCGTCGCTATGGGCCGTTCCGGATCCGACCTTGCTCTGGAAACGTCCGACGCGGTGATCACCCGCGACGACCTGGCGGCGCTACCGGCCGTCGTCGCGCTGGCCCGGCGGGCCCGGCGCGTGGTCGCCGCCAACCTGGTCATCGCCGCGACCTTCATCGTCGTGCTGGTCACCTGGGACCTGCTGGGACACCTTCCGTTGCCTCTGGGCGTGGCCGGGCACGAAGGGTCGACGGTCCTCGTCGGCCTCAACGGCCTACGACTGCTGCGCGATCGCGCCTGGCCGGTGCGCGGTCGGTCTTGAGCTCGCGCTAGAGCTCCGACAGGATCTGGCTGCGCAGGGCGGTGTACTCCGCGTCGGTGACTGCCCCGCCGTCGCGCAGCCTTTCGAGCTCCTGAAGTCTCTCGGCTACCGACGGCCTGGGCTCTTCCACCGTCGCGGCGCGCCGCACTACAGCCTGAAGCTGTTGGCCCGCAGCCGGGTTGGCGCGGGCGTCGACCATCTGACTCAGCGGGATGCCGTGAGACCGCAGGATGCCGAAGATCTCCATCAGCGGCTCGGCTTGTCCCGACAGGTCGTAGGTCCGGTCCGACGACTGGCCGGGGCCCGGCAGCGTGAAGTGAGCCGGCACCAGTCCGTTGACCAGACTGCTTCGCTCCCAGTCGATTTGATGCTCTCTGGTAACCGGGTCCACCAGGACGACAAGCTTGCGGGAGGTGATGTTGGAGAACCGCACCACGCTGGCGGTGACCCGGACCTCGGAGTCGAAGGCCGCGAATTCAGGCGCCGCGATGTGTAGTGACACCTTGACGACGGGCTGGTCGCCGATGCTGACACCGGTCTCGGCGATGCCGGTGATGTCGGCCAGGGCCAGCACCCCGTTCCGCTCGAGCGCCTCTTGTCCCGCGTCCAGCCGCATGGCGCGGGCGGTCAGCGCCAATGCGAGAAGCACGCCCGCGACCGTGATCAGGAGGCCCGCCCACCACATCCAGGCCGGGACGCCCGGTTCGCCGACCGACAGGTAGACGCCCAAGAAGATCGGCCCGACCACCCCGCCGCACAACAGAACCCAGAGCTGAGCCTTGAGATATCGCCAGAACATCGCGCTCCTCCTCTGCGGGCGTCAGCTGAACTGCGTCCGCGGCCGCGGCAGGGCGACGCCGTCGACGTTGAGGTCGAGCTTCTCGTTGTAGAAAGCCACCAGCCCGGCGATCGGAGCCACCGCCGGCAGCGGGTAGTGGTAGGTCCACGCCAGATCCGGATGCAGCGTCTCGCCCACCCGCACCGACCAGTAACCCGACGTCACCCCCTTGTACGGGCACAGCGACTGGGTCGTCGTGGGTTCCAGGTGCTCGAACGCGACATCGGTTGGATCGATGTAATACCTGGTGGGCAAGCCGGTTTCGAAGAGCAGCACCGGCGAGTGGGTGTCGGCGAGCAGGACGCCGTCCAGCTCCACCCGGACATGCCGGTGCGAACGCAGCGCATCGACCCGCGCGTACGGATTGCGGGGGTGGCCGTAGATCTGCTCGTCCTCCTCGAACCAGCGCAGCGGATCCCACTCGAATCGCACCAAACCCGCGACGGGGCTGTCGCTGTCGGCGTCGAACACCCGCGCGGCCGAGGGGTGCTTCTGTCCCGCGCCCACCACCGAGTACAGCCGCGACGGGCCAAGTTGCACCCGCTGCGGATGGTTCTCGTCGCTCAGAAATTCGCCGCGAACGTCGGCCAGTGGGATGTAATACGCTGGGTAATAAGGGAATTCCCACACGTAACGGGCCGCGGTGGTGTCGAATAGCAGTTCCGCGCCGAGGTAACCGCGCACCCGGCGCGGGGCGGGCTCGATCCGCCCTCGCGCGGCAGCCATTTGCGGGAAATCGGGTTCGGTGCTCATGACTGGTCCCGGGAGGCCAGGCCCGACGGCGCGTGCGCGATGGCCGCGCGGATCGCGTCGGCCAGAGCCAGTGCGCTCTCCTCGGTGAGTTCCAGCGCCACCCGCGCGGACGGCCCCAACTCCGGATTGATGACGTCGATGTTGACGGTGTGCCCATACTGCGCGTGCACGGGGTGATCGACGTACACCGTTGCGCGGCTGGCCCCGAACCATCCCGTCGCGCCTTTACCGCTGCCGTCGATCTGAACGTGTTCGGTGAGATAAGTGCACATGACAGCTCTAGCCTTTCAGGTGTGTGGCGAAAAACGCGTCGATGCGGCGCCAGCCGTCCACCGCCGCTTCCGGGCGGTACGCCGGCCGGTCGACGGAGAAGAAGCTGTGTCCCGCACCGGCATACGAGTGGAATTCGTGCGGCTTGCCCAGCCGGGTCAGCTCGGCGTCCAGCGTCGCCACTCCATCGGGTGACGGGAAGCGGTCCTCGGCGCCGAACAGGCCCAGCATCGGACAGCTCAGGCCCGCGGCCAGACCGAGGATGGGCTGCATCGTCTTGGGCATGCCTTCCGGAGCGTCCTCGACGATGAAGGCGCCGTAGCAGTCCACCGCGGCGTCGAACGTCAACGAGCAGGCCGCGAGGAACGCGTGCCGTCCACCCGAGCAGTGCCCGATGACGCCGAATTTTCCGTTGGCGCCGGGCAGCGACCGCAGGTGCTCGACCGCCCCGGCGACATCGCCCACCAAGCGCTCATCGGGCACTCCCCCGGCCGCCCGGGCGGCAGCTGCGGCGTCGTCGGGTGCGGCCCCGGGCGCCTCGCGGGAGTACAGGTTGGGCGCCACCGTCTGGTACCCGGCGACCGCCAGCCGCCGCACGAATTCCTTTGTCTCACGGTCATATCCGGGCATGTGATGGATCCACACCACGGAACCGCGCGCGCCTTCCGCGAGTGGTATCGCCCGGTATGCCTCGATCTCGTCACCGCCGTGGCCGGTGATGCTGATCGTTTCTGCCTGGATTGCGTCTGGACTGTAGGCGTTCACCGTTTCAGCTTGCCACCCACCGTCTGCACCGGGCGAGAATGCGGCGCACTCAGCTGACTTTGACGGCGACCGTCACCTTCTCGGTCTTGGCGGGCAGCTGATCGGTGTCGACCGCCAGGATCTCGCCGCTGTCCTGGGTTCCGTTGGGCAGCAGCTTGGGCTTCAGCCGAAACGGCGGAGTGTCCGAAGCCAGCCCGGCCAGTCCGAAGTCGCTGTCGTTGGACAGCAGCAGGGTCTTTCCACCGTCGCGGGTGGCGACACCCTCGATCTTGTCGTGTCCGAAGAAGTCACCCTTGGGTGACAGCGTGCGCAGCAGGGCGGCGACATCGACCTGCAAAGTCTTTGTGGCGGCGGTGATTCCGGCGCCCTTGAGTCTGGCCAGTGCTTCGGCGTCGGTACTGATGCCAACGAGGTTCTCGATCGGCATCTTGTTGATCAGCAGGCCCCCGGCAGCGGCGTCGTAGGTTGCGCCGGGCACGGTCGAGTTCGGCCCCACGTCGGTGGCGGCGGCGATGTCGGCCACATAGATCTTCGCGTTGCCGTCCGGCGGGTTCTTGCTGTTGCGCTCGTCCACCAGGAACGTGGTGGCGCTGAGCGCGGTGATCTCCGAAATCCCGACCTTCGACTCCTGTGGGTTCGCCAGCGGGTAGACGTACTCGTGCATGATGTTGCGGTTCACCAGGTTGATGGTGACGATGCGGGTGATCGGGACGGACTTGGCCGGGCCCGGCAGGCCCGGCGTCTGCAGCGCCGACTGCATGACGGCCACCAGCGTGTTGCCGTCCGGCGTGATCGTCAGGCCCTCCAGGCCCTGGTTCGGGGCGCGCAGCGAAAGCTCCCGCGGCAGGGTGTCATCGTAGGGCGAAAGACGTTCCAGCTCTTTGCCGTTGGAGTCGAAGTGGATGATGTAGGGGCCGTATTCATCGGACACCCAGAAGTTGCCGTCCAGGGTTGCGACCAGTCCCTCGGGGTCGATGCCGTAGTCCGCGGGCGGCAGCGGCGTGCCGTTGAGGTCGACCATCGTCTCGCCGGGAATGGCATGCGGGTCGAGCAGCCCCTCCAGCGGATGACCGTCCGGCCCCTGCAGCATGACGGTCCGCTCCACTGTGGCCACGCCGTCGGCGAGCTTGAGCTTGGCGATGTGCGGGTGATATTCGGGGACGGGAAAGACGATTTCGTTCGGTGTGCGTCCTTCGACGTTGGGGCCGCGGTCGGTGAGTCCGTAGATCTCGTCGCCGCTGCCGGGCACCGGGGCGATGCCGGATCCGTGCGCGCTGGCCTGGATGTCGATGCCGCCCATGGTGGCCAGGGGTAATTGGTCCTCGGAATAGAGCTTGACGGCCCGGCTGACCGTGACGGGCAGTTCGTCGTTGCCCTTGAAGCCGGCGTCGGGGGTGTACACCACCGCCCCGTTGGACCCGTAGCTGATCTTGCCGTGCGCGGGCTTGCCGAACGCCACCGGAGTGATACCGCCGGTGGCGGCCAGCATCCGGTCCGGGGTGATGTTGAGCGGCTTACCCGCCGCCGCGCTGAACTCGGCCTTGCCCGAGGCTGCCGGTAGTGACGGCTTGGCGCTGGATGCGCAGCCAGCGACGGTTACCAGCACCGTGGCGAACACGGCGACCGTTCTCATCGTGTAGTCCATCCGCGAATATGCCATGCGCATTACTTGGCAAGCCAAGTTGACGTGCCGGTGTACACCCGCCGAGCGCCGTTAATGCTTCTTGTCCCTCACCTTGTAGGTCGACGGCCACGATTTCCGCGACTCGTCGCCGGTCAACGGGACTCCCATGCCGCCGACCTTCACGTTGTAGGCCTCCTTGCCCGGTCCGACTTCCCGGTTGGCGTGCTCCTGTGCCAGGTAGTACAACTCGTCGATGGTCGCCTCGTCGTAGGCCACGAAGGAGGTCTCCCGCGCGACGTCCTCGATGCCGGCCAGCATCCGGTCGGGCAGGAAGCGCGACGCCAGGGCTGCGGCACCGAGCAGCGAGAACGGGACGACCCAGTAACAGACGAACGACAGCGGGGTCTTCGTGTCCAGGATGGTGGCGTTCCCCTCCACCACTGCCGGGATGGCCGACGAGATGGTCATCCCGGCGAACGCGGCGACCCAGACCCAGGTCAGCACCGTGGTCACCCGTCTGAACACCTCGGTGTTGACGACGTCGGGTGGTTGCTCGGCGGCGGCGAACTCACGCACGAACGGTTTGCCGATCAGCACGCCGACCAGCGCCACCAGGAAAATCCCCAGGTTGCTCAGTGGTTGAATCCAGCGCGCCATGAAGTCCTCGCTCAGCGCGAAGGTCAACACGGCCAGCACCACAAACGTTGCAACAGCGCCGATTTCAAGTGTGTGACCGGGTTTGTCGGTGGTGCGGCCGACGGCGAACACCGCGATGGCCATCAGCAGCGCGATCGATACGGCCGTGGCGAACGGGACGTTACCGACCAGCACCCAGTACACAATCCACGGCGCAAAGCCAAAAAGCATGCCCACGAGGGGTCAGTGTATGGCTGTGCAGCGCCGGTCCGTGTCGCGGGCGGTCGCCTCCTCAGCGATCGCCCAGTTTGGGCGATGGTGTCCGATGGAATTGAAGCTGGTATCCGGTTTCACCCACGCAGTGCACACTCGCCATGCTGCCGCTGGCCGTCTCCTCCGCCACCTTCTTGCCATTCTGGAAGATCCGGCAGGTCAGCGCGCCGCCGGGCGCATCGGCAATCACCCAGACCCGCACGAACAGCACGTCCGACTTGGGGGTCACCTTCTTGCTCCACGGCAGCGAAACACGGTTGTCGGTGACGTCGTCACCGTCGGTCCTGCTGGAGGTGATGCTCACCGATCGAGCGGTTCCCTCGACCTCGTAGCTCATCGTGACGGTCCGGCCCGACCTGCCGGTAGTGCTCACCAGAACGGCAGCCGCGATCGCGACCATCGCCACGACCAGCAGGGCCACGCCGCCGACCACCCACGGCCACAGCGGTTTCCGTCGCGGCGCTGGCCCGTATCCGTAAGGGCTTTGCGGGAGCGGGTATCCCGGGAGCGGGTATCCCGGGGGCTGGTTTCCCGGGGGTTGATTTCCCGGGGGTTGATTTCCCGGGGGTTGATTTCCCGGGGGTTGATAGTTGTACATGTGCACATCCCGAATCGCGTGGGCGCAACTATCCGTTCATCACAGCAGGTTTTTCGCTTTATGACCTGCTGTTCGCAGATTCAGTACTGCCGATACCGGCGAGCCACGTGCTCCTGCCGAACCTCGATCTGTGCCGCACGCTCCTCGGCGCTCACCGTTGCGGTGCCCGACGGCAACCGGTCCCGCAGGCCGGCGAGCGCGACCTTGTGTACCGCCGTTGTCGGCATCCGCTCCGGGGGCTGCGGGTACGTCCAGCGCACGGTGAGAAATCCGGTGCGGTGGCCCACGGTGTCCAGCCAGTTCGGCACCCCCGGATCGCGGTGCGCGACCACATACCGCCGCACGCCGTCGGGGTCGATCGCGGTCTGGAAGCCGTTGAGGCTGGTGACATGGTTGGCGTAGTCCAGTGACTCGCCCCAGACGTTGGACAGGTGGAAGCCCAGATAGGCCGGCTCGACGGCAACGCTGACCTCAATCAGGAGCGCCTCGTCCTCGTCGAGTTCGAAGACACCCCCGGAATAGACGTTGGTGCTTTGGCCGCCGCCGGACGCGAGATTGGCCGCCGCGGGTTCGTTGAGCGCGTTGTGCG
The DNA here is from genome assembly GCF_003614435.1 of Mycobacterium paragordonae. Lineage (NCBI taxonomy): Bacteria > Bacillati > Actinomycetota > Actinomycetes > Mycobacteriales > Mycobacteriaceae > Mycobacterium > Mycobacterium paragordonae. Next base: position 5,465,335 of record NZ_CP025546.1, read on the forward strand.
GCATGAAGGTGATGCCGTCACCGTTCTTGTCGCCGTTGGACTCCAGCACGATGTCGTAGAACTCATTCCAGAACCGCATCTGGTGCTCGACGAGTTCGCCGACCCGCCGGACCGCCGCAGCCGTCCCGGCGGGTCCGACGGGTGAGGGGTGCCGCCCGCGCCGGCCGATCGGCACGATGCGCAATTCGGGCGATACTTCGTTGGCCCAATCACCGAACAGCGATCGCACGATCAGGTACTGGGCGGTGTCCTTGCCGTCCTTGGCCGTGGCGATGAAGTTGCCGGTGTGTTCGTCGGGACGCTCTGGCGCACAGAGGATTTCGAACCGACCGTCCGGATCCACGGCCAGGTCGGTGCTGTCCAGCAGTCCGGTCACCACCCGGCCGCCGGGGGCCAGTTCCATCAGGCTGCCGGTGTCGCCCGCGTAGATGCTGTGCGCCTCGAAAACGACGTACTGCGGTGCCACCGGGCCGTTCCCGCGGGCGCCGCCACCCCAGTGCCGGTGGTCGGCCACGCGGCCGGTGATCCGGTAACTCCCGGCGCCGTCGATGCGCGCCGACAGGTACAACGCATCGGCGTTGTCGATGGTGGCCTTGTCCTGCGGTTGGATGGCGCGCCGGAAGTACGGGAAATCCGGGTCTTCCAGGCAGGCGCGTTCGATCGAACTGAACAGGAATCCCAGCAGGTACCGATGGCCTTCCGCCAACCCCTGCCCGGTCGGCGGCGGTGCGTGCAACTCCGGCGAATCGACGTAGTCGCGGGCCCGGTTGAGCGCGTCGATCATCTCCGTCCAGGCCGCCCGCAGCGCATCCCGGGTCTGCTCAGTTGACATGTGATCTACCTTTTTCCTCAGCGTCCCAGCCGAATTCGTCGAAGAAGGACGCCAGCCGGGTCCTGATCTCCGCCGGGTCCAAGCCGAATTCGCCGAGGCTGTAGCGGTGTGCCGTCTCGTGGCCGCCCCGGCGCCCGGCGGCCTCGAATTCGGTGGCCGCCTCGGGTCCCAGATTCAGCCCCAGTTCCTCGTAGACGCGCCGCATCGTGGCGGTGGGCGCCGCCACCAGTTCTCGGTAGTCCACCACGCAGGAGCGCACTTCAGGATGTCCGGCCAGCACGTCCAGCGGATGTGTGTAGGAGTGGATGGACTGGTCGGCGAGAACCCGCAGCGATTGTGCGATCAGCCGTTCGTCGCGGCCACGCAGGCGCCATTCGGTCTGCAACATCTTCAGCAGGCTGGGAATGGTCTCGTACGGGTTACGCATCGGCACAATGAATCTCGCGTCGGGGAAGGTTTCGATCAGGGCCTCCACCCGGCCGCAGAAGGTGGGGTTCTTGCTCAGGTGCGTCAGGTGGCCGCCTCCGCCGTTCAAGGCCAATTGGCGACGCACACATTCGCGGTAGAACGCCATGACGCGTCGGCGCTTGCGCGCCGTCCAGCGATCGACGTGGTAGAAATCCAGCTCGCCCATGTACGGGAACATCACGATCCAGAAACCGGAGTTCAGCGACCAGGTCAGGAAGAAGTCGTCTTCCTCGGGAACGAAGAAACCTGTTTTGTGCATGTCGTCGGTCTCGGCGAACATCTGCTCTTCCACGGCGTCGAGCCGGCGGCGCAGTGGTTTGCCGAACCTGGCATCGATGCGCAGGATCAGGCGCAGCAACCGTTTCTGCAGCAGCGACGGGAAGAACAGTTCGTACATCAGCGGGTAGCTGAACTGCGGGTCGGCCGCCATCAACCGGTGCAGGTAGGTGGTGCCGCTGCGGGCGTGCCCGACGCTGAACGTCGGAGCCCGAACCTGCACGCGCCGCAGCGACGGAAAGAGCACCGGGTCCAGCGCGAAACAGAGCGCGTGCAGCGCCGCGATCATCGGCAGGGCGACCATGAACGTCAGGTACCGCTTGCGGGGAGTCGCGGGATCGTCGCGAAGCAGCCGCAGCATGGTGGCGAAGTTGGACCAGTCGAAATAGAAGCGCGACCCGCACATGAAATTCCCTCACCCACACAACCTTTAGCCGCGAGCGTATGCCTCAGTATTTGACCTCAAGTATTTGACATTGTCAAATACCTTTTGGGTTAAGGTGCCGCTATGCAGGTGCTTGCCGCGCTGGCCCCCGAGTTGCCGCTGTCGCAGGTCGGCGACTACGTCCGCCGGGTGGAAGAGCTGGGCTTCGACGGCGTTCACATCGCCGAGACGATCCACGACTCACTGATGGTCGCCGCGCTGGCCGCTGAGCACACCACCCGGCTGACCATCCGCACCGCGGTGACACTGGCGTTCGTGCGCAGTCCGACGCTGACCGCCTACAGCGCTTGGGACCTGGCGCACCTGTCCGGCGGCCGTTTCGAATTGGGCCTGGGCAGCCAGATCAAACAGAACATCGAAGACCGGTTCGGGATGCCGTGGTCGGAGCCGCAGGCGCGGATGCGCGAGTATGTCGAAGCGGTGCAGGCGTTGTTCGCGGCCTTCGGCAGCGGCCGCCCGGTGCATTACACCGGCCAGAGTTACCGGCTGACCCGACTGCAGCCGTATTTCAACCCGGGCCCCAGCGACCTGCCGGCTCCGCCGATCTGGCTGGGCGCGGTCAACGCGGGCATGTGCGAACTGGCCGGCCGGTCGGCCCGCGGCGTCGTCACTCATTCCACGAATTCAGATCCCGATTACCTGCGCGACGTCGTCAGGCCGGCGCTGGAACGCGGCGCCGCCGCTACCGGCCGTAGCCAGGCGCCGTTGCTCATCGTGTCGACGGCCATCGCCACCGGCCACTCCGATGACGAGGTGGACGGCGAGTGGGAACGGCAACGACGCATGCTGGCCTTCCTGCTCTCGACGCCGGCCTACGCCGGGGCGCTGCGGAGGCGCGGTCGGACGTCACTGCCCGATCGGTTGCGCGCCCTGACCCGCGGTCAACGCTGGGATGAGTTGCCCGGCGTCCTCGACGACACCGTCCTGGCGGAGCTGGTGGTTCGCGGCCGCTATGAGCAACTCCCCCAACTTCTTTCGGACAGGTACGGCGACATCGCCGACGGCGTGGTGCTGCCGCCGGCTACCGGGCAGGGCGATGAATCGTTGGCCCGTTGCGTCCGGGAACTGCGCCAGGGTCCGCGGTCAGTCGATTGACGTCACCGTGGTGTCGGTAAGGAAGCGGGCCAGTAGCCGGTCGAATTCGCGCAGGTCGGCGGCCGGCCACTGTGCCAGCGCCCGCTGTAGGTGCTCACGCCGCACCTCCTGCAGTGCGCGCGCGGCCCGCTTGCCCCTGGCGGTGGCTTCCACCCTCGTCTTGCGCGCGTCCGCCAGATCCGGCTTCCTGGCGACCATCCCGTCGTCCAGGAGGCTCTGCACCCGGCGGGCGGCCATGCCGAGATCCATGTGCGCCAGGCGGGCCAGTTGACCCATCGGCATCGGGCCCTCGTCGGCCAGCACCCGCAGCAAGACGTAGGACGGCTGGGACAGCTCCACCGCGGCCGCGGCGGCCTGGCGCTTGAACATCGCCCGGCTACCGCTCAAGCGCATGATCCGCGACATCGTCGCACTGATCGAATCGAGCGTGTCGCGTTTGGTGGCCACCCGGCCACTTTACTTGACAAAGTCAAGCATCAGCCCCCCGAAGGCCGATGTGGCGTCCGGCTTTTGAGATTCGGGCCAGTGCAGCGCTAGCGCGAATAGATGCAGTGCGCCGACCCGCCGACCGGCTGCTCGGCGACCACGTGGCCGCCGATCGTGATGCGGCAGCCGGGGCTGGTGGTGCCCGACCCGACGACCACCACCTGGAACAGGGTGACGTCGGGGCCGGCCTGGATCGTCCGGCTCCACGGCAACGGCGCGTTGTAGACGCGGTCGATCGCCGGATCGGTGTCGATCGTCGTGGCGGTGCCCGTCCCCAGCGCCTCGAAGATCACGGTGCTCGAATCGGCGAATGCCGGCGGAGCTACCAGTCCGGAGAGCGCGGTGACTGCCAGTGCCGAGAAAGCGGCTCGGGTGACACGCTTCATTTGCATCAGACCCCTCAGATTTGCATGGGTAATGATCCGCCACATGTCACCGACCGCGCGCGTTAAAAGCTGGCGTCTCCCTTTTCGATGGATTCATCCTTACCCGAGGCGACGCAAAATTAAACCTCTGATGCTCCGGGCCGGTGTGCGAAGCCGCTACGCCACTGAGACGATGCGGGCCACGACCTTGCCACCCCGGCTGACCTCGACGGTCTGTCCCGCCGCCACCCGATCGATGTAGCGGCCGGCACGGTTTCGCAATTCGTCGAGTTCGACGGGCCGACCCGCGTCCACTGGTACATCTGCGGGTGCAAGAGCCGAATTGCCGGCCGCCACTATCCGCGCCAGTATCCGACCGCCGCGCACCACGAAAAGCGCCTCTCCGGCCGCTACCCGATCGAAGCACCGCCCAGCGCGTGTCCGTAGTTCATCCAGTCCGATCCAACCGGGGTCCGCAGGCTCAACCGGCCGCGCCGGAATCGGAGCCACCCGCCAGTCACCAACCGGCACGATCTGTGCCACCAGCTTGCCGCGCCGGACCACGTCGAGCGTTTCGCCCGCGGCGACCCGCTCGAGGTACGCGCAGGCGTCGCTCCGGAGTTGGCCCAGGCCAATCACTTCCGGCATCTCGCTCCGATCCTCGCGCATGACCGACGTGGCTGCGGGTCACTAGCTCATTATATGACTGTACGTGCGGTCAGTGTCAATCAGTTGTGCGGCGATAGCATGTCCCGCCAGCCGTCGTCCCCGGTCCTGGTCGAGTTCTCGACGGCATATCTGACTCCGTCGGGCCCGACCAATTCACCGCGCTGCGGGCTGTAGACGGCCACCGGCGGTTCATTCCCGGTGTAGACGCAGGGATTGGGCTGCTGGCCGTTGCACACCACCGAGCCCGAATGCGGCCGCGACAGCGGGTCGCTGACCGGCGGCGGCGTGCCGGGCACCCGGTCGGCGGGCGCCGGGTTCATGCCGTTGTTGATCGACGGAGCCGGGATCACCTGTCCCGGTTTGACCGGCTGGTCGCATCGGGCCGCGGCCGCCGGGCAGGTCAGAATCTGATTCGGGTCGCCGTACCAGGGGTTGGTGCCTGCTGGCTCATAGGGTTTGGAGTCGCGGCATTCCCGCGGCGTTGCAGCACGTTTGCCGGGCACGTCGACGCACGGCAGGTTTCGCGCTCCGCGCACGGCGTTGGACGGAGTGTCCTGCGGGATCTTGCAATACGTTCCGGCCGGCATCGGCTGGAGGCTGGTGTCTGCCGGGGACCGCCACTGCGGCGCCGGGAGGAAACCGGTCAGACATGGTGGCGGCTGATTGATCGTCAGGTGAGTGCCTAGCGAGGCGAACCCGGGAAACGCCGACGTCACCGTCTGGCCTTCGGAGGCACCCTGCGGATAGGCGACCAGCAGTTGCTCGACGCCCTTGTGGTACCGCTTGAGCATTTCCAGCACGATCTCCAGATTCGCCAGTGTCTGCGGCAGCGACTCGCGCACATCGCTGAACACCGCGTTCACCAGATCGGTGGTCGGCGTCGCCTGGTTCAGGATGCTCTGTACGTGCGGATCGTTCTCCGCGGCCTGCGCGGCGAGGGTGTCCAGGTTGTGCGACCAGCGCCCGATCGCGTCACCGGACTCGACCTGGCTGTCGATGATCGGCCCGGAGTTCTGGATGATGTCGTCGATTTCGGTCATGTTGGCTTTGAAGTCGCCGGCGATCGCCTGCGTCGCATCGACCAGCCGCTGCAGCGCCGGCCCCAATCCGCCTACGGCTTGGGCTGTTTCGTCGAGCAGCGCCGGAATCTTGCCGGTGGGCAGCGCGGCCAGACCGCGGTTGGCGGCGTCCAGCGCCGGCCCGATCTCACTGGGCACGGTGCCTTTGTTGATGGTTTGTCCGGGCGAGAAGTACCTACCCGGGTTGCCCGCCGACACCAGGTCCAGGTACTGCTCGCCGACCGCCGACATGGAACGGACGTTGGCCGACGCGTCGACTGGGATTTTGAAGCGTTCCGCGATGCTCATCGTCGCGAGCGCACCGTTTTCCGTCGGCTCGACGGAAGTGACCGTGCCGATGGTTTCTCCGCGATAGGTGACGTTGGCCGTCTTGTACAGACCGCCGGAGGTGGGCAGGGCGGCGTGCAACGTGTACTGGCCGATGCCCGCTGCGGTGGGAATCCGTAAGTAGTACCAGCCCAACGCAACTGCCGTGACCAGACTGATCAGGGTGAACAGGAAGATCTGGCGCCAGATGAAGCGAGTCAGCATTGTCTGTCCGCCCGTTCGACCAGCGGGCCGCCGGGGGCGTCGTTGGGGTTCGGCGTGTAGCGGACGTCGGGAATCATCGTCTCCGGGTCACGGCCCCAGGATTGCTCGAGTGCGCGCAGCGCTCCGGAGAAGCCCGTCCCGGTGAGGACAGCGTTGTCGACGGCACTCATGGTGAGGTCGAGCGTGAGCGACAGGTTGAAGTAGTCGCCGCGGAACGCCTTGGGCACGGAGTCGACGTCGAACGGCCGGACCAGCATCAGCTTCAGCGCCTGGACCAGATACGGTGCGGCGCGGCCGAACTCCCGCAACGGACACTGCAGCGCCACCAGGTCCTGGTGCAGGTCGCCACGCGAGGGCGACAGGTACTGGTTGGCGACCTCGCCGAGTCGCCCCACCGAGTCGACCGCATTGATCAGCAGATTTTGCTTGTCCGCGAAATGCTTGAGCAGCGGCGGGAAATCGGTGAGAACCCGGTTGAGAACATCCGCGCGACGACCCACATAACTCAGCAGCCGGTTGCTGGAGTCGATCGCCCGCGTGATGTCGTAGCGTTGCTCGTCGAGCCGGGCGGTGAACGTGTCCAGCTTCCCGAGGAATGCCCTGAGCTCGTTGGCCCGACCATGCACGATGTCGTAGACCTCGTTCTGCAACACTTCCACATTCGGCACGCCGCCCCCGCGCAAGATCATGGCCAGACTCGCCAGCGTCTGCTCGGTCGTCGGATACGTTGACGTGTTCTTCAGCGGGATGGTGTCTCCCGGCCGCAGCCGCTCGGAAGACGGATCGGGTGGCGCGGCCAGCTCGATGTGTTGTGAGCCCAGCAGGCTGGTCTGCCCGATCTTGGCCGTGGCGTTCCTGGGAAGTTTGACGTTCTTGTCGAGGCGAAGCGTCAGGGTCGCTACCCAGTTCTTCAATTCGATCGCGCGCACCGTCCCGACGAACACATCGGCGACCCGGATCCGGCTGTTGGTGTTCAGGGCGAGCGTGTCGGCCATCTGCACGTAGACCGTGTAGGAGCCGGACCCGCTACCCGGACCGCCGGGCATCGGAATATTAGCTACGCCACGCCAATTCGCGCACGAGGTGAGTGCCAGGGTGGACACGACGAGGGCCAGCGCCTGGCGGATGCGGGCTTTCATGAGCCCGCTCCTGCCGCCACGGCCGCCTCCGCGGGCAACGGCGGTCCGGGCAGCGCCGGGGCCGGTGCGAGCGGGCCCGGGATCACCCCCGGCCCGGGTGGCGGCGGCGGAATGGGCACCTGCGCCTGCAGGCCGATCGGCGGCAGTACCGGGTACTCGTCGTAGGCGTTCGGTGGGCCGGGCGGGGTCTGCAGCCCCGACTCCGGTGGCGCGATGTCCGTGCCGCCCATCAGTTCGGCCAGTGATTCGGGGGTCAGCAGGCCCGCCGTGATCGGCCCCACCTGGGCGCCCTGCATGCCTGGCGCGACCACCCAGCCGGGCTGGGTGTTGCGGTGCGAGAAGGGGGTGTCGGGTACCCAGATCCCTGGCACCGTGGTGTCTTTGTAGCCGTTCGGCGGCTGCAACCGCGGCTCGGAGTAGGCGACCTCTTTGGGGAGCGTCTCGGCCGTGCTGAACAGGTTCAAGCCAAAGGGCAGGTAGTTGAACTTGATCGCATCGAGAACGGGCGCCAGATATTGCGCACACAACTCGGCCGAGTCTTGGTAGCCCAGTCGGCTACCGGCCTGAATCATGCTGCACATGAACTGCATTGGGTTCGCGAAGTTGGGGATGGCCGGTATCGACATGACCGCGCCGTGGGACGGGTGGTAGATCTGGCTGAGGTTGGTCTCCAGAGTCGGCAGCACGTGCAGGGCGGTTTCCAGACCGTTCAGCGGTTCGGGTTGGACCAGCGTGGTGGTCAGGGTGGACAGGTTGCCGATGTCCTGGGCGAGCACCTCACGGTTCTGGGTCAGGAAGGGACGCAGCGTGGCGAGCAGCCCGTCGAACTGCTGAAGGGCATCGGCGAGCGCACGATCGGAACTGGTCAGTTTGTCGGTGAATTGGGCCAGGTTGGTGTTCAGCGCGACGAACTGCCTGTCGTCCTTGTGCAGCGCGTTGACGAACCGCGCCAGACTGCGCACCACCGCGAAGAAGTCACCCCGGCCCTGGTTCAGGGCGGTCAGCGCTCGCGACAGGCTGTCCAGCGTGGTGTTGAACTGCTTGCCCTTGCCGGCCAGCCCATCGGCGAAAGACTCGATCACGTCGCCGAACGGGCCCTTGGGCTGTTCGGGTGTCGGACCCAGCTTGTCGATGATGTTGGCGACGCTGGCGCGCAGTTCATCCCACTCCGTCGGCACCTGGGTGCGCTCGATGGGAATCACCGCGTGGTCGGTCATCACCGGACCACCCCGATAGGGGGGCTCCAACTGAATGCTGCGGGATGCCACCAAAGTTGGGTTGACGATCACCGCGGACGCGTTGGCGGGCACCTTGTATTTGTTGGCGTAGTGAAACGTCACCTTCATCTTGTCGCCGGCCGGTTCGATGGAGTCGATGGAACCGACCCGCACGCCCATGATCTGGACTTTGTCACCGGAGTACAGCGCGATCGCCGTGGGCAGGTAGGCGACCACGGTGTTGTTGCTCAGCTTCTGATAAAGCTGCCAGCCGACGAATGCGGCGACCAGGCCCAGCACCACCACCACCGACGCGATGAGGTTGCGGGTCCGCATCCTGCGGTGCGCGATATTGATGCTCAACTCTGACCTCCCGTCGTTCCTTCGGTGCGCGCGCCCGGTGGCGCATTGGGCGGCAGCGGCACCGGTGTGCCCGGGACGTCTGGCGGCGGCTCACCGGGGCGGCCGGCGATCGGGATCCCCGGCGTCGGAGGTAGGCCGTTCGGGTTCGGCGGCGAGGTCTGTACGTCGAGCGGGGCCGGGAAGCTGCCGCCGAACGGACCCACGTCAACGCCCGCGCAGGGCAACGGATTCCACGGGCGTGGCAACGCGTCGGCCGCCGGGGTATACGAACACGCGGTTCCTGGTGGGACGGCCGGCCCGGGGTGCTCCGGGGTGCCTTCCAGCACCTGCGGCGCGGGAGGTGGAGCGCCGTTGGGGAACCGGGTGCCGTTGGGATCGGGGAAGCGGAACGCGGGAAGGCCGGCGCTGCGCCAGAATTCCTCCGGATCCAGGCCGCGCTTCTTGAACGCGGCATCGACGAACGGCTGCAGCATCCAGAACGGCAGCAGGTTGGACAGGACGATCTTGAAGAACGGCCCCGACGCGACGGACTCGCCCAGCCCCGCGGCGAATTGGCTTACGAACGTGAGCGTTTGAGCCAGATCGTCCTTGCGCTGTACCAGCACGTCGGTCAGGGTGTGCAGCTGCTCCAGCGCCGCGTTCAGGTTCGGGTTGTCGTTGATGAATCCCTTTATCTGTGCCGCAACACCCGAAATGTTCTGTAGCAGAGAGTCGATGGCCCGGCCGCGTTCGTTGAAAGCCACCAGCAGTGTCTTTGCGTTGACCAGCAGTCGGTTGATCTGTTCGCTGCGGTCACCGAGCACGCTGGCTACCTGATTGGCTTGCGCGAGCAGATGTTTGATCTCGTCATCGCGTTTGCCGATAGTGTCGGAGAACCTGGCCACGCCGTCGAGGGCGGCACTGATGTGCGGGTAGGTCTGATCGATGGTCTGGGACAGGACATTCAGCGATTGCTTGACGGTGTCGATGTTCCATCCGGTTGCGGCCCTGGTGATGTCGAAGTTCGCGTCGTAGAGCTGATAGGGCGTAGTGCTTTGGCCCAGCGGCAGCACACCTCCGGGCCGCAGGACCTTGGTTCCCCGCGGCTCGATCTCGAGTACTTTCTTACCCAGGATGGTGTCCGTCTTGATCGCCAGCCGGCTTTCGGTGCCGATTTTGTTGCCGCCGATGGAGAATTTGACCAGGACGTGGTCGCCCTCGACCTCGATGCCCTCCACTTTTCCGACATTGACCCCGGTGATGCGCACCTTGTCGTTTTTGTTCAACTGACCCGATTCGGTGAACTGCCCGTAGAAGGCCGGGGTCGCGAACATCATCGGGACGCTGGTGAAGCTCTGGCCGACGATTACGACGAGCACCAGTACCGCGATGCCCATCAGACCGACCCGGTTGCGGTTGAATTCGGTGAGTGTCCTCATTGGGCCGTGCACCTGCCCGTCGACTGCTTCCAGATCCGGACCGTGCGAACCGGGCCGCCGCCCTGCAGTCCGTTCCACCGGATGGAGAGGTCGCAGAGGTAAAAGTTCACCCAGTCGCCGTACAGACCGATGCTGCGTCCGATCAGGTTCAGCGCGGTGGGGGTCTTGTGGATCAGGTCACTGAGCTGCTCGCGTTGATCGATGAGCGGCTGCTGGAAGGCCTGCAGGTAGTTGATCTCCTTGTGCAACAGCGCACGGTTGTCCGCCAGCAGTTCCGACACCGTGCCGGCGGCGTTGCTGATGTTGGCCAGTCCCGCCGCCAGCGGATCGGCGTGGTTCTCCAGACCGGTGATCAGCCTCTCGAAGTTGTCGATCGTCTCGTCGAACTCCTGGCGGTGCCGAACAGTGGTGTCCAGCACGATGTTCAGATTCTTGACCACCTCGCCGATCGCCTCGTCGCGTTCGGCGAGGTGCGAGGTGAGCTGCGCGGTCTGGTCCAGGATGTCGTTGATGGTTCCGCCCTGACCCTGGAACACGGTGATGATCGACGAGGCGATGGTGTTGACCTTGTCCGGTTCCAGGGCCTTGAACAGCGGCTTGAATCCACCAATCAGGGCGTCGAGGTCCAGGGCCGGTGACGTCCGGGACAGCGGAATCAGTCCGCCCGCTGGCAATATCTGGTCTGCTCCGTCACCCATCCCCCGCTTGAGTTCGACGAAGCGGTTGCCGAGCAGGTCGAGATAGCGGATCTGCGCGGTGGTCGACTGGTACAGCTGGATCGAGCGGTCGATGGCGAAGTCGACCCGCACCCGGTTGCCACCATCGATCAGGTTTACGGATTTGACCTTGCCGATCTCCACTCCGGAGGCGCGCACGAACTGGCCGTCTTTCAGGCCGCTGCCGTTGGCGAACTCCGCGGAATAGGTGTTGGTGCTGATGAAGCGCAGCTGCGCGAACACCACGAAGATCGATACGACGATCAGGGTCAGCACCAGCGAGACGATGCCGAGTTTGATTGCGCTGCCGGTGATTTTCATGGGTTGATCGTGTTGTCCCCGACTTGGCGGCCCCACACGTACTCGAGTGCGTATGGCGAACCGGTGTCCACGTGGTTGTACGGTGCGAGGCTGGCGCCGGTGTCCACCACCAGGCTCGGCGCCGGCCAGAAGTCATGGTTGATCGGCTGCCAACAGCCCGGCGCGCCGCCCGGTCCACCATGGGCGTTCACCCGCGGCAGATTCTCCGGATAGGTATAGGGATTCGGTGAACCGCCGACCAGCCCGGCCACCCCCAGGAGTCCCTGCGAGAGCACCGCGCCGGTCAGCCCGGGCAGCGTCAGGATGCCACCCAACCCCGACGTCAGTTCGGTCATGGTTTTCAGCCCGTAGCCGTTGCCGCCGCCCGTCGTCGCGTATGCCGCCGGCTCGGCGTCGCGGTAATTCCGGATGGTGCAGAAGATTTCGGGACTGTAGGTGTCGAACAGCTGGGCGGTCGGAAGCAGATCGGAGATGCCGCGCTGCAGGTAGGGCCCACCCCGGGTGAAGATGTCTGCACCGGTGTCTCCCAGGCCGGCGGCGGCCAGCAGAGCGGAATCCAGTTCGGCTTCCTGCCGGTGCAGTGTGCGCGCGGTCACGACCGCGTGGTCCAGGGCGTTGAAGAGATCCGGCGCGGCGTTGTTGTAGGTGTCGGCCAGGGCGGCGAGCTGCTGAATGTCGTGCCGCACCTGCGGCATTCGGGGGTTGATGTCGTCGAGGATGGCGTTGGCGTTGACGATCGACTGCCCGAACTTGTCGCCCAGCCCGGCCAGGGCCTGCGCGGCCGCGGACAACGTCAAGTTCAGCTTGATCGGGTCAACCTTCTCCGCTATCGCGGTGAGGGTCTCGAAAAGGGTATTGAACTCGGTGGTCACCGACCTCGCATCGATCTCCTGCTTCGATGAAATACGCTGCGCCGTAGGATTTTTCGGAGAGTTGAGGGATACGAACTTGTTGCCGAAGACGGTGGTGGCCTTGATGTTGGCCTCCACATTGGCCGGAATCAGCCTGATGTACTCCGGATTGACTTCCATCGAGAACTTGGCCACCGGCACGCCGTCGCGCTGGATCTCGGAGATGTTGGTGACACGGCCGATTTCGACCCCGTTGTAGGTGACCTTCGATCCCGGGTCCATCACCAGGCCGGCCCGGGGAGCCACCATGGTCAGCGGCGTCTTCGGCGTCAGCTTGCCCCGGAACTGAAACCACACGAATCCCAACACAACTGAGAAGACGACGAGGAATGCCACCGCGGCGGTCTTGTACGGCGGGATGCGCGGTGGATTCTCTTTGACTGGGGCGGTCATGTCTACACGGTGAGGTTGAAGTTCGGGTTCTTGCCGTAGACCGCCATCGCGGTCAGCACAACCACGACGACGATCGTGATCAAAGACAGCCGCATCGACCGACCGACCGCCTCGCCGACCCCGACCGGCCCGCCGTGAGCGGTGTAGCCGTAGTAGGAGTGCGTGGTCATCACCACCAACGCGACGAGGATCACCTCGGCGAACGACCAGCCCACATCGTTGAGACGCAGGAACGTGTGGAAATAGTGGTTATACGTGCCCGCGGACTGCCCGTACAAGAAAACGGTGGTGACCTGCGTGGACACGAAGGCCATGGTGATGCCCAACGCGTAGAGCGGGATGATGACGATGAGACCCGCCACCACCCGGGTGGACGCCAGGAAGGCGATCGACCTGACACTCATCACTTCCAGCGCGTCGATCTCTTCGCTGATGCGCATGGCGCCCAGTTCGGCGGTGGCGCCGGCGCCAACCGTGGCTGCCAGCGCCTGACCGGCGGCCACCGGCGCCACGAACCGGACATTGACCATTGCGGCCAGAAAGCCGGTGAAGGCCTCGACACCGATGTTCCCCAGCGACGCGTAGCCCTGGATGGCGACCAACGAGCCCGCGGAGAGGGTGATGAACCCGACGATCGCGGCCGTGCCACCGGCCACGGCCATAGCACCGGTACCCATCCCCATCTGGGCGACCATGCGTATCAGCTCTTTGGGGTAGCGACGCAGGGCGAACGGAATCTGGGCGACCGCGGTCACCGCGAACCAGACCATCTGCCCGATCTCGAGCAACACCTTGACCGGGGCTTCGCCGTAGCGGCCGAGGTTTGCTCGGGGAAGTTTGAGATACGTTGTGGCAGTGGCCATGTCAGCGCCCCGTTCCGAATCTGACGCCGATTGTGGTCAGGGCCGCGTTGACCGCGAACAGGGCGATGAAACAGAGCACAACCGTCTCGTTGACGGCCGTGCCCAGGCCTTTGGACCCGCCGCGGACGATCAACCCGCGATAACAACCGACGAGGCCGGCGATCAGCCCGAAGGTGGCCGCCTTGATGTTGGCGATCACCACTTCGGGCAGGCCGGTGAGGGCGGTCAGGGTGGAGAGATATGCACCGCTCGAGACGTTCTGCAGGTACACGCTGAACAGGTAGCCGCCGCCCAATCCGACGGCGATCACCAACCCGTTGAGCAGCACGGCGACGATCGTCGAGGCGACGACCCGGGGCAGCACCAGACGGTGGATCGGGTCGATGCCGAGCACTTCGAGGGCATCGATCTCCTCGCGGATGGTGCGCGCACCGAGGTCGGCGCAGATGGCAGTACCACCGGCGCCGGCGACGACCAGCACCGTCACGATCGGGCCCAACTGGGTGACGGCGCCGATGCCCGCGCCGGCCCCGGAGACGTCGGCCGCACCGAACTCGGCCAGCAGGACGTTGAGGGTGAAGATGAGCAGCACGGTTTCGGGGATCGATACCGCGATGGTGGGCAGCAGCGACACCCGCATCAGGAACCAGCCGATCCAGATGAACTCGCGCCACTCGAACGGCCGTTTCAGGGCTTTGGCGGTCAGCACGCACATTCGGAAGAACCCGCCGGCCACTTCGGTGCCCGGCCGGATCTTGTTGCCCACCCGGCCGGCCATGGTGTGTGAGGCGGTCATCGGCATGGACTCCCGAAGGCGGTTGGCCGAACGGCCTTTCGGCGCTCGATTCGGCTGCTGGACATCGTATTTCGGGACACTACGGTGTGGTGGTGAGCCGTGACGCCGTCCTGCCGGTGGACCACGTGCTTCGGCTGACCGGCAGTCCCGGTCCCCACCCGTCGGATCGATGCCGCCCGCGATTGCGCCACCGCGCAACTATGGCACTAGACCGTACGTGCAGTCAACAGATTGCGAAATGTCGGTGTCGCTGCGGGATCGGGGCATCTCGATCCCGGTCGCCAGTTCGCCACGCGTACCTGGGCTGAGCAGCACATTTCGTCGAATTCCGCGATCGCCGTGTGGTTTCAGGGGGCTACGCCGCGGGACGAAGACTATACGTACAGTCAATATCGAGCGCGTGGCGACCCAGCGGCCAATTCGCCACGCAAATCGGAAGATTCGGTGTTCAACCGGTCAGTTCGAGCTACCGGTCACCGCGTTGAGGCACTCGCGTACCACCGAGACGACGTCGGATGACGGACTGGCCCACTTGCTCAGACCCAGCCGGTCCAGTAAGAGTCCGCCGAGGAACACGTCCACGAAGGCGGCCCCGACTCGTTCGGGGGTTCGCGAGTCGTTGGGGTCGAACCACACCCACATCCATTCGAGCGATCCCCACAGCTGTAGTGCCGCGAGATCGACGTCCACACTGCGGAATACACCGGAATCCACTCCGCTGCGAATCTCGTCGATGGTGAGTGCCTGCAGTTGATGGCGCAACTTGCGCACCTGCTGCATTGCCGGATCGTCCGCCAACTGAACCACCTCGCGCTGGCTTGCCACCGTCGCGTCGCGGGACATCACCTGCAGCAGTGCGGAGGTGAAAATGATTGCGGCGATGCGCTCGTGCGGGGCCCCTACCCGATCCCACACCATCCGCAACACATCGAGCTGACTGGCCAGATGGGCTTCGGTCAGCTCCCGCAGCATCTGAGCCTTGGTGCCGAAGTGGTGAACGATGGTGCCCTTCGACATGCCCAACTCATCGGCGATATCACCGATATTTGTTCTCTCATAACCACGTTCGGCGACGTAGCGGACAAACGCGTCAAGGATCTCACTACGTCTGCCAGGTGATCTGGGCATTTAACACCTTTGGCGTAGACTAACCGTACGAACGGTCTATCATAACCATCGCCGCGTGAACATCCCCCAACGACATCCGCCTCTTAACCGGTGCAAGCGCAAGCCGGCGCGTGCATCACGCCGGCCGCGAAGAAAATTGCCCGGAGCGTCCCAGGCCAGAACTCCGGAACTACAAAGCCTGCAACGGCCTACTGCGAGTGGTTGCGTCAGGGGCCGTGACGACGTACATGTTCGCACCGGGGGCGGCCTTGATTTCGCCGGTGGTGTACATCGTCATGAGTTCCCGGCCGTCGCTGTCGGCGACGCACACATAGGTGTCGGTCTCCGGGTCGTACTCGAAGCTGTCCCAAGCCAGTACAAACGCCAAGCAGTTGCCGTCGCGATCGGCGACCACGAGCTTGTGCGCGCCAGACTTCTTGAGTAGCTCCGCATCCTGCGTGCGCCGCTGAGAGACCCCGTTCTTGTGCATCGGTACGCTGTTCAACATCTCTGTGCTCCCTTAGCGAGGTTATCTCCGTCCGGTCCGGGCACGCTACAAATCCCGACCTGGCGGTACGTCGGACATTACCTCGCAATACCGGGTGCTACCAGGGCATTAAGGCCCCTGTCAAGGGGTCGTTAGTTGCTACATCGGCACAGGGTGATCACGCTGTGCGACGAGATTTACTTGTCGTCTTTGTCGTCCTCGTCGTCCTCATCGTCGTCGTCCTCGTCGTCATCGTCGTCATCGTCATCGTCATCGTCGTCGTCTTCGTCGTCTTCGTCGTCATCGTCTTCGTCTTCTTCGTCGTCCTTGTCGTCGTCTTCGTCGTCTTCGCTGTCCTCGTCGACATCGCCGGACTCCCTGGCCTCGTCCAGCTTGTCCGCGTACTTCGTCAACAACCCGGCGAGTTGACGAGCTTCTTCAGGTTCCAACGCATCCTCGAACAGTTGATCGTCGCTCTCAGAGATGCGCTCCAGGTAAACCGCGTTGCTCTCGATACCGACATCCCAACGGCCGCCCTCTTGATGAACCATTCGATGCCCTTCCTGATAGTCGCCGGATTCATAACGCGGCACGCCCGCGCTGGGATCGTGATTACCCACTTCTGCTCCCGCGCAGTCGCTCGCTGCGCATGGCTTTGAGTCTGCGGCCAGGGCGGTGTGCACTCGCACGAATCCGCCCTCCGCGCAGAGTCAACGCGGAGACGAAGCCCTAGCCCGGCGGTGCCGCGCCCGCCGCGTCCTGCAGCACCTGCTGCAACTTATCCAGCGGATCACCCTCAGTGGGGTCGAGCCGGCGTGGGGGGATCTCTCGCCCGTCGGGTGATACGGCGACCGGCAGTGGGAGCACCACCGGAGCCGGTGGTGGAGGTGGGGGTGGGGGCTGCAGGGCGGCAGCCGGCGGCGCGTTCAGCGCATTCCTCTTGTCCGTCAACCGTTTTGCCGCATCGCGACGGATGCCCTGCCGCTCGGTGTCCGGGTCCTTGTTGTCGGCGAAACAGGCCTGCGGTGAGTCACCGATGACGGTCAGCGCGCTCGCGTAGCGTTCGTCGGCGCGTGACCGGTCACCGGCCGCCACGGCGCGGTCGCCCTGGGTTTCACGGACCAGTTCGAGGTTGACCCGTACCGGGCAGGAGTCTGCGGTGGCGGTGCGGGCCAGCGCTGCGGTGAATTCCCGTTCCGCCTCGTCGAGCCGTCCGTCAAGCACGGCGGCGGCGCCCGCGGCGAACGGCGCCTTGGCGGGCTCGATGACGTTGGCCACGCCGAGCACCCCCGCATCGTCCCGGAGGGCACCCGCGTCGCCGCGCTGGAAAGCCGACGCAGCCGAATCCCCGGCCACCACAACCGATATCAGTTTCGCGACGACCAGCACCACGACGAGAACCAGCGGAGCCGAGTAGATCAGCAGCCGCCGTCGCAGCCGCAGCCGTGCCGGTCGCAGCGTCATGCCGCGTCCCTCCGGGTGAGACGGTTGCGCCGGAACTCGCGAACCGAGAGGTAGATCTCGCTCAGCAGCAGTACCGCGGCGAGCAGCGCGGGCAGCCAGTACAACTCGAACAGGGCGCCGGCCTCAGCGCGGGCGCCGGCGGCGCTCGGGCGGTCGGGCAGGTCCGGCTGCAGGGGCTGACCGGGCTCGCGGTGCTGGTAAGGCACGACGAGCTGGCCCGCCACTTTCCGCAGTTCGGCTTCGTCGATCGCATCGGTGCCGCCGTATCCCAGCACCGCTCCGCCGTCGACCGACCCGCTGTTGAAGTCGCCCTGCGGAGCACGCGATCCGGGCGCGCCGGAACCGAAGTACAGCACGACATTTCGCGTACCCGGATACTGCTGGGCCGCCTGAATGAGCTGATACCGCAGCACGTTGCTCGCCGCCGCGGCGTCGACGTCGAGTCCCGCATTCGGACCGCCGCGGTAGGAATTCAGAGCGGCGATGGTGGGCCGCAGACTCCAGACGTCGTCGGAGAGTGGCCAATCCAGCGTGGCCCGGGAGGCGAAGTCGATGAGCGCGTAGCGCGCCGCCGGGTACTGCTTGATGAAGGCCGCGATGTCGTCGCGCATACCTGTCATCACGTCCGAGTCCACCGATCGATCCACGATCAGAAAGACATTGAGGTTCTCCCCGGCCGCGGCTGTAGTGCCGCCGCGGGTCTTGTCGTCTTGGAGCGCGGGGCGGGTGGCGGCGGCGATCACCAGCAGCACCGCCAGCGTCACCCCGCCCCAGCGCAGCACCGTGCGGACACGTCTGCCTCCGGCCGACAGCAGCACCTGGCGCAGCGCAACCACGCGCGCCAGGACCAGCGCGCCGGCGACAACAGCCAAAATCGGCCAGGGCAATACGGGTTGGAACGTCACCGGCGCAACCCCATCAGCGCCACCGAAAGCACGGTCGCCGAGAACAGCGCGATCGCCAGCGGCACCACCGGTTGGTCCGCGGAGTCCGCTTTGGCGACGGCGCCGTGGCGTCCCGGGCTGTTGTGCGCCCGGATGTCGTCAAGGGCTCCGGACACCGACCCCGGCACGAGGTACCGTCCGCCGGTCTGCTCGGTGAGCGCGAGCAACGAGCCGCTCTTCGGCGACGGTGCCGTGTCGACCACATTGAGCTGGACCCCGGCACGCTCGGCTAGATCGCGCACCGCACTGCCGGTGAACAGCGCGGCGCGTGGCTCCCCCGCCATGCGCAGATCCGACGGCCCCAGATAAATCACCGAACGGCGTTGCGCCCCGCGCTGCTCGAAGTGCGGGAATCCCGAAATGCACAGCGCCAGAGCATCTTCCACACTCGTTGCGTAGTCGGTGTACGGCACCGCCGGCGCGAAGAACGCCGACTGCAACCTGGGCGCTCGAGCGAACTCGCCGAACCGTGACACGGCGTACTGATGGTCCCGCGTCAGTGGCACCAGCCGGCGGTTCACCGATGTGAGACCGATGCGTTGGGTCTGCGGCGCCGCGCCGGCCTGTTGCGCGAAGTAGTCCAGCATCTCCACCGTTGCGCGATCGGGCAGCGGCTGCCCGACACACAGCATGATGTCCTCGGGCGTTGCGGCATCGAAGTTTTCACCGGCCGCCGCTGGGCGGGACGCCGCCCACATGGCGGCGCCGAACATGACCGTCAGCACCACCAGGGTCACGATGGTCGACAGTGAACGCAGCCGGGCCACGCGGGCGTATTCGGGCAACCGGGTCAATCGTGCGATGTTGGCCAGCGGGCGTAACCGCCGGCGGGCGGCGGTCATCGGCAGCACCGCGGCCAGCACGACGGCGACCACGAAGCAGCCTGATCCGACGGCCGCTACCGGCCACCACTTCAGGTCCACGAGCGGATCAACTCCTGCGCCATGGCACTCGCGTCGCCGACGTCGACGCTCGTCTCGGCGTTGAACTGCGCATCGTCGAGCAGAGTCAGCAGGGGCGCGGCCGCGTCAAGGTGCCCATCGGTCAGGGCGCCGACATGGAGGTACTGCGCCCGGGCACCGGTTGCCTGGTGCAGAAAGCTGCGTACCGTCCGGGCGATCGCCGCGCTGGCCTGCGGCGCCGACATCCGGCCGGCGCGGTGTTCGTCGGCGAGGTGTCGCACGCGGCGAGCGAAGCGGTCGCGGATCACCCGGGCGTGTATCCGCCGCACGACGGGGATGCGGCGCAGCCGGTGCGATGGCAGCGTCCACACGAAAATGCCTGCGTACCAACCGATGACGGCAACGATCAGGAGCACGGCCCACACCAGCCACTGCGCTGAGTAGGGCTGCGGACCGAAGACGTGGTGCAGCAGGTCATCCGGCACGGCCGGCCACCTCGGTCAGGCCGACGAGTTCGCGGCGGATGTCGTCGCTGCCGGCGATTGTCGCGTGCGGAATCGCACGACGGGTCAGGAACTTTGCCAGGCGGTCGCGGCGGGCCTGCTCGGCGCGGCGGTAGGCGGCGACGACCCGGGGACCCAGGTCGGCTCCATTCAGGACGAATCGGCCGGTGGCGACGTCGTACCCGTCGATGTTGTCCGGGCCAACTGCGGGCATGTCGGACACCATCGCCCACAGCATGTCGTGGCGCCCGCTGAGCCTGGCGAGCACTCCGTTGAGTTCCTCGTCGACATCGGGTTCGTCGGAGACCACGACGATCAGCATGGTGTGGCGGTAATGCGTTGCGACGTAATCGAGTTGGGCGGCGATGGCGCGGGGGCCGGGGCTGGTCATGGTGTGCTGGTACCAGCGGTGCAGCAGTCCCTCGACGTGAGTTTCGCCGCGGCGCTGGGGAACGTTCACCGAGCCGCGGCTGTCGCCGAAAACCATGCCGATCTGATCGGAGCGCCGCAGGCCGATCAACCCGACGGCGCCCATGATGTGGGCGGCCACGTCGCGCTTGTACTCCCCGCTGGGGGCCAGCGCCGACATGTTGCGACCGGCGTCGGCCACCAGCAGGATCTTGTGGTGCTTCTCCGAGATGAACCGTTTGATGAGCACGCTGCCCGACCGCGCGGAGGCCTTCCAGTCGATGTCGCGGACGTCGTCGCCGGGAACATAGGGGCGCAGGTCGTCGAATTCCATGCTGCGCGTGTGCGACAGGGCGTAGCGGCCGCCTTCGAGCAGCCCGCGGGTGTCGGTGCCGAAGTGGGCTTTGGCCCGGTTGAGGTGCTTGCCCAAGGCGAACTCAGGGCACCCGGACGGCCCGCAGGGCGGCGTCGATCACTGTCTCGGGAGTGACGTTGGCGCTGGCCGCTTCGAAGCCGAGGATGAGCCGGTGCCGCAGCACCCGGTGCGCGAGTTTGGCGATGTCCTCCGGCAGTACGTGTGCCCGCCCGGACAGCACCGCCTGGGCCCGCGCCGCCCGGCAGAAGGCGATGGTGGCGCGGGGGCTGGCGCCGTACTCGACCAGGCGCGCGACCTGCTTGGGCAGCGCCCGGCCGGGGTGGCGGGTCAGGTCGACCAGTTGGCTGGCGTAGAGCATCAGCGCCCGGTCCATGTAGACGTGGCGTACGACTTCCTGCAGGCGCAGCACGTCATCGAGGCTGACGACGGGCGCGGTGGGTCGTCGGGTGTCGTAGACGCCGGCGTCGATCCGCGCCATCACTTCCACCTCTTCCTCGGGAGAGGGGTAGCGCACGATCTCCTTCAGCAGGAAGCGGTCGGTCTGCGCCTCGGACAGCGGGTAGGTGCCTTCCTGGTCGACGGGGTTCTGGGTCGCGATGACCAGGAACGGGTCCCCGAGCGTGTGCACCTGGCCGGCGATCGTGGTCTGCCGTTCCTCCATCGCTTCGAGCATCGCGCTCTGGGTCTTGGCGCTGGATCGGTTGATCTCGTCGAGCAGCACGATGTTGGCGTGCACGGGACCCAGTTGAGTGACGAACGAGTTGGTCGACGAGTCATATATCTGGGTGCCGATGATGTCGCTGGGCAGCAGGTCAGGCGTGCATTGGATCCGTTGGAAACGGCCGTGAATCGATTCGGCGAGCACCTTGGCGGCGGTGGTCTTGGCCAGGCCGGGGACGCTTTCCAGCAGAACGTGACCGCCGGCGAGCAGCCCGATCAGCAGCGATTCCCGCAACTCCTGTTGCCCGACGATCTTGGCGGCGAACGCCTCGGAAATGGAGTCGACGATCCGCCGGATTCCGTCGAGTTCACGCTGATCCGGTTGTGTCCGTGCGGTAGTCATATCGCCGCTGGGTTACCCGGGGGCTGAGTTTCCACACGTGTGCCCTGCTGGCTATGCATGCCCCGGAGCGTATCCCGGGGTTGGGAGTGGCCGCCAAGACCGCCCGGGACCTGCGGCTTTGCCTGCTACTCGTCGGCCTGGGCGTCAGCGTTGTCCTGCAGCGCCGCGCGTCGGTCGGCATCAGCGGCCTCGCGGTGCCGAGCCGCCGAACGGAGGTGCTCTTGGACGTCGCCGATGCCTTCCGCGGCCGCCCGCTCGTGAACGGAGGCGGCTTCTTCGTGCACCAACGCCGCTTCCTGGTGCCGGCTGGCGGCCGCACGGTGGGCCTCGGCCGAACGTCGCAGCGATTCCTCGGCATGCTCGCGAGCCACTTCGGCGGACTCCGTCGACGAGCGCCCCTCACTCGTCAGCTGACGGAGTTGCGCCGCTAATTCCTGTACCCGCCGCTCGGCCATTCGGCCGCGCTCGGCAGCGCTGTCGGCCATCTAGAGAGTGTCTCACCCTGGGCAAGACTTCGCGTCGACCGCGACCGCGCCGGGTATGCGTCATCGCGTGCGCATCCCAACTCCGCGTGACGTAGTCGCCGCTGCCCTGGTCGGCATCCTCTTGCTGGCAGCGTGCTCGAGCCCGTCGCATGATTCGTCCCCCGCCCGGTCTGCGCCGCCCGCGGCGGCGCCAGGCAAGCTGGTGTCCGCCCCAGTCAGCGTCGGCGCCGATCTGGCGAAAGCACCGCTCGACCAACCGCGGCAGGCGCTGATTCCCGATGGCTGGACGATGTCGGTGTGGGCGCGAATCCCCAAGGCGCGCTTGGCGACCTGGACGCCCGATGGCGCCCTGCTGGTGTCGGTCCCGGCCAGCGGGCAGATCGTCAAGCTGACCCCGAAATCCGTTGCGGCGCCTCAACAGTCGACGCTATTGGGCGGGCTTGACCAACCGCATGGCATGGCGTTCGCGGGGTCGACGCTGTACGTCGCCGAAAGCGATCAGATCGACGCCTACGACTACTCCAATGGAATGGCCGTCAACCGTCGGACCGTCGCCGCCGGCCTGCCCGACGCGCGCAGCGCCGATCTGCACGGCGCTTACGCGCATGCGCTCAAGAGCGTGGCCGTCGGTCCCGATGGCGCGGTGTACTTCTCGATCGGTTCGACGGCCAACATCTCGCCGCAGGACCGCACCGCGACGCCGCCCAGGGCGACGATCATGCGGATCCCGCCCGGCGGCGGCCCTGCTCAGCCGTTCGCGACCGGTGTCCGCAACGGAACCGGCCTCGCCGTCGCGCCGGACGGCTCGTTGTGGACCGCGGTCAACAATCGCGACAACACACCTGACCCCGGGGGCAAGGTCGACGTCGGCTACGTCAACGACCATCCGCCCGAGTCGCTCGCCCGGCTGACTTCCGGACGCGAATTGGGTTGGCCCTATTGCAATCCCGACGGCGGGCCGGCGAACTTGCCGTTCATCCGCGACATGACCACGAATAAGGACGGGTCTGCGCTGGACTGCGCGACGCTGCCGCCAGTGGAGCAGAGCATGGGTGCGCACTCGGCGCCGTTGGGTTTGGCGTTCACCACGGGTGCGCTGCCGCAGCCCTACGCTGACGGCGCTCTGGTCGGCATCCACGGTTCGTGGAACCGGAAGCCGCCGCAGGCACCCGAGGTGTCGTTCTTCGCCTGGCGCGACGGCGGTCTCGGCGATCAGCAGACTTTGGTCGGCGGTTTTCAGGGCGCGGACGGATCCCGCTGGGGCCGTCCGGTCGCGGCCGTCGTCGGGCCGGACGGGGCGGTGTACATCACCGACGACGACGCGGGCGCTGTGTATCGGTTGGCGCCGCCGGGGCGGTAGCGCCCGTCCATGCTTGTCTCCGTCGGATGCGGTCCGAAAATTAGCAGGTAATTCCCAACAGGGGTGACTTCACATAAACCCCGGCCGGGCGCACGATACCGACATGTACCCGAACCCCAAGGGGCAGGCACCGAACGCGGGGCTGCAGTAATGTCCCCGCCTGGCCGTCAGGCGTACCGCCAGCTCCCGCGCGGGAGTCGCAAGGCGGAATCGAAATACGCCGACCGTCTCGACCATATCGTCGACACGTTGGCCCTTCCTCCGCACAACACGACGCCGGTGATCGAACTGGCCGACGACTTGTCGGGTGTCTACGGGCCGTTCGCGGTGGAGTGGACCGGAAGCGCCGGTTACTACCAGGAGGCCACGATCGACGGAGTTGTTTGCGACGGACCAGCTGCGGTGGTTGGCCAGAGCACGCGGACGTTCGCCCGCGATGGGTACGACTACTTGATCGTCAGCAACGACTACTTGGCGCTGCGCCCTGCGGCCCAGGGGCGGGGTTTCGCCACCGCGCTGTACGACGAACTTGAGATTTACTACCGAAGGTCGGAGGTGGACGTGATAAAGGTCCACGCGGCGCTGCAAAACGGCGGGTATGCCTGGGCGCGGAGAGGCTTCGATTGGGATCCGCGCGAGTTGTGGGCCTCGTTCTCCGACATCCGGGCACGCATCAGCGAACTCATCGACGATCACACGGTCGCCGAGGAGGACAAGCGCGTACTCAGCCGGATAGCGGATCGCCTCGACGAAAACGACCCAGGTCAGGACTGGCCAACACCGAATGAGCTTGCTCGGCTGAGCGGCAAAGATCCCGACCTCGGACGTACCCTGATGGCAGGATCCAATTGGTATGGGGTCTTCCCGCTCAGCGATAAGGGGTTGAGCTATGGCACGGATTAGTCCGGAGATGGCCCAGCTGCGGGGCCGGCACACCCAGAGAATGGGCGAACTGTACCGCGCCTTCTTGGAGGAAAACCAAAACATCGACGCCGACCTTCCCGAGGACAGCTGGACGCCGGAGCAAACCAAAATGTGGTGGGAGTTCACGGCGGAGGAAACCAAGCGCTTCGCCGAGGAACGAGCAGCGCTTGCGGAGCGTCTGAGGACTGAGCATCGGCGCGAACGCGAACGCGGCGCGCCCGCATAGCCTGACGCGGGCAGGCGTGCTTCGCCTTGCCGATCACGTCCTGCATGGCTAAACGTTGGTTTCACCAGCCAAAACGCTGTGCCCCCAGTCGGACTCGAACCGACACTTGGCGGATTTTAAGTCCGCTGCCTCTGCCAATTGGGCTATGGGGGCTTGCACGATAAACAGTGGCGAATCTAGCGCGCGCAGGCTAGATCCGGGACGCTGCATACCCCGAAACGCTAGCGTGCGCGACAGCCGCTTCCTATGTAGGATCGCGCGCCGCGCGCCCAAAGATGGCCCCAGACCCCATGGGCAAGATGACGCGGCCGTATCGCCCGCCAAGAGCTTGTTAAAACTGCGAGCGCCCTCGTTAAGAAGCCGTAAACGTCCGTCACGCTGCGCTTTTCGACCATAACTGTGGAGCTCGGGCTAGTTAGCGTTACGCCAACGCACAGGGGCCGGTACGCAAACACACAGGGGCGACCAGGGGATTCAACGGTCGCCATGTCTTCACACCATAAGGAGCAATAGATGTCATTCCTGACAGCAGTGCCCGCAGAATTGGCCGCCGCGGCGGCGCAGTTGGGAGCGATCGGCAGTGCACTCGCGGCGCAGAACGCCGGTGCCGCGGCCCCGACCACCGCGATCGCGCCGGCGGCCGCCGACCAGGTCTCGCTCATCCAATCCGGCATCTTCACCGCGTACGGCGCGCTGTATCAGCAGATCGCTGCCGAAGCGCAGGCGATGCAAGAGCAGTTTGTGCAGACCCTGGGCCTCAGCAGCGGCACGTACGAGTCATCCGAGGCGGCCAACGCAGCCGCGGCAACGTTGAGTTCCGGCACGGGGTCCGCGGCAGCTACGGCCGCCTCTTCGCCGATTGACGACTTCGTCAACCAGATATCCACGCTGCTCGGTGGCCCCGTTACCAGCGTCGGCGGGCAGCCGTTCAGCTTGTCGGGCAACATGGCCAACATCGGGAGCTACGAGATCGGTAACTTCGCCTCGGCCTCCTCGAACATGCTGGGTCTGACCAGCGGTGGCCTGTTCCCCGAGGGCTTCGGTGTCCCCGAAGACATCGCGGCCGACGCCGCGGTCGAAGGTGCGGCAATCGAAGGCGGTCTCACCGGCGCCGGTGGTGCTGTGGGTCCGGTGGCTGCCAGCGTCGGAAACTCGACGCTGGTCGGCGCGATGTCGGCCCCGCCGAGCTGGGCCGCCGGAACCACGCTGGTGTCCAGCACGGCACCGTCCGCGCTGTCCGGTGCCAGCATCACGGCCGCCCCGGCGGCCGGCGCCGGGGGCATCTACCCCGGTGTTCCGGGCCTGGCCTCGGCTGCACGCAACAGCGCCGGCTTCGGGGCACCGCGCTACGGCGTGAAGCCGATCGTCATGCCGAAACTGACTGCCGTCTAAGCCACCGAATCCACCAGCGACCACCAACAAGCCAAGAGAGACGGGATAGCAAATGTCTTACGCAGGTTTCCCCCCTGAGGTGAACTCCGGGCTCATGTACAGCGGCGCGGGCGCCGGACCGTTCATGGCTGCCGCGGCAGCCTGGAACAACCTGGCCTCCGAGCTGAGCACCACAGCCGCACAGTACGAGTCGATCATCACCTCGCTGACCACCGAGCAGTGGACCGGTGCCGGGTCGGCGTCGGCGGCCGCTGCCGCCCAGCCCTACGTGGAATGGCTGACCACGACGGCGACAGCCGCCGAGCAGGCGGGCATCCAGGCCGCCGCATCGGCGGCCGCCTATGAGGCGGCGTTCACCGCGACGGTGCCGCCGCCGGTGATCGCGGCCAACCGGGCATTGCTCGCCGCGCTGGTGGCCACCAACTTCCTGGGCATCAACACGCCGGCGATCATGGCGACCGAGGCCCAGTACATGGAAATGTGGGTCCAGGACGTTGTCGCGATGACCACCTACCAGGCCGGCGCGGCAGCAGCAGCGGTTCTTGAGCCACTGGTGCCGGCGACACAGACCACCAACCCGGGTGGCGCGGGCGCCCAGGCCGCCGCTGTGTCTGCTGCCCAGGCCGTTGGTCCCGCCGCCTCCTTGGGCGACATCGTCACCGGCCTGCAGAGCGAGTTGTCCAACCTGACCCTCGGCACCTCCTCGATCGGGACTGGCCTGTTCAATGCCTTGCCTGTCCCCGTGCAGGAAGCGCTCACCGCGTTGGACGGCTTCCTTGGCACCCCGCTGATCTTCAACGGCATCCAGCAGGTCGGTGTCACGGCGTCGTGGTTCATGTTCGCCGCCATCCCGAACGGCATCTTCGCCGGTCACACGATCGACGCCAACATCGCGGCCGCAGCCGCGGAGGCGGCCGCCCCGGCGGCGGCCGCGGCCGAGGGCGCGGCCGCCGGCCTGGCCAGCGAGGTGGGAGCCGCGGGCGCCCTGGGCGAGGCGTCCCTCGTCGGGAGCCTGTCGGTGCCGGCCAGCTGGGCCGGCGCTGCTCCGGTGGCGCAGGCGGCCGGAACCGCGCTGGCGGGCAGCGGCTGGACCGTCCCCGAGGAAGGCGCGGCTCCGGGAATGATGGCCGGCATGCCTGGCATGGCCGCGGCCGCCAAGGGCGCCGGCGCCTACGCCGGGCCGCGGTACGGCTTCAAGCCGATCGTCATGCCCAAGCAGGTCGTTGTGTGACGTCAGAAAAAAGGGGGGACAAGTCACTCGTTTAGGCCAGCAATCAGCCGCCGAGCCGTAGTCTCTACCGCTGGACGGCAAGCACAAGCACGATCAACTACGAGATAGGAGACGCACTATGGCAGCACGTTTCATGACCGACCCGCACGCGATGCGCGACATGGCGGGCCGGTTCGAGACCCACGCTCAGACCGTCGAGGACGAGGCCCGTCGCATGTGGGCGTCCTCGCAGAACATCGCCGGCGCCGGCTGGAGCGGTCTGGCCTCGGCCACCTCGCTGGACACCATGGGCCAGATGAACACGGCCTTCCGCAACATCGTCAACATGCTGCACGGCGTTCGTGACGGACTGATCCGCGACGCGAACAACTACGAGCAGCAAGAGCAGGCCTCCCAGCAGATCCTCGGCAGCTAAGTACGGGACCCAGGAAAGGACTTCGAAAAATGACGATCAATTACCAGTTCGGCGACGTCGACGCCCACGGTGCGCTCATCCGCGCACAGGCCGCGAACTTGGAGGCCGAGCACCAGTCCATCGTTCGCGATGTGCTGGCTGCCGGTGACTTCTGGGGCGGCGCCGGTTCGGTGGCTTGCCAGGAGTTCATCGCCCAGTTGGGCCGCAACTTCCAGGTGATCTACGAGCAGGCCAACGCCCACGGCCAGAAGGTCCAGAGCGCCGGCAACAACATGGCGCAGACCGACAGCGCCGTCGGGTCCAGCTGGGCCTGACACAGCTTTCATCAACGGCGTGGCCGCACACCGTCAAGGTGTGCGGCCACGTCGTTTCTGGGCTGCCCGCCCGCTCGCCCATCGTTTGCCAGCGGGCACTGTTTCGATAGTCGAGGACAGCGGGTACCGCCGTTGCGCGGGCCCGCACACCACATCCGGCCACGGGCAGAACAGTCGGCGGACATCCGCGCTGAGGACCCGGCTGCCACCATGTCGTCCACAGGAATAGGCGTCGGCACACGGCGCCGGCGATTTGCTCGCTGAGCCCCCTCCCCCGATACCCGGTCAGCCTGCACCTCGTGCGCCGTTACGACTAATCAGGTTGTGCCACAGATCTTTTGCTGTCCGCAATACGAGCTGACGACGGGTAGCCGAGTGTCACCGGCCCACCCGCGACCGACGCTCGGACACGGTTGCCCGGTATCATTACATTTGAGGTTTCTATGAAGACCGTGACAACCATATGTGTGGTTGAAAGAATGATCCAATATGACCGCAATGCAGGGATACGCGCGTAGCCAACGTCCACGGCAGGCGATTCTGGGGCAGTTGCCCCGGATTAACCGGGCTGACGGTTCACCGATCCGGGTGTTGCTGGTCGACGACGAACCGGCCCTGACCAATCTGGTCAAGATGGCGCTGCACTACGAGGGCTGGGACGTTGAGATCGCCCACAACGGGCGCGAGGCCATCGCCAAGTTCGACCGAATCAACCCCGACGTGCTGGTCCTGGACATCATGCTGCCCGACGTGGACGGCCTGCAGATCCTGCAGCGGGTCCGGGAATCCGAGTCCTACACGCCCACCCTGTTCCTCACCGCGCGCGACTCGGTGATGGACCGAGTCACCGGTCTCACCGCCGGCGCCGACGACTACATGACCAAGCCGTTCAGCCTCGAGGAGCTGGTGGCCCGGCTACGCGGCCTGCTGCGGCGTTCCAGCCACCTGGCCCCGCCCGCCGACGAGTCCCTCAAGGTGGGCGACCTCAAGCTGGACGCGGCCAGCCGGGAGGTCACCCGTGGCGGCACCCCGATGTCGCTGTCGTCGACCGAGTTCGAATTGCTCCGGTTCCTGATGCGCAATCCGCGACGCGCGCTCAGCCGCACCGAGATCCTGGACCGCGTGTGGAACTACGACTTCGCCGGCCGCACCAGCATCGTCGACCTGTACATTTCTTACTTGAGAAAGAAGATCGACGCCGATAGAGAGCCGATGATCCACACCGTCCGTGGCATTGGATACATGCTCCGACCACCGGAATGAGCTTGGCATGACGGGGGACCGCCAAATCCCGCGGTGGCTCCCCCGTTCTTTGCGCCGGCAGCTGTTGCTGGGCGTACTGACGGTGGTGACACTCGTGTTGGTGGCGGTCGGCGTCGTCTCGGTGCTGACCCTGCGTGGCTACGTCACCGCGATGAACGACGCCGAAGTCGCCGAGTCGATGCACGCGTTCACGCACGCTTACGGCCGGTACCGCAACGGCGAACACACCTCGATCCACAAAGGAAACCCGCCCGTCTCCGAGGCCCTGCTAGAGTTCACCGGGCAGACACCCGGAAACCTGATCGCCGTTGTCCGCGACGGCAAAGTCGTTGCCTCGGCGGTCTTTTCCGAGGATGAACCGCGGCCCGCGCCACCCGACGTCGTCCGGGCCATCGAAGCGCAGTCGTGGACCGACGGCCCGTCCCGGGTCGAGAACCTGGGCAGCCTCGGCCCGCATCAGGTCGACAGCCGCACCGCCGGGTCCGACCGGCTGGTGGTCGGGGTTTCCCTGAGCCTCGCCGACCAGATCATCGCCCGCAAGCAACTCACCACCGCTCTGCTGGTGGCCACCGCGTTGGTGATCACGGCCGCGCTGACCGCCTGGGTGGTGGGTTACGCCCTACGCCCGCTGAGCCGCGTGGCCGCGACGGCCGCTGAGGTCGCCGCCATGCCTCTGGCCGACGAAGACCACAAGATCAGCGTGCGGGTCCGGCGCGAAGACACCGACCCCGACAACGAGGTCGGAATCGTCGGGCACACCCTCAACAAACTGCTCGACAACGTCGACAGCGCGCTGGCACATCGCGTCGAATCCGACTTGCGGATGCGGCAATTCATCACCGACGCCAGTCACGAACTGCGGACGCCGTTGGCGGCTATCCAGGGTTACGCCGAATTGACCCGTCAGGACAGCTCGGCGCTGCCTCCGACCACCGAATACGCCTTGGCGCGCATCGAGTCCGAGGCGCGGCGAATGGCCTCACTGGTCGACGAACTGCTGCTGCTCTCCCGCCTCGGTGAAGGGCAGGATCTGGAGTCCGAAGATCTGGACTTCACCAACCTGGTGATGAATGCGGTCAACGACGCGGCCGTCGCGGCACCGACGCACCAGTGGGTCAAAAAGCTGCCCGAGCAACCGGTGTGGGTCACCGGAGACCACGCCCGGCTCCATCAGGCCGTCAGCAACCTGCTCACCAACGCCTGGGTGCACACGCCTCCCGACGTTACGGTGACCACGGGCATCACCTGCCATCAGTCCGCCGACCCCGACGGCCCGAGCGCGCCCTATGTCGAATTGACCGTTACCGACGACGGACCCGACATCGACCCCGATGTCCTGCCCAGATTGTTCGAGCGATTCGTCCGTGCCGACAAAGCCCGCTCCAACGGAGCGGGCCACGGACTGGGTCTGGCGATCGTGAATTCGATCGTCAAGGCGCACGGGGGGACGGTCTGCGCCGAATCCGCCAACGGCGAAACGGTTTTTCGCGTGCGGATCCCGATGATCACCCGCCCGCGGGTGAAGAACTCCTGACGCCGTGGGCCGCTATTTCACGACGCGTGACCACTCCTCCAGACGGTCGTATGCCTGCCACCAGATCGCCTCGTGCTGAACTAAAGAGAGGTCACCGGCTGCCAGCCGACGGTCGGCGTCAGTCAGCATGTCGACCAGGGCTCGCCAGTAGGTGTAGCGGCACAACTCTTGCACATCAGCGCTTTTGGGCATCAGGACAACTGTCAGGTTTCTGACCGGCACCCGGCCGGGACCGCCCCGAACAAACAGCAGCGCACCAATGGCCAAGTAGACGCCCGCGGCGAATACCAGCACGGTGGCGGCTGATGCCAGCACATCTCCAAGCAGCATCTCCGCCAACACCATCAGTGCCGCGCCACCTATCGGCCAGCTCCGCCACAGCAAGGCTGCATACCGATCATCGATACCCGTGCCCGGTGGGTAGATCGTCAGGCGATAACGACGGACGCCGTACTGACCGACCGCGGCGTCGAACGAGCCCCACCGACGGCTGCCGTCGAGCAGGTGCCCGCGGGCCGGCGATGGGGGCGGCGTCTCGTTAATCGATTGTGGCGGAACCGGTTCGGTTACTCGGTATCGCGTGATCTGCATCCCACTGGTGTACACCGGGCCGACCAACAGCGCCGGGTCCCAAACAGCATCCATACGTAATGACCGCAAACCTTTACAAGACTTTTTCGGCCCCGGGCCAACTGTGCGCTCTGCGCCCCCTGTGACCGACACCGCATCGTTTCGCTGAGGCCGTAAATATTCCGTAAAGGCGCGCCCCGGTGCCGTTAGGAAAGTGTCAACCAAAGGCCCTAGCTGGGATGTGCCAATTAGCGTCAGGCTGGCCTTGCCTCCGAGTAGTGCGCCAGGGGCTGACTCGACGAGGCCTTTTTGTCTGCACGGACTATCGCCGAACGGAGTTGCACCATGAGCGTGTTGGCATACATCGCCCTGACTGTGGCGGTGTTCGCCCTGCTCGGTCTGACACAGAAGTTGGTCGAGCGGTTATGAGTTACCAGAACATCGTCGGCCTGGTGCTGGCAATCCTTCTCGCGCTGTTCATGGTTGGCGCGCTGCTGTTTCCGGAGAGGTTCTAGTGAGCCAAACGATAGCGGGGATCATCTTCCTCGCCGCTCTCGTCGTGGCACTGGCATTGGTCCACGTACCGTTCGGCGACTACATGTACCGGGTCTACTCCTCGGACAACGACTCACGGGTCGAGTCAATGATCTACCGCCTCATCGGTGTCGACGCGCGCTCGGAACAAACGTGGGGCGCCTACACCCGCAGCGTGCTGGCGTTCTCGTCAATCAGCATCCTGTTCTTGTTCGCCTTGCAACTGCTGCAGGGCGGATTGCCGTTACACCTGCACGACCCCGCCACGAAGATGACGCCGGCACTGGCCTGGAATACCGCGGTCAGCTTCGTCACCAACACCAACTGGCAGGCCTACTCCGGGGAATCGACGCAGGGACATCTGGTTCAGATGGCTGGCCTGACGGTGCAGAACTTCGTCTCAGCGGCCGTCGGCATGGCGGTGGCGATTGCGCTGGTGCGCGGGTTCGCCCGCACGCGCACAGGCGAACTGGGCAACTTCTGGGTGGACCTGGTCCGCGGCACCTTGCGCATCCTGCTGCCCATTGCCGTCGTCGGCGCCATCCTGCTCGTCGCGGGCGGGGTGATCCAGAACTTCCACCTGCACGATCAGGTGGTGACCACGCTGGGCGGCGCCCAGCAGACGATCACCGGCGGCCCGGTGGCCAGCCAGGAAGTCATCAAAGAGCTGGGCACCAACGGCGGTGGCTTCTACAACGCCAACTCCGCGCACCCGTTCGAGAATCCCACCGCGTGGACGAACTGGCTGGAAATCTTTCTGCTGCTGGTGATCAGCTTTTCGCTGCCGCGCACCTTCGGGCGCATGGTCGGCAGCAAGAAGCAGGGTTACGCGATCGCGGCCGTCATGACGACGCTGGCCGGCGTCAGCGTGTCGTTGATGATGTGGTTCCAGCTGCAGCACCACGGCACCGTCCCGAATGCCCTCGGCGCGGCCACCGAGGGCGTCGAGCAGCGGTTCGGCGTCGCGGACTCGGCCGTGTTCGCCGACGCCACAACGCTCACCTCCACCGGCGCTGTCGACTCGTTCCACGACTCCTACACCAGCCTGGGCGGCATGATGACGATGTTCAACATGCAGCTCGGCGAGGTCGCCCCCGGCGGCACCGGTTCGGGCCTGTACGGCATGTTGATTCTCGCGTTGATCACCGTCTTCGTCGCCGGGCTGATGGTCGGCCGGACCCCGGAATACCTGGGCAAGAAGATCAATCCACGCGAAATCAAGCTCGCCGCAAGCTATTTCCTGGTGACACCGCTGATCGTGCTGACCGGCACCGCGATAGCCATGGCGCTGCCGGGTGAACGTGCGGGCATGCTCAACAGTGGGCCGCACGGACTCTCGGAGATCCTGTACGCGTTCACCTCCGCGGCCAACAACAACGGGTCGGCCTTCGCCGGGCTGAGCGTCAACACCGACTGGTACAACACAGCTTTGGGACTGGCCATGCTCTTCGGCAGGTTCCTGCCCATCGTGGTGGTGCTCGCCCTGGCCGGATCGCTGGCCAAACAGGGCACCACCCCGGAATCGGCGGGCACGCTGCCCACCCATCGGCCGCAGTTCGTCGGAATGGTCGCCGGTGTCACCTTGATTCTGGTGGCGCTCACGTTCCTGCCCATGCTGGCGCTCGGCCCTCTTGCTGAAGGAATCCATTGATGAGCGCGAACACCAAGCGGCTCGGCGGCGGCGTCCTTGATCCGGCGATGCTGTGGAAATCGACCCCCCAGGCGCTGAGCAAGCTCGACCCGCGCACGTTGTGGCGCAACCCGGTCATGTTCATCGTCGAGGTCGGTGCCGTCTGGGCTACCGCGCTGGCGATCGCCGAACCGACCTGGTTCGCCTGGCTGATCGTGGTGTGGCTGTGGCTGACGGTCGTGTTCGCCAACCTCGCCGAGGCGGTTGCCGAAGGCCGCGGCAAGGCCCAGGCCGAGACACTGCGCAAAGCGAAGACCCAGACGATGGCGCGGCGCCTCACCGGGTGGACACCCGGCTCGCCGCTGGTGGAGGAAGAAGTCGCGGCCCCGCTGCTGCGACAGGGCGACATCGTCGTCGTCGAAGCCGGACAGGTGATCCCGGGCGACGGCGACGTCGTGGAAGGCATTGCCTCCGTGGATGAGTCGGCGATCACGGGCGAATCGGCACCGGTGATCCGGGAGTCCGGTGGTGACCGCTCGGCCGTCACCGGCGGCACCACCGTGCTGAGCGACCAGATCATCGTCCAGATCACTCAGAAGCCCGGTGAGAGCTTCATCGACCGCATGATTGCGCTCGTCGAGGGCGCCAACCGGCAGAAGACGCCGAACGAGATCGCACTCAACATTCTGCTGGCCGCATTGACGATGATCTTCATCTTCGCCGTCACGACGCTGCAGCCGTTGGCGATCTACTCCAAGCTGAACAATCCCGGCGTGCCAGACACCCAGGCGCTCAACGGAAGTGGCGTCACCGGCATCGTCATGGTGTCGCTGCTGGTGTGCCTGATCCCCACCACCATCGGCGCGCTGCTGTCGGCCATCGGCATCGCCGGCATGGATCGGCTGGTGCAGCGCAATGTGCTGGCGATGTCCGGACGCGCGGTCGAGGCCGCGGGCGACGTGAACACCCTGCTGCTGGACAAGACCGGCACCATCACGCTGGGCAACCGTCAGGCCGCCGCCTTCATCCCGGTCGACGGCGTCTCGCCGGAGGAGTTGGCCGACGCCGCGCAGTTGTCCAGCCTCGCCGACGAAACACCGGAGGGCCGTTCGGTCGTCGTCTTCGCCAAGGAGCACTTCGGATTACGTGCGCGCACTCCGGGTGAACTCGCGCACGCCCAGTGGGTGACGTTCTCGGCCGCCACGCGGATGTCCGGTGTTGACGTCGACGATCACCAGTTGCGCAAGGGCGCCGCCAGCTCCGTCGCGGAATGGGTTCGGGCACAGGGCGGTAAGGTGCCCAGGCAGCTCGGGGAGATCGTCGACGGTGTCTCGGCCGGCGGCGGCACACCACTGGTTGTCGGCGAGTGTCGCAGCGGCGAAGCATCGGTCCTTGGCGTCATCCATCTCAAGGACGTCGTCAAGCAGGGCATGCGCGAGCGGTTCGACGAGATGCGCCGGATGGGTATTCGTACCGTCATGATCACCGGCGACAATCCGTTGACCGCCAAAGCGATAGCCGACGAGGCCGGGGTCGACGATTTCCTCGCCGAAGCCACACCCGAAGACAAACTCGCGTTGATCAAGCGGGAGCAGGCAGGCGGCAAGCTGGTCGCGATGACCGGTGACGGCACCAACGACGCGCCGGCGCTGGCCCAGGCCGACGTAGGTGTGGCGATGAACACCGGGACCTCGGCCGCCAAAGAAGCCGGCAACATGGTGGATCTCGACTCCGACCCCACCAAGCTGATCGAGATCGTGGAAATCGGCAAGCAGCTGCTGATCACCCGGGGCGCTTTGACGACCTTCTCGATCGCCAACGACATCGCCAAGTATTTCGCGATCATTCCGGCGATGTTCGTCGCCCTGTTCCCCGGCCTGGACCTGTTGAACGTGATGCGATTACACAGCCCGGAATCGGCGATCCTGTCGGCGGTGATCTTCAACGCGATCATCATCGTCCTGCTGATCCCGCTGTCGTTGCGGGGCGTGCGTTACAAGCCTAGCAGCGCGTCAAAACTGTTGAGCCGCAACCTGTATGTCTACGGTCTCGGGGGGATCGTCGCCCCGTTCATCGGGATCAAGCTGATCGACTTGATCGTCCAATTCGTCCCTGGGATGTCCTGACATGAAGTTCTCCAGTTTTCTTCGGGTCCACTGGGCCGCGGTGCGCGCGCTGCTGGTGCTGACCGTCATCACCGGATTGATCTACCCGTTGTTCATCTGGTTGGTGGCGCAGATCCCAGGGCTGCACGACAAGGCCGAAGGGTCGATCGTCAGCGTCGGCGGCAAGCCGGTGGGTAGCCGGCTGATCGGCCAGCTGTTCACCGACGCCAGCGGCAACCCGCTGCCGCAGTATTTTCAGAGCCGTCCGTCGGCGGCCGGTAACGGGTACGACCCGCTGTCCACCGGAGCGAGCAACCTCGGACCGGAGAGCATGAGCCTGCTCAATCAGGTGTGCTCGCGCAGCGTGGCTATTGGCAAGCTCGAAGCAGTGGACGGGTCACGTCCGTTCTGCACCGGTGGTGGCGTCGGGGCGGTGCTGGCGGTGATCGGCCCCCGCGATGCGCGCGGGGCCGTCATCCATCCCACCCGGGTCATCAGCGTCAACGAGCCCTGCGAGACGACGTCGGCGCCCTTCCTGACCAGCTATGAGGGTGTGCGGGTGGAGTGCGCCAAAAAAGGCGAGGACTACTCGATCGGCCAGATGGTGCCGATTCGCGGGGCCGCGCCCGCCGACCCCGTCGTGCCCGCCGATGCGGTGAGCGCCAGCGGCAGCGGACTGGACCCGGATATCTCGGTGGCCTACGCCAACCTTCAGGTGGCGCGGGTGGCCAAAGCCCGCCACGTCAGCCCGGAGCAGGTGCGGGACGTGCTGGCCCAGTACCGAACCGGGCGCGTGCTCGGCTTCATCGGGGAACCTTCTGTCAACGTCCTGCAGCTCAACCTGCAACTCGACCGCCGATACCCGGTCACCGGCTAGGGTCGCGGAGGGATGATGGTTGACGTGACCGACGTCAACCTCGGCGAGCACCGGACCAAGCGTGGTGAGCTGCGCATCTATCTCGGCGCCGCGCCAGGAGTCGGCAAGACCTACGCGATGCTCGGCGAGGCCCATCGGCGCCTGGAGCGCGGCACCGACGTCGTCGCGGCAGTCATCGAAACCCACGGCCGCGCGAAAACCGCTGAGCTGCTTACCGGCATAGAAACCATTCCGCCGCGGCTCATCGAATACCGGGGCGGCAGTTTCCCCGAACTCGACGTGCCAGCCGTACTGGCGCGCCATCCGCACGTGGTGCTGGTCGACGAGCTTGCCCACACCAACACACCGGGCAGCAAGAACGCCAAGCGCTGGCAGGATGTCGAAGAATTGCTCGACGCCGGCATCACGGTGATCTCCACGGTGAACATCCAGCACCTGGAGAGCTTGAACGACGTCGTCGCCCAGATCACCGGCATCGAGCAGAAGGAGACCATCCCCGACTCGATCGTCCGGCAGGCGTCGCAGGTCGAGCTGATCGATATCACCCCGGAAGCGTTGCGCCGCAGACTTTCTCATGGCAACGTCTACACCTCGGAACGGATCGACGCGGCACTGTCCAACTATTTCCGTCCCGGAAACCTCACTGCCCTGCGGGAATTGGCGCTGCTGTGGCTGGCCGACCAGGTCGACACGGCGCTGGCCAAGTACCGCGCGGAGAACAAGATCACCGCGATGTGGGAGGCCCGTGAACGCGTCGTCGTAGCCGTCACGGGTGGTCCGGAGTCGGAGACATTGGTGCGCAGAGCGTCCCGAATCGCATCCAAGTCCACCGCCGAGTTGATGGTGGTTCACGTGGTGCGCGGTGACGGGTTGGCGGGCCTGTCCGAGACCCGGATGGCCAAAATCCGGGAACTGGCCAACAGCCTGGACGCCTCCCTGCACACCGTCGTCGGCGACGACGTGCCCAGCGCGCTGCTGGATTTCGCGCGCGAGATGAACGCGACCCAACTGGTGGTCGGCACCTCCCGGCGGCCGCGGTGGGCACGCATCTTCGATGAGGGCATCGGCCCGGCCATCGTCGAGCATTCCGGCAAGATCGACGTGCACATGGTGACCCACGAGGAATCCAAACGCGGACTTCGCACCTCATCGATTTCGCGGCGTGAGCGCCGGGTCGCGTCCTGGCTGGCGGCCGCGATCGTCCCGTCGCTGATCTGCTTTGGCACGGTGGCGTGGCTGGACCGGTATCTGGACAACGGCGGAGAAAGCGCGCTGTTCTTCGTCGGTGTGCTGCTGGTGGGTCTACTGGGAGGCGTTGCGCCCGCGGTGCTTTCAGCGGTGTTATCCGGCCTGCTGTTGAACTACTTCTTGATCACGCCACGTCACAGCTTCACGATCGCGGAGCCGAACAGTGCGGTCACCGAACTGGTGCTGCTATTGATTGCGGTGGCGGTCGCGGTGCTGGTCGATGGGGCGGCCAAACGGTCGCGCGAGGCACGCCGTGCTTCCCAGGAAGCCGAATTGCTGACGTTGTTCGCCGGGTCGGTGTTGCGCGGCGCGGACCTGGACACGTTGCTGGAGCGAGTGCGCGAGACGTACTCGCAGCGCGCCGTGAGCATGTTGCGCGAAGACACCGTCGACGGGCGCCCGCGAAGCCGTGTGGTCGCGTCGGTGGGCAAGGATGCCTGTGCCACCGTCGATTCCGCCGATACCGCGATCGAGGTTGGCGACGACGAGTTCTGGATGCTGCTGGGGGGTCGCCGGCTTTCCGCGCGGGATCGCCGCGTGCTCCATGCCGTGGCGACACAGGCGGCGGGTCTGATCAAGCAAAGTGAACTCGCCGCCGAAGCCAGCCGCGCCGAGGCGATCGTCCGGGCCGACGAGCTGCGTCGCTCATTGTTGTCGGCGGTCAGCCACGATCTGCGAACGCCGTTGGCGGCGGCCAAGGTTGCGGTGTCCAGCCTGCGCGCAGGAGATGTCGCCTTCTCCGCCGAAGACACCGCCGAACTGCTGGCGACGATCGAGGAGTCCATCGATTCGTTGACCGCGCTGGTGGGCAACCTGCTCGATTCGTCGCGGTTGGCGGCCGGTGTGGTCCACCCGAATCTGCAGCGGGTGTATCTGGAGGAGGTGGTGCAGCGGGCGCTGGTCAGCATCGGGCAGGGCGCTACCGGCTTCTTCCGTTCGGCGATCGACCGCGTCAAAGTCGACGTCGGCGACGCGGTGGCGATGGCCGATGCCGGCCTGCTGGAACGGGTGCTGGCCAACCTGATCGACAACGCCCTGCGTTATGCGCCCGACTGCGTGGTGCGGGTGAACGCGGGCCGGGTCGGCGATCGGGTGCTGATCAATGTCATCGACGAGGGTCCCGGCATCCCCCACGGCGCCGAGGAGCAGATCTTCGAGGCGTTCCAGCGGCTCGGCGATCACGACAACACCACCGGTGTCGGCCTGGGTATGTCGGTGGCGCGGGGCTTCGTTGAGGCGATGGGCGGAACGATCTCGGCCGGTGACACTCCCGGTGGCGGGCTTACCATCGTGGTGGAGCTGGGGGCGCCATGACGCGGGTACTGGTGATAGACGACGAGCCGCACATTCTGCGGGCTCTGAAGATCAATTTGACGGTGCGCGGGTACGAGGTCACGACCGCCTCGACCGGTGCCGGCGCGTTGCGCGCCGCTGCCGAGCACCCGCCCGACGTCGTGATCCTGGACCTGGGGTTGCCGGACATCTCGGGTATCGAGGTGCTGGGCGGGTTGCGCGGGTGGCTTTCGGCGCCGGTGATCGTGCTGTCGGCGCGCAGCGATTCCGCGGACAAGGTGGAGGCGCTGGATGCCGGGGCCGACGACTATGTGACGAAACCCTTTGGTATGGACGAGTTTCTGGCCCGGTTACGCGCGGCGGTGCGCCGCAACACGGCGGCGTCCGAGATCGATCAGCCGGTTATCGAGACGTCGGCTTTCACGATCGATTTAGCGGCGAAGAAGGTCGTGAAGAATGGTGCGGAGGTGCACCTGACGCCGACCGAGTGGGGGATGCTGGAGGTGCTGGCCCGCAATCGTGGCAAGCTGGTCGGCCGCGAGGAACTGCTGAAGGAAGTGTGGGGGCCCGGATATGCGACCGAAACCCATTATCTCCGTGTCTATTTGGCGCAGCTGCGACGTAAGCTCGAGGATGACCCGTCGCACCCCCGGCACTTGCTGACCGAGTCCGGTATGGGTTACCGCTTCGAGGAGTGAGTCCGCCGTGGCTGCGTCCGGCAGGTTGATCGCTTTTCCATGGTAGTCACATCGGTCACTTCAGCCCCTGGAAAAGTTCGCATTGCCTTTGCCCGCCTTTCCGCGACAAGGGGCCGCAATCGCCATGCGCGGCAGGGACACCCCAGCGTCAATCACGTCGGTCACTTCGGCCCCTAGAAAAGTTCGTAATGTCTTCGCCCGCCTTTCCAGGGTCTGGTGAGGAGCAGGCGATGCGCACCCATCCACGGGCAGCGCGCCAATCACCTGTCGCGGAGAGGTGGGCAAACATCCACTCGACTTCCCCACGGCGACGCTTGTGACTACGCGATCGAGAGCACGATCCCGTCCAGGATGTCGTGCTCACTGACCACCAACTCCGAAATGCCGGCCCGCGAACCCAATTCCCGCGCCAACTCCTGAACCACGATGGCGCCGCCGCCGATCACGTCAACCCGACCCTCATGCATGGGCCCCAGCGCGGCCCGCTCGGCCCGGGTCATCCCAATCAACCGCTCACACACCCCGAGCAGCTCACTGAACGGCACCCGCGAAAGGTGAATCGCCGCAGCATCATAGCGACTCAGACCCTGCGCCAGCGCCGACAGCGTTGTCATCGTCCCGGCCAGCCCGACCCAGGTCCGCGCCCCGTCCACCGGCACCGCGCGCAACGCGACGTCCAGCCGCTCGCGCACCACGTCGCGGGCCGCGGCCACTTCATCCTCAGATGGTGGGTCCGAGTGCAGACACCGTTCGGTCAAACGCACACATCCGATGTCGGCCGAGTAGCTCGCCGCGATCTCTCCGGCTGCCTTGCCGACCACGATCTCCGTCGAACCCCCACCCAGGTCCACGACGACGAAAGGCGCACCGGCACTGTCCAACTCGCCGACCGCACCCCGGAATGACAGACCAGCCTCCTCGGCGCCCGTAATAACCTCGGCGACCGACCCCGGGATCACCGCCCCCAGCACCTCGGCAGTCATCGCAAAGAAAACATCGCGATTGGCAGCATCCCGCGTCGCCGAAGTCGCGACCATCCGCACCCGCGAAACATCGTGCACGCGCAGCAATTCGGCATAGTCAACCAACGCGGCTCGGGTTCGGGCGATCGCCTCCGCCGCGAACTCACCCGTTGCGTCGACACCTTGACCCAGCCGCACAATGCGCATCTCCCGATGGACATCGCGCAACCGCTCCCCCTCGACGTCGGCGATCAGTAACCGAATCGAGTTGGTTCCGCAGTCGATCCCGGCAAGTCGCGTCAAAGCCATTGCCTCCCAATCAAAGAAGCCGCAGCGCCGTCCTCGGCGGTCAGCAGCGCCAACGCCTCGTCACCGAAGGGATTAACCCCTGGCCCCTTGGCCAGCGAGTGCGCGATCAGCACGTGCAGGCATTTGACCCGGTCCGGCATGCCGCCGCCGGAAAAAGTGGTGCCCAACGATTCGATCGCGTCCCGCTCGGCCAGATACGACTCGTGCGCCCGCCGATACGCGGCGGCCAAATCTGTATCAAAGCCCAATCTTTCGGTCATGTCGCGCATGAGCCCCGTCGTTT